>MHLC01000019.1 GCA_001818655.1 Candidatus Liptonbacteria bacterium RIFCSPLOWO2_01_FULL_56_20
ATGCCATATACATAGCTTGGGGTATTCCAAGCTATTGAACCATTACGCCCTCTTGACTTTCCGCGCTGACCAGTGATATAATCCGCTACGAATGAGTGTGTGTAGGTTGACGACGACGTCGACCAACCCATGCCCCTGACTGTTTGGCCTTGCCCCCGCTCTGCGGGGGTTTAGGTTTTCGGATGCTCGTGGACATTGTAAAAATGGTGTAGGATATTCCTCGGGATGGCTGTACGCGCCTGACAAAGTCCGTTTCAGGGGCCGCGAGGAGAGCACTCATTCATAACTCTATAAAATGGTCGCCTGTGAGGGTGGGAGGAGAGCACTCATTCATAACAAACAGAATTGTCCCGCAGCTCTCCGGGCGAAGCGAGGTTGGAGTTGGCGCGATCCCGCCTATTGTCTTATGCTAAGATGGGATGTTATCTAAAGCGAGAGCGCGAGATCCACGCCATTGCAGCTCGTTTCACTCGCACAATGGGCGGGAGAGGTCACCGCGGTTCCACTCAGCGGGCTATAAGGAGAGCACTCATTCATAACAAACAGAATTGGAGGTCACCACTTGTAGCCCGCTGAGTGGGACTCCTATGGAGATTTGCGGGAGAGGTCGCCCCTGCCTGTCGGCCCGCTTCGCCACGGTTTCCGCCTCGACGAGTCGAAGACGAGGCGAGTCGGCGAGGCGAGCGGGCAGGACTCGCGGCCCCTTAAGCGGATTTAGAGGCAAAGCAACCGCCTTTTGTTGCCATGCCGAATTTCAAGGAAAACATCCCATTAGACAAATTCTCAAGCTACCGCATCGGCGGCCCGAGCCGCTATTTTGTCGAAGCGAAAAATGAGAGAGCGGTTGCGCAGTCGGTTCGCGAGGCGAAGTCCGAAGACCTTCGGTATTTCGTTCTTGGCGGCGGGACAAATCTTTTGATAGACGACGATGGATTTGACGGGCTTGTCCTAAAGCCGAATATAAATTTCATACGCCAGAAAGGCGATACGCTCCATGTAGGCGCGGGCGTACTCGTATCCGACCTCTTGAATTTCACGATAGAAAAGGGGCTAAGCGGCCTTGAATGGGCAGGCGGCTTGCCCGGCACCATAGGCGGCGCAGTGAGAGGGAATGCCGGAGCATTCGGGGGAGAGACCAAAGACCATATAGGGACGGTGCAAAGCATTGACGCCGACACGCTCGAACACCGCGATCGGAACAACCCGCAATGCGCGTTCGGCTACCGCTCAAGCTATTTCAAAGAAGCGGGCCGAGACGAGATCGTCCTCGACGCGACGTTCCATCTTAAAAAAGGCAACCCAGACAAGATCCGGACCGCTGTCGAGGAAAAGATCAGCTACCGGAAAGAACGCCACCCAATGGAATACCCCAATATCGGGAGCATTTTCAAGAATGTTCCTGCGGAGCGTGTGCCGAGGGCGCATAGGGCGCGGGTAAAAGACGTGATAAAAACCGACCCGTTCCCAGTGGTGCCTACCGCGTACCTCATTTCCGAAGCGGGGCTCAAGGGCGTAAGCTCTGGCGGCGCCATGATCTCCCCGAAGCACCCCAATTTCATCGTGAACGTGCTCCATGCGCGCGCCGCAGACGTACGCGCCCTTATCGCGCTTATCAAGAGCGAGGTTAAAAAGAAGTTTGGGATCGAACTCGAAGAAGAAGTGGTCTATGTCTCCTCGTAGACAGCGCGGGACGAAGCCACTACAATAGCAGAATGCGGATCAACATCAAGGCGACAGAGCTCACCCTCACGCCAAGCATCAAGACGTATATAGAGGAGAAGATAGGTTCGCTCTCAAAGTTCCTCGGAAAATTCGACCAGGAAGGCGCGGTTGAAACATGGGTGGAGATCGCGCGCACCACGAAACATCATCATAAAGGCCTGGTATTCCGCGCCGAGGCCGACATACGCCTGCCCGGCCGGGTGATCCGCGGAGAACGCGAAGACACCGATATCCGAAAAGCGATCGACGGACTCAAACAAACGCTCCGCCTTGAGCTCGCGAAATATCGGACCGTCCACCTCTTGCGGCGCATCATCAGGCGGCCCTATTCGTAATGCTGCAACTCGTCAAAAAATTCTTCTCCTCGAGCTCATTGAGGCGGTTTCAAGCCCGCGTAGAGGCAATAAACGGCCTCGAATCAGAAATACAGGCGCTCGGCGACGAAGGACTCAAGAAAGAAAGCTTCGCCTTGCGGTCGCGCGCACGGGCGGAAGAATCGCTTGACGCGCTCCTCCCGCGAGCGTTTGCGCTCGTGCGGGAAGCGGCAAAACGGACGCTCGGCCAGCGGCCGTTTGACGTCCAGCTTCTGTGCGGCATGGCGCTCCACGAAGGCGCGATCGCCGAGATGGTGACCGGAGAAGGAAAAACCCTTGCCGCGGTCGCTCCCGCGTACCTCAACGCCCTCTCCGAAATGGGCGTGCACGTGGTGACGGTGAATGAATATCTTGCCCGGCGCGACGCGGTATGGATGGGCCAGATCTACCGCGCCCTCGGTCTTAGCGTGGCCTGCCTCGTGCCCAATACGGCGTTCCTCTACGACCCGGAGTGGCACGCGCAAAAAGAAGACGAAAAAACGCTTGACCAGGCGCGCGACGCGACTGGGAGCTTTCTGGTACAGCAGGATTTCCTGCGCCCGATCTCGCGGCGCGAGGCATACCTCGCGGACGTGACCTACGGCACGAATCACGAGTTCGGCTTTGATTATCTGCGCGACAACCTCGCGTATCGTCCATTTGACCAGGCGCAACTCGCCCGCGAGGACCCACGCGCGAGCGAGAAGAAACGCGGCCACTACTTCGCCATCATCGACGAGGCGGACAACATCCTCATCGACGAAGCGCGGACGCCACTGATCATCGCCGCGCCGGATTCGGAATCAAGCGAGTTCTATAAGACGTTCGCGAGGATCGCGACGCATCTCGAGAAAGACAAGGACTTCACCGTGGACGAAAAACTGCGATCCGTTGCCATCACGGAGCAGGGGATCGAGAAGGTGGAAAAGCTCACCGGCCTCCCGAACATCTACGCGCCGGAGCACCTGCGGCTCGTGCACTATCTTGAAGAAAGCTTGCGGGCGAAAGCGATCTTCCACCGCGACAAGGACTACGTGGTGAAGAACGGCGAGATCGTCATCGTGGACGAATTCACCGGGCGGCTCCTGCACGGCCGGCGCTATTCTGGCGGCCTCCATCAGGCGATAGAAGCCAAAGAAGGCGTCCAAGTCCAGCAAGAATCCCGAACCTATGCAAAAATATCCATCCAGAACTACTTCCGGATGTACGAGAAGATCGCAGGCATGACCGGAACTGCCCAAACCTCGGCCGAGGAATTCCATAAGGTCTACCGGCTTGAGGTCATGAGCATCCCGACCCACAGGCCGCTCGTGCGCAAAGACCTCTCGGACAAGATCTACAAGAACGCGCAGGCAAAATGGCAGGCCGCGGTAGGGGACATCAAACAGCGGCACGAGCAAGGGCAGCCCATCCTCATCGGCACGACGTCCATCACCAAGAACGAGCTGGTCTCCGCGCTCCTCACGAATGCCGGAATTCCGCACGAGGTGTTGAATGCGAAGAACAACGAGCGCGAGGGCGCGATCATCGCGCAAGCCGGGCGGTTCAAAGCGGTCACGGTTGCGACCAATATGGCGGGCCGCGGAGTGGACATTATCTTGGGAGGCAACCCGTCCAAGGCGGAAGAGGCGCAAAAAATAAAAGACCTCGGCGGGCTCCACGTGATAGGAACCGAGCGGCACGAGGCGCGCAGGATAGACAACCAGCTGCGCGGCCGCGCGGGCAGGCAGGGCGATCCGGGCTCGTCGCAGTTCTACCTCTCGTTAGACGACGACCTCCTGCGCATTTTCGGCGGCGAGCGCATCAAGGGTATCATGGAGCGGTTCGACGTCCCGGATGACCAGCCGATCGAGGTGAAATTCGTATCGAGCGCCGTGGCGCAGGCGCAGACAAAAGTAGAGGGCGCGAACTTTGACCTGCGGAAGCACCTTTTGGAATACGACGACGTGCTGAATAAGCAGCGCGGCGCGGTGTATAAGCGGCGGCAGGAAATCCTCGGCGCCGGAGAAAAAGGCGAGCTCGCGAACATTATTTTTGAAGCCGCAGACGGGCATCTTGAAGCCCTGCTTTCTATCCCTCAGGGACTTGAGGGCGAGCCGGCTGCTCCTGACATGAAAAAGATCTTCGAAGAAACCGGCATCGCGACAAGCAATGCGGCATTCCCTACGGATCCCTCGCCGGAGAATTTGAAGCATCTCCTTACCAAGCGAAGCGTGGAAGCGAGCGCCGACCCGCAGACGTTCGCCAGGGTTTTGAGCATCCTTGACCTGCTCTGGATGAACCACCTTGAGAACCTTGAAGCGCTCTCCGAATCCATCGGCCTCCGCGCCTACGCGCAAAAAGACCCGCTCGCGGAATACCGCCACGAAGCGCACCGGCTGTTCAAGGATTTTTGGCTGAACTTCAACGCGTGGCTGTTTATGAATATATTCAAGTTGGCGCATGCCGAAGCAGTGCACGGAGGAGTTAGCCAGTCAGTGCAGCAAAGACCCTCCTTCGCCAGGGCTTCGGAGGGCAAGGTCGGGAGGAATGACCCCTGCCCGTGCGGAGCGAAAAAACCAAACGGGCAACCAGTCAAATATAAAAGGTGTCATGGGGCATGATTAAAAAAATTTGGCATTGGGTTCGTGATTATTCACATTTATTACACAAACACAGCCTGGCGTTTATTTATCGCAAGCCGCCCAGGCACTATTTGGGCCACATTGTAGAACATAAGGCGCCCGTCATTCTGATTCCGGGTGTGTACGAGAAGTGGCATTTTTTACAAGCACTTGCTGATCCGGTGTCGCATACAGGCCACCCGATCTACGTACTGGAGCACCTGGGATATAACACTGAGGAAGTCCATCGCTCCGCCAAGCTAGTGCGCGAGCTCATTGATGAAAAGAACTTAAGAAATGTAATTATTCTTGCACATAGCAAGGGTGGATTAATTGGGAAACATTTGCTGGCTTTTGATAATAAGGATGGGCGGATTAAGAAGGTAGTTGCTATTGCAACGCCGTTTGCCGGCAGCCGTTTCCCGCGAGTCACGCGCTGGAAAAATCTGCGGGAGTTTCATCCCGAACACGAAACGCTCAAGAAGTTAAAAAAACAAAGCCATATCAATCACCGGGTCGTTTCTATTTTTGGTGAGTATGATAATCATGTCTGGCCGACGGAAAGTTGCCGCTTGGAAGGAGCGAAAAATATTCAGGTCCATTCCCATGGCCACCATGCAATTTTGTTTAGTAAAAAAGTCCGTGATATTGTAATGACGGAAGTTGAAGAAATATTATGAAGCGCCGTGGGAAGTAGAGAATACCATTATGGCTTACTACAATAAAATCGGCCTACTTGTACTAAACGACGATCAAGCCAAACTTAATGCATGATCCCAAAATACGAAAGCCGCGACGATATTCTGTCGCGGCAATCTCGTTGTCGCCAAACTGCAGCGACTATCATCCAAGCAACATAGGGGAACCGCTTAGAAGTAGAGCTTGTTTCCTGATTTCTCTATCACTTCACGGGGTACGCCAACCCAGCGCTTGAAGAACAAACAGTGACGCTCTTTCTTCATAAAAAACTCTCCTCTTGCTCCCGGCCGCCTGGGCCCGCACTCTCTTGCCAGAGGGTACACTTCCCCGGTTGCTGGCGCGATTTGTTCGAACGACCTTCCATCCTGGCAAACAACGCCAAACAGGCGAATTGCTATATACATGTCAACCTCCTTATTATATTAAGGAGTAATTTAAAGAATCTGTCAAGTGCACGTAATGGTTCAATAGCTTGGAATACCCCAAGCTATGTATATGGCATATTCAAACAACCCGCGTCTGCCGCGGGT
>MHLC01000020.1:0-8432 GCA_001818655.1 Candidatus Liptonbacteria bacterium RIFCSPLOWO2_01_FULL_56_20
AAACCCCTGCGTTGTGCAGGGGTTTTTCGTCATACCGCCACCAGTTTTATCCGAAACGGCTTGAGGAGCGCGTAGAAATCGTCCTGCTCCAGGGTTTCTTTCTCTATCAGGGTCTTCGCTATCTTTTCCAGCGCTTTTTTGTGCTCGCGGAGGATCTTTTCCGCCACCGCATAAGCGTGTTCAATGAAATTCCGCACCTCGTCGTCGATTTTCGCAGCGATCTTCTCGGAGTAGTTCTTTTCGGTCGCGATCTCGCGGCCCAGGAATATGAGTTCCTCGGTCTTGCCAAAAGTCACGGGCCCCAAGGATTCGCTCATGCCGTAGCGGGTCACAAGCCGCCGCGCAAGGTCGGACGCTTCCTTGAGGTCGTTCGAGGCGCCAGTCGATACGTCGCTGAACGTGAGTTTTTCAGACGCGTATCCGCCCATCATGATTGCGAGGTCGTTTACAAACTGGGTCTTGGTGCGGATGTGCTGGTCCTCGATGGGGAGCTTCATCGTGTAGCCGCCCGCGAACCCGCGGCTAATGATAGAAACCTTATGTATGGGGTCCGCGCCCTTGAGGGTCGCCGCGACCAATGCGTGCCCGCCCTCGTGGTAGGCGGTGATCTCTTTCTCGTGCACCGAGATTGCGCGCGTGCGGCGCTCCGGCCCCAAAAGCACTTTTTCAACCGATTCATAGAGCTCGTCCTGCGCGATGGTCTTTTTGTTCCGGCGCGCGGCGAGGATGGCTGCTTCGTTCATCAGGTTCGCGAGGTCGGCACCGGAGAATCCGGGCGTGCGGATCGCGATCTTCCGAAGGTCGATCTGGTGATTTAGGGCCTTGCCTTTCGCGTGGATCTTGAGGATCGCTTCGCGGTCGTTGATGTCGGGGAGGTCAAGGATCACGCGGCGGTCAAAACGTCCCGGCCGGAGAAGCGCGGGGTCCAGGATGTCCGGCCGGTTCGTGGCCGAGAGCACGATCACGCGCGTGTCGCGGTCGAATCCGTCGAGCTCGACCAGGATCTGGTTCAGGGCCTGCTCGCGTTCGTCGTTCCCGCCGCCCAGGCCCGCGCCGCGCTGGCGCCCCACCGCGTCGATCTCATCGATAAAAAGGATTGCGGGCGCGGCCTTGCGCGCGGTTAGAAACGCGTCCCTGATGCGCGAGGCGCCCACGCCTACGAACATTTCAACGAACTCCGACGCAGATATATGGAAAAAAGGGACGTTTGACTCGCCGGCAGCCGCGCGCGCGAGCAGGGTTTTCCCGGTTCCCGGGAGTCCCACGAGGAGCACGCCGCGCGGGATGCGCGCGCCGAGGTCAAGGAACTTCTTCGGGTTCTTCAGGAAATCAACGATCTCGACGAGTTCTTCTTTGGCTTCCTTAAGGCCCGCTACGTCGCTGAACGTCACCCGTTCTTTGCCGAACGTGGAGAGCCGGATGTTGGAGCGGCCGAAATTGAACGCCTGGTTCACGCCGACGCGCGCCTGCCGGAACATCATCCAGAAAAAGAACCCGATCACGAGAAGCGGGAGAAGGGTGGGGATGAGGATGCTCGCCCAAAAAGCAAGACCGGACTGGTTCTGCACAGACACACCGACTTTTTGGAGCGCCGCGGGGTCTACGCCGAAATTCTTGAGCGTCTCGGTCAGGCTCGCCTCCGTTTCTTTCTGCGCCGCCGCCTTAACGTTGTCCTTGAGCGTGACGTCAAGATCTTCGCCGCTTACCTTGATGTTTATAACCTCGCCCGCGTTGATCTTTTCCGCGAGCTGGTTCAGGCTCAATTTTTCCGGCGCCTTGCCCGTCTCGGCGAAGAGGGAGAAGACGAGCGATATCGCGATGAGCGCGAGAATGGTCCAGAGGAGATTTTTGGAGAAGTTCGTCATGTGCAACTATTGTAGGGAAAATTAGAGGGAGCGTCAACGGCTCCCCGCGCCCCTGCGTTGAAAAAAATCCTTGCCTCCGTATAATGAGGGCGAGTATGG
This sequence comes from Candidatus Liptonbacteria bacterium RIFCSPLOWO2_01_FULL_56_20, assembly GCA_001818655.1. Taxonomy (GTDB): domain Bacteria; phylum Patescibacteriota; class Minisyncoccia; order UBA6257; family 2-01-FULL-56-20; genus 2-01-FULL-56-20. The sequence goes on from MHLC01000020.1 coordinate 1,965, forward strand.
TGGCCTTGGTGTAGCAGCAGCACTACAGTCTGTGGCACTGTCAGCACGGGTGCGAATCCCGTAGGCCACCCACGAACATGGCGAAGTTTTTTAACGCATTACTCGACATCTCGGGGATCGGGCTCGGCGTGTTCTTGGTGTGGCTCGGCGTATGGGCCATGGGGAGCGGCTTCGACGGCCCGCTTATCTGGTACGCGGTCATCGGGCTGGGGGTGTGCGCGTTCCTCATCCACCTGTTCCGCTACTTCGGCCTTGAACAGATCCGGCGGTGGTTCGGGCTATAATACTCTGCCATGCGCGATGCGAAAATGGAAAACCTTATACGGGAAGAAGCGAAGCGCCAGAAGGGGACGCTGAATTTAATTCCTTCGGAGAACATTGTCTCTCCTGCGGTGCTCCGCGCCTTGGGGTCGCCATTGACGAACAAATATTCGGAAGGGTATCCGGGGAAGCGGTATTACGCCGGGAATGCGGTGGTGGACAAGATCGAGTTCCTCGCGCAGGAGCGGGCGCGCAAAGCGTTCCGCCTCGGGAAGCAGTGGCACGTGAACGTGCAGCCGTATTCGGGCTCGCCCGCAAATCTCGCGGTGTATGTCGCGCTGCTCAAGCCCGGCGAAACGATCATGGGGCTCGGGCTTCCGTTCGGCGGGCACCTTACGCACGGCTGGAGAGCGAATATTTCCGGCCAGCTGTATCGCGGAGTGCAATACGGAGTGGGCCGCGACGGACTGCTTGATTACGAGGCGATTCGGAAGCTCGCGCGAAAGGAGCGCCCCCGGATCATTGTCGCGGGCGCAACCGCGTATCCGCGAAAAATTGATTTCCGGAAATTCGGCAGGATCGCGCGTGAGGCGGGCGCGTATTTTTTGGCGGACATCGCCCACGTCGCCGGGCTTATCATCGCGGGCGTGCATCCCACGCCCTTCTCCGCCGGAGGCGGACAGGCCCCCGCCGATATCGTGATGACCACGACGCACAAAACGCTTCGCGGGCCGCGCGGCGCGATCATTTTCGTGAACCGCGACTCCAAGATCGCCGCGCGCCGCAAGATCGACATCGCGCAAGCGATCGACCGGGCCGTGTTCCCCGGGCTTCAGGGCGGGCCGCATGACCACCAGACCGCGGCGATCGCGGTCGCATTGGGCGAGGCGCTCGAGTCCTCGTTTCGGGCGTACGGCCGCGCAGTTGTGAAAAACGCGAGAGCGCTCGCGCACGAGCTTATGCGGCTCGGCTTTACGCTGGTCACGGGCGGCACAGACAACCATCTTATGCTCGTCGACCTTACGGGCGCAGGGCTCTCCGGCCGCGAAGCGCAGGACCGGCTTGAGCGTTCCGGCATCATCGTGAACCGCAACGCGATCCCTTATGATACGCGCGCGCCGTTCGACCCGTCGGGGATCCGCATCGGGACGCCCGCCCTGACCAGCAGGGGAATGAGAGAGCGGGAGATGAAAACAGTTGCGCGGCTTATTTCGGACGTGCTCCAGAAAGGCAAAAACGTGCGCCGCGAAGCAACCGCGCTTGCGAAGAGATTTTGATCGCATGAAGAAAAAAATAGCGCATCTTCGGCGCAGGGATCCGGTATTGCGAAAAGTGATCGACAGGATAAAACTCCGCACGCTCGGCGCGCGCGAAGGGCATTTCAAATCTCTGGTAGAAGCCATTATCAGCCAGCAGCTTTCAGGGAAAGCCGCGGCGACCATTACAAAGCGCTTCAAAGAGCTTTTCCCGCGGAAGTCGTTCCCCGGCCCGCAAGACGTGCTCCGGATGCCTCGGGTAAAGATCAGGAGGGCCGGGCTCTCGGCAATGAAAGTAAGCTTTCTCAAGGATCTCTCTCGGCGGGCTTTGAACAAATCTCTGGACCTTCGGAAGATCGGCCAGTGGAGCGACGAAGAAGTGGTCGCGCATCTGGTGCGTGTGAGGGGCATTGGCCGATGGACCGCGGAAATGTTCCTCATGTTCTCCTTGAGGCGCGACGACGTGTTCTCCTACGGCGACTTGGGGCTCCGGAATGCGATGAAAAAACTTTATGGCTTGAAATCGCACCCTACCGAAGCGCAGGCCGAGAAAATTTCGTCCAAGTGGAAGCCGTATCGCACGTGGGGCAGCCGCTATTTGTGGGCAAGCTTGGGCGAGAAAGACGCATAGCGCATATGGCAATAATTGACGGCAGGAAAATCGCGGGGGAGATCCTTGACGCGTTAAAACTCCGAACCAAGCCGGAGAAATTCTTCGGCGCGGCTTTGGTCGGCGATGACTCCGCGTCGCTAAGTTTTTTACGCCAGAAAGAAAAAGCCGCGAAAGCGCTCGGCATTGACTTCCGGCTGTATAAGCTCGCCGCAGACATGACAACCGATGAATTGCGCCGCAAGATCGGCAGGTTGGCAGGCGCCTCAACCTGCGGCGGGTTCATAGTGCAGCTGCCTCTCCCCGGGCATATTAACCGGCGTTATGTCTTGAATGCGGTCCCCGCGCCAAAAGACGTTGACGTGTTGAGCGAGCCGAGCCGCAGAGCATTTGCCGTTGGCAAAAATCCAATACTTCCCCCTGCGGTTGCGGCAGCGGACGAGATCATGCGCAGGCAGGGTAAGCGCCTGTCAGAGCTTTCCGTGGCAGTAATTGGCGCCGGGTTTCTTGTGGGCGGGCCGATTCGCGTCTGGCTCGAGCCGCGTATAAAAAAACTCCACGCGTTCGACGAACATACAGAAAACCTTCAGGACAAGCTTGCAGAAGCGGATTTCGTGATAAGCGGCGCGGGCTCGCCGAAATTGTTTCGCGCGAAACACTTGAAAAAAGGGGCAGTTGTCATAGATTTTGGCTCGGGTCTGCTCGACGGGAGGGTGGCAGGGGATTTTGACCCTGAAGGAAGCGAGGCAAAGGATGTTGCGTATACGCCGACCCCTGGCGGCACCGGCCCGATCCTCGTCGCAAAACTTTTTGAGAATTTCTATACGCTGAATCCGTCGGCTTGACTGAGCGTCGTGCCTGCGGTAAAAACGGCGTAGCTCGCAAAGGAGGATTCGATGCTCAACACAACGCCGCTCAACGCAACGCTGTATGCGACAAAGACGGGCGAAGGAGCGTTCTTGGCCTCGAAAGACGTCGTATTGCCGTTCTCGCCGGTACCGGGCATGGTGTTCCATCTCCCGTTCGGCAGCGGCAATCCCACCACTGATGCGGTTGTCCAAAGCGTGGGGTATGACATTGAAGAGTGCGTCCTGGATGTCAACTTCGAGCCAGACTTCCCTCTGATAGAGGAAGTGGTCAGGGGGAGGGGGTGGCAAGTAGAATTCCTCGAGTGACCCGCCGACTCGGCGAGGAGAAAAGGGGTTCTTGGGCGCAAGATGCTCAAGGCCCCTTCTTGTTTTGCGCCACCGGAAGCCCCGATGTTTAGTCGAGATCCCGACTTCCTTATTCTAGTTCGTAAACTAGTGCGTCGGGAGAATCTCGCGCTGCATCTGCGCAGTATTTTTAGAATACAGCACATATTGATTTTTTGGGCACGTGGGGCATAATAATAGACGGCTCCTCACATTTACATATATAAGGTAGTTCTGCCCCATTGATTGGCGGTGTGCTTGCTCGTTCGTTTGGAGGTGACCGATGGTGAGAATGGCGGTGGATCAGGGTCAGCGTGCCGGATTGGTACCAGTACTTGGCCAAGCAGAGAGGGAGGAACTGAAAGCGGCGCTCGTGGAAAAGCGCGCCGAATGCGATGCGCGACGCAGGAGAGCGCGTTCGCTGTTGCGAACCCCCTTTCGAGCCGCTGATTTGGCGGATCGTGCGGAGTGCGACGCGCACTCGCCCATCCTGGCGTTCGGCGTAAGCAACGGCGCGAGAGTGTGCGCGGCGATCAACGAGGCGCTTGCCCGGATCGACAGTCCCACGTTCGGGATCTGCATGAACTGCGGAGACCCGATCGGCATGCCGCGCCTTCGTGCAGTCCCATGGACAAGGGGCTGCATCGACTGCAAGGATCCAAAAGAGCTGCTGTCATTGGGACGGCAGCGGGGGTATGCAGCGCGCATCACCCTCTAAGGGGCAGTGCCTCGCGCAACCGCGCGAACTCACTCGGGCCGGCGTCCGCAAGGATGCCGGCCCGTTTTTTTATTTCCTTCTCCTTCCGTGGAACGCTTTGTGGATCTCGCGGAGCTCTTTGTTCGTGAGGTGGGTATAGATCTGCGTCGTCCCGATATTCGCGTGTCCCAAAAGCTCCTGCACCGAGCGGAGGTCAGCGCCGTTCATGAGCAGGTCGGTTGCGAACACGTGCCTGAGCTGGTGCGGGTGGATCTTTTTGGGGATGCCGGCTGCGCGCGCGGCGTGCGCCACGAGCCGCTGTACGGCCCGGGGCGTGACGCGGCCGATCAAGACCCCGCCTTTGGACAGGCTCACGAAGAGCGCGGGGTCGGCGTCCGAGCGTTTTTCCAGATAGCTTGCGATCGCTTTTTTGGTGCGCGGAGAAAGGAAGACCACGCGCAGCTTGTCGCCCTTGCCGCGGACAGAGACCTCGCCACGCTCAAGGTCAAGACGGCGGTCAAGCGCGCAGAGCTCGGAGAGCCGCAGGCCGGTCGAGAAGAGCGTCTCAAGGATTGCCCGGTCGCGCGCGCTCCGCAGGCCGTCTCCTTTTGGCGCGGCGAGGAGCCGCTCGAGATCGCCGTAGTCCAAGAGCTCTATTTGCCGGCTCGGAGGCTTCGGCAGCTCTATTTTTTCGGGCGCGAGCACTTTGATGTCACGCTTCGCAAGATATTTCAGGAAGCCCCGGAGCGCGATCACGTAATATCCCTGTGATACTTTTTTAAGTTCTTTCCGCGCGAGCGCCATGCGGAAGTTCCGCACCAGGGCGTCGGTGATCTCTTGCGGAGAGTTTATGCGCGAGAATGCGAGGAACGCTTTGAGGTAACGTTCGTAGTTCTCGCGCGTTTTTGGCGAGCGGTTCTTTTCGATCTCGAGGTGGTTCAAATAATCCTGGAGCAGAGTTTCGATCTGGGTCACGGAGATATTTTACGACATTTGGCTTTCGGGCGAAAGCATGGGCAAATTTGCGTTTTTAAGCGACTTTCCGTACTATATATCTAATCCATACGGCATATGCTTACGAAGCGCGTGAAGTCAAAATTAATCACCGAGCACCAAGGTCACGGAAAAGACACGGGGTCTGCCCAAGTGCAGATCGCGCTCCTCACGCGTGAGGTCGAGGAGCTCACCCGCCACCTCAAGCAGAACCCCAAGGACGAGCATTCGCGTCGCGGCCTCCTTAAGATGGTGAGCCAGCGCAGGCGGCTACTCGCGTATCTGAAGAAGCGGGAACCCGGCGTTCATGATAAGCTCGTAAAAAAGCTTGAACTCAGGAAATAATGGAAAACGTACCAAGGCGTATGCGGCCGGCAGCGAAGCCAAGCGAGTACTACGTGAATCAGCGCGTCGGCATTTTTATTGACGTCCAAAACCTCTACCACTCGGCAAAGAATCTCTACCACGGCAGGGTGAACTACAGCGAGCTTATCAAATACCTCGTGCGCGGCCGGCAGCTCATTCGGTCGCTCGCCTACGTGGTGAAGAGCGAGACCGCGGAAGGCGAGGCCTCGTTCTTTGAGGCGCTCGAGAAAGCCGGGCTTGAGCTCCGGATGAAAGATCTTCAGATCTACGCGGGCGGAATGAAAAAAGCGGATTGGGACGTGGGGATGGCGGTCGACGCGATTCGCATGGCGTCGTTCCTCGACGTGGTGATCCTCGTGACCGGCGACGGCGACTTCCTCCCCCTCGTTGATTACTTGAAGTGGGGGCAAGGGAGATTTGTCGAGGTCGCCGCGTTCCACAGGAGCGCCTCCGGGAAAATTCAGGAAGCCGCGGACCGATTCATCAACATAGAAGACATCCCGCGGGCCATTATGAGAAAATAGCAGAACTCTGCCGCGCACGGGCGAACGGATGCGGATATACGAAAGCCAGAGAACCGTTTTCGTATGTTCGTAGATGATTCGCGCGGCGCGGCGCAATCGGCATGTCTATTCCACGCAAACAATTTTCTATCGAAGTCGGCGACAAGACGCTCACGTTAGAGACCTCGTCGCTCGCCGAGCAGACGAACGCGTCGGTCGTCGCCAAATACGGCGAGACCGTCGTGCTGGTGACGGTCGTGATGTCGCACCGCGACGCGTCGACTGACTACCTGCCCCTCAAGGTGGACTACGAGGAGAAGTTCTATGCCGCGGGGAAGATCATCGGCAGCAGATTCATTCGGCGTGAAACCAGGCCTTCGGAAGAAGCGATCCTTGCGGGGCGCTTGGTAGACCGGACTATCAGGCCGCTTTTTGACCAGCGGATACGGCGGGAGATCCAGGTGGTGGTGACCGTGCTTGCGTACGACGAGGAGAACGATCCGGAGTTTGTCGGCCTCATGGCCGCGTCAACCGCACTCGGAATATCCGATATCCCGTGGGGCGGGCCCGTAGCAGGCGTGCGCGTCGC
>MHLC01000020.1:8452-9205 GCA_001818655.1 Candidatus Liptonbacteria bacterium RIFCSPLOWO2_01_FULL_56_20
TTGTGAATCCGGGCAATACTGACCTGCGCAAGCCAGAGCTTGTGTTCGAGACGTTTGTCTCGGGGCTCGCCGGGCATATCAATATGGTTGAATTTTCAGGGAAGGAAGCCGCCGAAGGCGAAGCGCTCAAGGGATTCGAGCGTGCCGGGCAAGAGATCGCGCGCCTCATAGATTTTCAAAAAACGATTATCCAGGAAGTCGGGAAAGAGAAAGCAGAGGTCGCGCGCATCGAGCCCGACCCCGAGCTCACGGAAGCAGTCCGCGCGTTTCTTTCGGAGCGCTTGGAGCCGGCGATGTATGTGGCAGACAAAGCCGAACAGCACCGCCGCATGACGGCGCTTCGGAGGGAGCTCGTCCCGCACCTCGAAGAGCGGTTCGGCGCCGATTCCATGAGGACGAAGATCGGCGCGGCAGAACTTTTATGGGATGAGACGGTCGACGAGCTCGTACACAAGAACATCCTGCTCCATGACAAGCGTCCCGACGGCCGCAGGCTCGACCAAGTCCGCGAGCTCAAAGGAGAAGTCGGGCTGTTCTCGCGCACGCACGGCTCCGCGCTTTTCGTGCGCGGCAACACGCAGGCCCTGGCCGTGACCACGCTCGCGCCTCCGGGCGCCGAGCAGCTCATCGAGACCATGGAGACAACGGGGAAGAGACGTTTCCTCCTCCACTACAACTTTCCGCCGTATTCGGTGGGAGAGATCGGTTCGTTCCGCGGCCCGGGGAGGCGGGAGATCGGGCACGGCGTCTTAG
>MHLC01000021.1:0-13355 GCA_001818655.1 Candidatus Liptonbacteria bacterium RIFCSPLOWO2_01_FULL_56_20
TGACGACGAAGCGGTAATGGTCATAGTCGTGTTGCAGGTCGGGCTGCAGGACGCAGGTCCGAACGACGCTGACGCGCCCGCAGGAAGACCCGATGCCGTGAACGACACGGATTGCGTCGGGCTGGATACGAGCGTTGCAGTGATCGTGCTTGTGACAGACGACCCCTGGACAACCGAGCGGTTGCCGGCGTTTGAAAGAGAAAAATCGAATGACGGAGGATTGGTGACAGTAAATCCTCCAACGAGCGTTCCGAATTGCGCATCAGGATTCGTGACCACGACATCCCACGGTCCGGTTGCCGCGCCGTTCAAATTGAACGCTCCGCCGCTCATCGTCGTGCTGTTCGGGACGGAAAATCCGACTCCGGTGATATCCAGCTGGCCGGACTTCGCCAGTTTGACCGTGCTGCTGCCCTGGAAATTCTGGCCGCTTATATTCGTGATGTTGACGAGGCCGGTGTTTTCTCCGCTTGACGGAGTGATGGACGAAACTGACGGCGCAGTGGATGGCGGAGCGCCCTGGGACGGACGTACCGGTGCGATCACGAGCTTCGAGCCGATTTCCAAAAGCTCATTATCGTCTCCGCCGTCGTGCGCAAGCAATTTCGTCCGGTATTTTTGGGACGCAAGCGCCGCGTTGATCTCGTACGACCCGCAAACATACGAGTAGTATAATCCAGAAGCGAACGTGTTCGTTGGATCCACGGGCAGCGCTTGGAGGGCAGAAAGGCCGGCGCCGGCATAGCCCTGGAAATTGACCGGCAGCCAGCCGTTCCCGTCTGTCTTGCGCAGGTCGGCCCGCGCGACCTGCTGCCATACCCATCCCGAAGGCAGCGTAGACGTGACCTCGCCGTTATCAGACGGGACCGAGACAAATACGCGCTGGTTTGCCTGGCCGTCGCATGAGTCGTCCGGGAAGTTTGGCCCGTCCGAATCAAACACCTGTCCTGTCAACGCCGCGGAGCTTAGCGCAAAATTCATGCTCTCCTCAAGGGTCCTCAAGTCGCTCACGCGCGCAGCATCCTGCGCTTGTCTGCGCAGTTCGAACGGATTCAAAACAAGCAACACCGCAACCGAGAGAACCATAACAACCCCTATGGCGATCAAAACTTCGATCAGGGTAAATCCTCGCATGATATGATGACCGTAATTATACTATGTACTCGAGGAAGCCTGATAGAGCAGGTTTATGCACACCCCTGTACCTTCCTGAACAGGTATAAAAAACAGCCATAACCGGCTATTTTGCCGCGTATACAAGAGGTGTGGCACGAGCGCCTGCCGTGTGATACGAGCGCCTCTTAGGGCTGAAATGGGATTTGGTATAATGAATTTTCATGGAGCAGGATGCATTCTTTTCGACATGACGGGCAGAGAGACATCTCGCAATCGCACGATCACCATACTCGCGATCTATGCGGTGGCGATGGGCTTGCTTGAAGCGGCGGTCGTGGTGTACCTCCGCGAGCTCTATTATCCGCAGGGATTTTCCATCCAGTCCGTTTGGGACCTCGCGGTCATCCCGCAAAAGATTATGGCGGTCGAGTACTCACGCGAAGCCGCGACCATAGTCATGCTCGCGGCGGTCGCGCTCCTTGCGTTTCGCGAGACGAGCAGGCGGCTGTGGGCATTCCTGTTCGCGTTCTCGGCCTGGGACATCGCGTACTACGTGTTTCTGTACATTTTTCTCGGATGGCCTCCTGCCCTTACCACGCTCGATGTGTATTTTTTAATTCCATTCCCGTGGATAGGACCGGTATGGATACCGCTTTTGCTTTTCTCGGTGCTCGGGGCGTTCTCGTTCTCGCGTCTGCGCAAATAACACACGAGCCGTTTCCCCAGAGGAAGCGGCTCACGCCATCAAAAACGAGAAAGAAAATTCTACTTCGTTACCTCAAGCTTTGCCTGTCCCATATACGGGTAGAGGTCGTCGTAGTAGAAATACACGGCCGGGGTGAGGCGCGCCGTATCGAGCGTGTAGGATTCGCCGGGCGCCAGCTCATACGGCCCAAAGTTCGTAGAGATGACCCTGTGTTTTACTACGTCGTTATTCACGAACATGACCTTGCTCCCCTGTTTTACGGCGACCGATGTAGGCGAGAACGCATAATTCTGGATGGTGACGGTATGGATGGGGATCTGTACTTCTGTCGGCAGCACAACAGAGAACTTGTCGCTTTGGAAAGCCGGGCGCGCACCGTCGAATGTTATCTTGATAAAATAGTCCCCGCTCGGGATGTCTTTTTTAAGGCCTCCGGAGCGGCTCACGGAAACCTCTTTCGTGTTCCACAGGAACGAGGTTTGCTGCGGATCAGTGCTGGACAAGATCCAGCCGACCGTCTGATTGCTCACCGCGTCTGCAAGGGAGACCGCGCCCGGGAATCCCACTGCCTTGCTCCAGCTGACCAAATTGTTCTGCCCGATCACCCATTTTGCGTCTTTGGCCGGGGTGAGGAATTTATTGGTCGAGGGAGCCGGAGGAGTTGTTTGCTGTGAGAGAGGCTTTGTTTCCTGCGCAGGCGTTTGCGTCCCTTCTGTGGGCGTTGTTCCGCCGGGAGCCGGGACGTTTGGCGAACGTGTTGTTGGCGTCCCGCTTATACTGAATATCGCGAATCCGATAACGAGCACCACAGCCGCAATGATAAGGGGCCAATACGGCTTGATCTTTTCAAAGGTGGGCATGAGGATGTTGTACCCTAAAGATCGGACGAGCGCATGCAGGGGCGTGAATAAGCGCGTTTCGCCTTATTTATCCGAGCAAATTACGCAGCCATGGGAACTTCGAGCAGATCGGCAGGCTCGCGCACCATTTCTCAAGCCCATAGATGCGACCCGCGCGGGATGCGGCAAAGAACAGCAATACGAAAATATAGATGATGTGCTCGTCTACGATATACGCGTGAGCGTTCGGATAGGGAAAATCCAATATCGGGATATAGTAGAGCAGCATCAGTATCGCGCCTAAGACCGAGCTCAGTCGGACGGCGATGCCGAGAATTAGGGATACGCCCAAAAGCGCGAGCCCCCACTCGTTTATGAAATTCACCGCCGGAAGAATATCGGGGTTCGCGAGCCACTGATAGAATCCGGCAAGATTTTTTGCGCCCTTGAGATACCCTCCCGCGCTCCACGCGGGATCGAGCACCTTGGTCACGCCCGCATAGAACATGAACCAGCCCAAGCTTACTCGCAGAAGCGCAAGTGAAATCTTTTGGAACGACGTCATGTTTTTCATCTTTTGTCTGGTCTTTATTCGTAGATCCTGATAAGCTCGTCAAATTTCGGCACCCGTTCGTTCACCGGAGCGCCAATCTTTACTCCGTATGCGCGACTCGCGCGGGCGAGATGAATAATAAAATTATCTCCCGTTTCTCCTGATCGGTGCGAGATGATGCACGCGACTTTGTGCGTCTGCGCCGCCCGTATGGCTTGGCATGTGCCGCTTACGGTCCCGACCTGGTTTGGCTTAATTATAACAGAATTGATAACGCACCCCTGTGCATAATGCGCAATTCGTTCATGATCAGTTACCGTAAGGTCGTCTCCCACGATCAGCTTCTCGGGGAATGCGGCCGATACTTTCAAAAATCCCGCGTGATCTTCTTCCTCGAAGGGGTCTTCCAGCGAAAAAAGGAGTTTTGCGTCTCGGAAGTATTTTCGATACACATTAAGAAGTCCGTCGGTCGTGAGACGTGCTCGTTCAAATCGATAGCGGCTGCTCCGGTAGAAATTCGATGCCGCGGCATCTAAACCGAGGGAAAAATCTTTTTGAAGATGCAGCCGCCGTATGAGCGCTGAGAGTATATCAAGCGGTTCGAAGTTGTTTTTGAAGTCGAGCGAATAGCCATCCTCGTCACCCACGGGAAGCTGCGTCATCCGATATTTCCTTTTCAGGGTTCCGCCTAACGCCTCGTAGAAACGGATGATTGTTTTAACGCTTGCCGCAAGCGGCTTACGCATCCGTACGAGCACGAGATATTCCTGTATATCAAGATTATTTGACGCGTGCGCGCCACCATTGATCACATTCGAGAATACAACGGGGAGCGCAACGCGCGCTTTTTTTGAGAAAAATTCCTGCTCAAGGATACGCCATATTTCTTTATTCGCGGCTGCAGCAAGTCCCCTTGCGAACGCGACAGAAACACCGAGCATAACATTGCCGCCAAGTTTTTGCTTCCGCGGGGTGCTGTCGAGTCGCAAAAGCGCGCGGTCAAATTCCCGGATTGAAGCGTATCGCTTTCCGGATACGGCGTGCCGAATCACTTTCCCTGCAATGCGAGCGCGCGCGTATGGCAGAACAACGGCTTCTTTGCCGCCCCGACTTTTGCCTGATGGAATTTGCGCCGATGATATGGCGCCGTTTCCATCTTGTATTGAAACCTCAATGGTGGATTCGCCGCGTGAGTCAAAGGTTTCCCGCACTGCGACGTCCGCTACTCTCATGTCACAAGATTCACAGGCTTCCCTGAAATGAACCCTTTGATATTTTCGATGGTTGTCTTAAGTATCCTTTCCAGGGCTTCCTGGGAGTTGAACGCATTGTGAGGCGTAATGAGTACGTTCGGCATTTTCATAAGAATGTGATTTGCGAGGATTGTTCTAAGCTCGGCTTCCTGAGGATGGCCTTTTCGGAGCATCGTCAGTTCATCCTTCGTGTCTCCTTCTTCTTCGAGCACGTCCAACGCCGCACCCGCAAGGATCTTTTTCTCGAGCGCCGTGACCAGCGCCTGCGTCTCCACCACGGCTCCGCGGGCGGTATTCACGAGATACGCTCCGGGCTTGATGCGGGAGATATTTTTCACGCTGATAAGATGGTGTGTCTCTTTCGTATACGGGCAGTGAAGCGAGATGATGTCTGCGCGCGCGAGCACCGTGTCCAGGTCCACATACGTGAGCCCGGTCTCCTCGGCAAATTTCTTGTCGGGATGCGGATCGTACGCGATAACGGTCATGCCAAAGCCGTTCGCGATCTTCACCATTTCTTTGCCGATCCGACCGGCTCCGACCACGCCCATGACCTTGCCTTTGATGTCAACGCCGCGGAGGCCGGTGAGTTCGAAAGAACCGGTCTCCTTGATCTGGTCAACGCCTTGATAAATTTTCCGCGTGAGGCTTAAGAGCAGCCCGAACGCGAACTCCGCGACCGTATTGTCTCCATAGCCGGGCACATACGTGACCGCTATCCCTTTTTCCTTGCACGCCGCAAGATCGATATGGTCATATCCCGTGGAGCGGGTCGCGATGCATTTCAGATCCGGGAAATGATCAAGGACGCCCTTGTCGATCCGCGAATCGATGAATATGGACAGCACTTCGAAATCTTTCACATTCGGCAGGTCCAGACTGGTGATCTTATCCCGGCCCAACGCCACTTTTTCGCCGGAGAAGCTTTCGCGGATCATCCGCTCTTCCCACCCCTCAACCTCAAAAAATGCGATCTTCATGATTGATTGATTTTTATTTCCGACTTTTTTCGCCGCGATGGATCGCGACCATGGTTTTGATGACGCTGTCAGGATTGAGAGATATGCTCTCTATCCCCTCGCGGACCAGGAATGTTGCGAAATCCGGATAATCCGAAGGCGCCTGGCCGCAAATGCCGATATATTTTCTCCTCGCCCGGCACCGCCGGATGACCGAAGCGATGAGCTCGCGTACGGACTGGTCGTTCTCATTCGCGACGCGGTTCACGATATCGGAATCGCGGTCGATCCCTACGGCAAGCTGGGTGAGGTCGTTCGAACCAATGGACATTCCGTCGAACACGTCCAGGAACTGGTCGGCGAGTATGACGTTTGACGGGATCTCGCACATGACATACACCTTGAGCGAAGCGTCTTTTTTCGGATCAAGGCCGTGCGTTCTCATTATAGCAAGCACTTGTCTTCCTTCCTCCGCGGTCCGGCAAAACGGGACCATGGGTATCACGTTCGAGAGCCCCATTTCGCTCCGCACTTTCCGCAACGCCTGGCATTCAAGCCCGAACGCCTGCCTGAACTTCGGATGGTAATATCGCGATGCGCCGCGCCAGCCGAGCATGGGATTTTCTTCATGCGGCTCATACAGCTCGCCGCCCAGTAATTTTTGGTACTCGTTCGTTTTGAAATCCGAGAAGCGGATGATGACCGGATTCGGCCAGAATGCGGCGCCGATTTTGGCGATGCCCTCGGCGAGTTCATTGATGTAATAACGCCGCTTGTCTCGGTAGCCCGGGGTGAGTTTTTCGATCTCTGAGGTCAATCTCCGGAGATGCCGCTGTGTGGCCGCAAGCCGCTTCAGGCGCGGATACTCGATGAGCGCGTTCGGGTGGATCCGTATGTACGATGCGATGATGAATTCCAGCCGGCCGAGGCCAACGCCTTTCACTGGCAGGTAATGGTTCTTGAACGCTTCGTCCGGCGCGCCGATATTCACCATTACATGCGTCCGCGTGTGCGGAATACGGTCTAAGCGATGCACAAGGACCTTGAATGGCAGTTTCCCGATGTAGATCTGTCCGGTATCGCCCGAAGAGCAATCCACGGTGACGTCTTGCCCTGTTTTGAGCATTCTCGTGGCGCGTTCGGTGCCTACGATGCATGGGATGCCGAGCTCGCGCGACACGATCGCCGCATGGCTCGTCCGCCCGCCCTTATCCGTGATGATCGCGGAAGCGATCTTCATGATCGGTTCCCAGTCGGGGTCGGTCATTTCCGTCACCAATATTTCTCCTTTCCGGAACTGATTGATCTCTTTCGGACTTTTGATGACCCGCGCGCGCCCGGAAGCGATCCGCGTGCCGACCGCAGCGCCGGTGAGCACTACCCTCCCGCGTCCGTGCAGCCGGTACTCCTTGTAGATATTCTTGTCTGCCATCGCGTGCACGGTCTCTGGCCTCGCCTGGACGATGAAGAGCTCGTTCGTCTTCCCGTCTTTTGCCCACTCCATATCCATCGGCTGATACCGCCCGTGTTTTTTTGAAAAATAATTCTCTATCACGACGCCCCATTCCGCCATTTGCAAGATCTCTCTTGGCGTGAGGCAGAACTTTTCCTGCGCGTGCCTGGGAACAACGACCTTGCGCGTCCCTTTTCCCCCGTAGACGAGCTTTACGTCTTTTTTCCCGAGATTCGTGGAAATGATGGGCGTCATATGTTTTTTCCCGATCATCGGCTTGAAAACGATGAACTCGTCCGGGATCACGTTCCCCTGCACGATCATTTCTCCGAGGCCGTAGACGCCTGTCACCACCACTACCTTGTCAAAGCCGGTTTCCGTATCGATCGTGAACATCACGCCGCTCGATGCCATGTCGGATCGAACCATGCGCTGGATCCCCACGGACAGCGCGACATCAAAATGGGAAAATCCCTTATCCGCCCGGTACGAGATTGCGCGGTCCGTAAAAAGCGAGGCGATACACTTCTTGACCGCTTCGAGCACCGCCCGTCTGCCCACTACGTTGAGGTAGGTCTCTTGCTGGCCCGCGAACGAAGCGCCCGGCAGGTCTTCCGCCGTGGCAGACGATCGCACGGCAACGTCCGGGTCGCCGGGTCCGAGCTGTTTATATGCGCGCGCAATGGCTTCTTTGAGGTCTGGCGGCAGTTCCGCGCGAAGGATCATTTGCCGCACCAGCCAGCCGCGCCGCTGGAGGTTCTTGATGTTGCGGGTGTCAAGACCCTTGAGCGCGGCGCGGATCTTGCGCGTGAGCCCGGCGCGGTCTAAAAAATGCCGGTAGGCCGCGGCGGTGATCGCAAAACCGTTCGGGATCCTCACGCCAAGCGGCGTGAGGTTCGCGTACATCTCGCCAAGGGCGGCATTTTTTCCGCCGACGAGCGCCACGTCTTTTATGCCGATCTCCTTGAACCACCGAATGAGGGGCTGCGTGCGGTGCCGCATCGAATTATTCGCGTATCGCCACGATCAAATCGGCTATGTTCGAACCGGTATTTCCCGTCATAAGATAATTTCTGACTTCTTCAAAAAATGGCGTTGAGTTGTTCTCGTTGAGATGGGCTTTGATATCGACATTCTGCGCGTCAGCCCGTTCCTTGGTCATTGTATCACATATCGCGCCCGCGAAATCGCCGTTATCCCGTCCGTCCGACGCAAGCGTAATCATAACCTGCCCTTTCTGCACGAAACGGAGGGCGGAAAGCGCCGCCTCCTGATTCCTGCCGCCCCTACCACGCCCCTTGATCGTTACCGTTGTTTCCCCGCCATAGAGGAGAGCGGTCTTTGGTTTTGATTTTGCGAGCGTTGCCATCACGTCTTTCCCCGCCTCGCGCGCGTCTCCCGAGATGCACGTACTGCACACAATCGTCTTAAACCCCGAATTCTCTGCTTGTTTACGCATCGCCTCAAGCGCGGTGCTGTTCGAGACCGCGATGAAGTTCACGACGTTCTTGAAATACTCGTCCTCTTTCGGCGTCTCGATAAGGCCGCATCGCGTCATGCCGCAGAGCTTGAGAACGTCGTATTTTTCAAGAATAGCTTCTGCGTCCGTCACGACGGTAGTGTCTTTCACGGTCGGGCCGGATGCAACGAATTCCATGACATCGCCTGGCACGTCGGAAAAAATAAGCGAGCATACGCGCGCAGGATACGCGTACTTCGCCAAGTATCCGCCGCGAGCGAGCGAGAGATGCTTGCGCACCGTGTTGATCTCCTGGATGGTCGCTCCGCCGCGCGTAAGCGCCTGGAGCAGCGCTGCCTCTTCTTCGCACTTCCCCGTTTCCGGAAGGCACAGGAGCGTTGAACCGCCGCCCGTGATCAAAAAAATGACGAGGTCCTTGGGCGTCATGCCGCGTAATACTTCTACGATCGCCCGCGCGCCGATCATGTTCTGTTCTGACGGCAACGGATGCGTCCCGGGGTATCCCGCCATTCTCGCGAACTTCGGCACCTCGCCTACGCCAAGAATCACTCCTCCGGAAATGCGTTCTCCAAGTATTTTCTCCATGGCTTCTCCGGCGCTCCCCGCGCACTTCCCTATCCCCACCACGATCACGCGGCCCACCGCCGCGAGCGGGATGACCTCGCGGCCGATGCGCAGCGAATCATTTTCCAAGCGAACGTTCGCGCGCATGACCCGCTCGGTGTCAACGGCTTCGAGGCCCGCCTCCGCAATAGCGAGCGCCGCCCGCCGCAGCTCGGTCGTCGCAAGCTCTTCGAAGTTCTTGATCTTCATGTCAGATGCTTCGCGGGAACATTGTCCCGACCGCGACGCCGATGAGAATGGTCACGCCGCCGATCACGAGCATCCGAAAGCCGCTTTTCACAAGAGGGATCCTGGATATTTTCGCGCCGACCGCGCCCAACGCGAACAGGGCGGCGAGCGATGCGCCGATTGACCACGGCAGCGCAGCTGCGGGCAGGAACACATAAGGGAAAAGCGGAATGAATCCCGCGAGAAAATATGAGCCGAACATGACCGCGCCAGCTATCGCGGGACGGCGAACGGGCGCCTCGACATGGTGAGCAAGCTCTTCTGCGGACTCCTCGGAAAGGAAACTGCCCGCGGCCATAGAGAATGATTCAACGAAAATGAGCACGATGCCGATGAGGAGGATCGTGGACCGGGGTACGCCTGCGATCGCCACTCCGGAGAGGAGGCCGACCGTAGAGACCAGGCTGTCTTCAACGCCAAAGACGAAGCTGCGAAAGTACGAAACGGACGGTGAGTCGTAGCGCATGGAGCGGTTCTTTATCCATTATTCTATAACACTTTCTTCCTGAGGAGAACTGCGTTTACCGCAACGATGACGGTGGACATTGACATGAGAAGCGCGGCGAGCGCCGGCTCAAGGAGGACGCCCCGGCTGGCAAGCACGCCGGCCGCGAGCGGGATAGCGATGACGTTATATCCCGTCGCCCAGAACAGATTCTGGATCATTTTCGCATACGTCAGCCGCGAAAGTCGGATGATCTTCGGGATATCGCGCGGATCGTTGCGGACCAGGATAATTCCGGCGGATTCGATCGCCACGTTCGTGCCGGCTCCGATGGCGATACCGAGGTCGGCTTGCGTCAAGGCCGGTGCGTCGTTCACGCCGTCCCCGACCATCGCCACTTTTTTACCCTTTCTCTGCAGGAGCTTCACGCTCTCGGATTTTTGGTCCGGCAGGACTTTTGCGAAATACTCGTCTATCTTAAGCTCTTCCGCGACCCACTTCGCCACGTCTTCGGCGTCCCCGGTGATCATCGCCGTTTTCACGCCCATTTCGCTCAAGGCCTTGATCGCCTCGCGCGATTCTTCTCGAATGACGTCGGCGAGCGCGATCGCGCCCAATACATCGCCGTTCTTGATCACGACATTGATGGTTTTTCCCTGCCGCGCGAGGGCGTCGGCTTCGCTTTTTACGCGGCCGGAAAGCATCGCGCCGCGGTCTTTCGCGAGCGACACGCTGCCCACCAGCACTTCCGCGCCGCCGACCTCTGCCCTCACGCCCTTGCCGGGAATCCTCTGGAACTTCTTTGCTTCAAGGATCTGGATGCTCCGTTTTCGCGCCTCATCCGTCATTGCTTTCGCAAGCGGGTGCTCGGAATGGCTGTTTACAGAGGCGGCGTAGCGCAATACTTCCGCTTCGTTTCCCGGCGTCTCCGCAACGATCCGGTCGAGCCCGAACTCTCCGCGAGTCAGGGTCCCTGTTTTGTCAAAAAGGATAACGTCTATGCCGCGCGCCGCCTCCAGCGCAAGGCGCTGTTTTACAAGAAAACCGTTCTTCGCCGCTTTCGTCGTTGATATGGAAGCTACGAGAGGAATGGCCAGCCCGAGGGCGTGCGGACACGCAACTACAAGAACCGCCACCATGCGGTTTATCGCGAACGCCGCATCAGAAACAGCAAGCCACGCCGCAAGCGTTACGCCGCCGGCTACCACGGCAATGATCGTTAGATAGAAAGCCGCCCGGTCAGAAAGCATTTGGAGCCGCGACTTCGAACTCTGCGCTTCGGCTACCAACCGCATGACGCCGGCCAAAAACGTCTCTTCGCCGATCTTCGTTACCGCCACCCTCAGGGAGCCGTCGCCGTTTGTCGTGCCGGCGATGACCGCGTCGCCTTCTTTTTTGGGTACGGGTTTGGATTCTCCCGTTGCCAGAGATTCGTTCACGTCCGACATCCCGTCTTTGACGATCCCGTCAGCAGGGATCCTGCCGCCCGGCTTTACGAGCACGACGTCGTTCTTTTTGAGTTCCGAGAGCGGAACGATCTCTGTTTTCCCGCCCCTCACCACTTCGGCCTGATCCGGCAGCAAATTCGAGAGCTCCTTCAAAGCGCTCTGTGCGCTGGAAACGGCGCGCATCTCGAGCCAGTGCCCGAGAAGCATGATGGTGATCAGCGTGGCAAGTTCCCAGAACAGCGTGCCTCCTCCTTGCCCGTCCGACAGACGGGCGCCGAAGAGGACGACGGCGACGCTGTAGATATACGCCACCGAGATCGCAAGCGCGATCAGCGTCATCATGCCGGGCAATTTCGCCCTGAGTTCCCGATACGCGGAAGCGATGAATATCCAGCCGCCGTAAAAGAAAACAACGGATGCCAACGCAAACGGCAGGTATGCTGATCCGGGAAACGCCGGCGCGCGGTAGCGGAGAAGCTCCTCTGCGATATCGGAATACGCAACTATCGGGATAGATAGCAGAAAACTCACCCAGAACTTTGCCTTGAAAATATTCGTTGAGTGTCCGCGGTGCTTATCGAAGCCGTCTTCGGTTCCATGCGCGTGTTTTTTTTGCTGCGCGGGGACAAGATTCATGCCGCATTCCGGACAAAGCCCCGGCTTGTCAGAAACGACTTCTGGATGCATCGGACAGGTATAAGCCGACTCGCGAGAACCGTCTCCATGCTCCTTGTGGCTGTTTTGCTTATCCATTTTGTTGTCCATGTTATATGGGTTACCATAACACGGCCGTGCGCTGCGGCCAGCTTTCCGGCCATATCCCCGCTCTCCCAAATTATACTTTGGAGCGGGAAAGTTTGTTATACAGCCACGCGAACACCCAAGCGGTAAGATAGCTGTAGAAGAGAATCGGCAGGAGACCGCCGAAAAACCCCGGAAGCGTGACGTTCACTGCCACAGCCTCTTCAAGATTGATCAAGTGGATCATCCATCCGAGGAACCGGAGAGCAAGTTCAGGCGCAAACGCAGTGAACGCTGCGCATATCACATACGCGATCCCCATTGTCCCCGA
Source organism: Candidatus Liptonbacteria bacterium RIFCSPLOWO2_01_FULL_56_20 (assembly GCA_001818655.1). Classification (GTDB taxonomy): domain Bacteria; phylum Patescibacteriota; class Minisyncoccia; order UBA6257; family 2-01-FULL-56-20; genus 2-01-FULL-56-20. The sequence goes on from MHLC01000021.1 coordinate 12,177, forward strand.
AGCTGCAAGTGCGAACTTATTCTTATCAAATCCCATTATTGTGTTAGCTTGTTTCGACCTTTCATGCGTCGCAACTTGTTGCGTCTCTCCTCTGCGGCGCGATCGTTTGGCTAAGAATGCGGCGGTAGCCGGAGCCGCTCGAATAATCCGTTCCTAAGATCTCGCGAGGATCAGCCGTGTTCCATCCGGCGCCTTGCGATCGAAGATATTGTGCGATGGTGCGGTACTGATCCGGGAACCAATAGGCGTTCACCTGTAGCGCCGTCCGGTACATTTCTTCTTCTGGTATATCCTGCGATGCCATGAGCTCAAGGAGTCCCAGCATCGCCATGCCGTGGTTGCAATCCGGGAAATGGGTGGAATTGTCGCAACAAGGTCGGTAGATGTTTTTGCTCACGCGCTCTACCATCTGTTGCTGATCCGGCGTTAAGACGACGAACGGGTGGCGGCCGTAGTGTTCCATCGCGTCGCCAAAAGCCAGGGTCCAGCCGCCTGTCGAAGCGAACCCTCCGGCTCCTCCGTAGCGCGGGCTGCTCATTTCTCCTTCCGTGAGAATATCATTTTTATTGGACAGGCCGAATGCCCACAAAAGGTTGAGGAGAAGTCCGGAATTCTCTTGCGTGATCATTACCCTTCCAAAATTCCCTTCCGCAAGGAGCGCGTCCGCTTCTTGCGGCAGACCGCCTCGCTCCGCGTAGAGCCGTTCCAATTTATCGCGATCGATCACTCCTGAACGCACCATCTGCATCCCAAGATCGCCCCACTGGATCGGCAAAACAACGCCATCCGGCGGCAGTATTGTTTCTTCCGCGCTGGACGCGGCGCTCTGCTTGCTGAGCGCAACGCTGTTTCCGTCCGGATTTCTTGAAGAGAACCCGAGAATGTACATCCATGTGCCGACGAGAATTACCGCGGAAAGAGCCATGGATACGGAAAGGAACTTGCTGCCCGAACGTGAATCCTTATAGATTTGTTCTTCTGGAATATCTCCTGGATGCATGTTGATGGAATTGATTTATCTGCTCGACGTTCCGAACTGGCAACCGCTTACTTGTGCCAGTTTCTCAAGTCCCTGCTCGCCCACGAGTTTGCGGCCATCCGCAAATATCCACGTAGGATACCCTTCGATGCCTGCGGCGAGGCACTTGTCCGGTTCTTGCGGACACTCCACGTACGGCA
>MHLC01000021.1:13373-35076 GCA_001818655.1 Candidatus Liptonbacteria bacterium RIFCSPLOWO2_01_FULL_56_20
GTTCTTGCGGACACTCCACGTACGGCACGAATGTGGACGCGTCTCCGAAGCGCGCTTTTTCAGCTTGGCAGTGCGAGCACCACTCGGCGCCGTACATTGTCGCGCCTTTATCACTGAGGCATTGCGCAAGCGCGATGATCTCTAGCGAGGCAGGCGCGGGAGCAAGAGAGCGATACGAGATGAATCCTATCGCGAGCACGAGAAACCCGATGGTCGCATACAAATGCGATTTACTCATCACAACAATCCACCAGCTTGTCTACGACGTCCTCGAGCGTCCAGGGTTTTTCTTTCGCCGCGACCGCTCGGAACCCTTTTGCGTCGATGAGCTTCAAGCGGAGCGCCCAAAACAAGGAGTACATTTTGTAGGCGTGGTCGAACGTCTCTTTCGCTTCCGACGTTTTGCCGTCCGAGTGGAGTTTCGTGCCTACTTCTATTAAGCGCATCGCGGCAGCAAGAAGATGTTTTGTGATGCACCACGTCTCGCCCTCATGCTTCGGCACGAGGCGGCCCATGAGCGCTTTCCGCGTCGTCCGCACCTCGTTCAAGAGGTCGAAATGCTCCGGGCGGCCGGTTTTCTCTGCGGTGAAGAAGAAGTGCTCTTCAAGGCTCACGAGGTTCATGACCGCGATGCTCAAGTCCTCTTCGGTCGAGAGATCGATCGCGCCCTGCTCCTGCAGCGTCTTGATCTTTCTCTGGAGATCGTTCAGTTGTGGCGTTGCGTGTTCCATGGCCTATGCGATAAGGAAGATGAGGAACCCCAGGATAATCATACCCGCTCCGCTTACCAAGCGCATATTCCCGGCATTCGCCTTCTTCCATGCATCGACCTTTCCCAAGAATGCTTTGTCGCTCGCGATCAAAAGGATTGCCGCAAGCGGCAGAACGAATATGACGTTGTAGAGCAGCAGATACCCGAGCCCGGGCGTAAATGTCTGCTGGTCGTGAAGCATGCCGAGCACGAGGAGATAAGGCCCTCCTGTACACGGAAATTCGCAGAGGCCTACGAACGCGCCGAGTATGAACGCCGCGGGGAGAGAGCCCTTATTGATGAATTCCGCCATTTTGCGGTGCGCGGCATGCGGGATGCGGAGCTTTATGGGGAACGCGGGGAACAGGTCGTTTATCACGTTCAGAGCGCCCCACAAGATAAGGAGCGACGCGCCCACTTTTGCCATGAAGTGGGGCGTATTGAAGAGGTGAAGCGCCTGGAGAATGCCGAGCCCGATCGCGATGTAGACGAGGAAAATACCTAATATGTACGCCCCGCCGATCTTGAGGATCTCCGACCGGAATTTCCCCAAGCTTACGAGGAACGCGATCGTAAGTACCAGGATGGAGAACGCACATGGATTCATGCTGTCGGCGAGCGCGGCGACCGCGAGGACAGGCAGAAACCATTTTCCGCTATCCGAAATCCGCCACAGAAACGCCGCGCTCTGCGGCGAGCTCATGAACCACGCGCCGCCGATGAGCACGGCTGCTCCGAGGACGAGCCAGAACAATTTACTCCGCAGTAAGTCGTTCATGGCGTTACATTCGCTCGGAATGCCATCATGCGCACGCCCTGGCTCGTTCCGAGAAGGACTTGCCGTTCGACTAACCCGATTCCCGAGGGACCGTGCGCGGCTGGGTCAAACACGACCCGCACCGTAAGCGTCTCGCCGGGACGCACCACTGCGTTTATGCGCGGCAGAAGCCCGTGACCCGGCATCCCAAAAGGCCCAAGTTCTTTTCCGTCAGGCAGGGCGAGAATTGCTTCCGTGCACATGCACGACGTTTCTGCGCGCTCCACGGCAATATCGGATACCGTATTGTTCGTAAGAGCGAAATCGTGGCGAACCATCCCCTTCCCCATGGATACGCTCCCGAAATCGAATAGCGGCAGAGTTTCGGCGAACGAACCTACGGTTGTCCCGAGGAGAATGGCGCTCTCTGAAGCAGGAGATACATCCCCTTTCCGTGAAAGGAGAAAGAACCCTGCAAGTACCGCGCCCCCTAAGATAAGAATCGATGTGAGTTTTTTTGTTTTCATGTTGGTGATCCAAGGATCGCAAACGAAAAATCCCTTTCGACAAAGGGACCGTAAAGACGCCGTAAACGCAGATGCGCTCTCCGGCGTCTTATCGCGCTGCGGGACTATTTTCGTGCAGAGAAAGCCAGCGTAAAAAACGGCCCCTGCCGCGATACGTTATCTTGTAGAAAGGATGATAGGCGGCAGGGGTGACGGCGAACGCCTCAGCGCGGCCGCGCGCGAGCAAAAGCCAGGCGCCATACGCGAAAGCCAAAAATGCGAATGCGAGAACGATCACCACCGGCTGCATCACGAGCGAGGTCGTAAGCTGCTTGAACGCGCCGAGATGGAACGCGGCAAACGCCACTGCGTTCTCATTCGGGCACACTGCGTCATTCACAAACTCACTGATGCAGTTCTTATGGCCCGTGTCCTCTACGTGCAGCATCGTAAAAAAACCGAATACCGCAATGCTTATGAAGCTCAGACCGAGTAAGAGGGTGAGGAAAGATTTCATAGGCGTGTCCATACTATATCAAATAGGCCCTCCTCCGCGCAAGTGGGCACCGTATCAAGGTATTTTACGCTGTTATGCATTGAACCTAAGAGGAAAAACGGCTAAAATAAGCGCGTGGATAAAGGAAAATGGGCGGAGAAGAACGACGCGGAGTGGAGGAAGATTCTGACCCTCGAGCAATATCAGGTTTTGCGCGGAAAAGGCACTGAAGCGCCGTTTTCCGGCAAGTATGTTCATACCAAAGACAAAGGCATGTACCAATGTGCCGCGTGCGGCGCAGAACTTTTTTCTTCGGATACCAAATTCGATTCCGGCACCGGATGGCCGTCTTTTACCGAGCCCGCGAACCGCGAACATATTGACCTGCGCGCGGACGACTCCAGCGGCCTCACGCGCGTCGAGGTCGCGTGCAAATACTGCGGCTCTCATCTTGGCCACGTATTTGGCGACGGCCCAAAAGAACGAGGCGGTAAACGATACTGCATCAATTCCTGCGCGCTCAAGCTGAAGAAAAAATAGCGGCTATGAAAAACTTAGGACAGGTTATCGGCATTGACATCGGCGGATCCAAGATACGAGGCGTGCTGTGGAACGGCACCCGCGTGCTCCGCACGACCGAGCTCCCGACTCCAGGCAATACGGAAGGCCTTATCGCGGTCCTTGCCGCGCTCGTCAGCCGCCTTCACGCCCCTCGTGTGTCGCGGATCGGGATCGGCGCCGCCGGAACGGTTAAGGGAACTGTGCTCCGCTCGTGCACGAATATCCGGTACGTAAAGAACCTTGATCTTAAGCGGCCATTCCCTCGCGCCGCTCTTCGTCTTGACAACGACGCACGCTGCTTCGGCCGAGCGGAATTCCTTTTGGGAGCAGGCCGGAGGGCGAACGGCGTCTTCGCGCTCACGCTCGGCACGGGCATTGGCCGCGCATATGGCGCACATGCCCGGATCCGTAAAGCCGGGCGGTTTGAATATGCCGAATCCTGGGAAAAAGCGTATCAAAAACTGCACGGAGAGAAACTCGTTGCATTTCTGTCGAACAAACTGCCGAAGCTCCTACAGCCGTTCAACCCCAAGGTTCTCGTAATTGGCGGAGGCGTACTCGCGCACAAGGGTTTCTTTGAAAAATTAAGGGCGGCGCTCCGCAAGAAAGGCGTGCGTTTCGCGATCCGGCGCGCGAAACTCGGCCGCAACGCGGTTGCGATCGGAGCCGCGCTTCTTTTCCGCAGATGATCTATGGTGGTATTGGCTGAAGACCGAGCATGGCCGTCCAGAGTTTTGGGAATTCGCAAAAACACTATTCTTGAAGCAATAGCCGAGCATTATCCACTTTCATACCGCGAAAAATCGTGATATAGTGTTGCCGATTTCTTCTTTCGCTCGCATGAAAATCCTCCGCAGAATCTTCAGGCGCCCTTTCCTCGTCATCCCGCTCCTCATTATCGCGGGCATCGTCATTCTATTCTGGCTCACGAGGAAACCGACAGTAGTGCCCACGGCAAAAGCAGTCCTCGGGACGATCATCGAAGAAGTAACGGTCACAGGAAAGACAAAACCGGTAAAGAGCGTGGATCTCGCGTTTGAGAAAACCGGAAGAGTGTCGCGGGTAGATGTGGCGGTAGGGTCGCATGTCGCAGAGGGCCAGATTCTGGTAGAACTCGCACACAACGAGCTTAGCGCCCAGCTTCAGCAAGCCGAAGCAACGCTTGCGGTCCAGCAGGCGAATCTTGCCGATCTTCGCCGCGGCAGCAGGCCAGAGGACATACAGATCAAGCAAACGGAGCTGGCCAAGGCCGAGCAAGACCTCCTCAGTGAATATGCCGACGTGCCGAACGCCTTGAACGACGCATACGCCAAAGCGGACGATGCGGTCCGGAAACAGATCGACGAGCTGTTCATAAACGATGAAACCGGCAATCCCCAGCTTACGCTCCAGACATCCGAAGCCCAGACCGAGACCGATGTCGAATTCAAGCGCTTCCTCGCAAGCCAGGAGCTCAAGGCCTGGCGGAACGAACTCGATCCGATCACCATTATCTCTCCCTCTTCTTCGCTTGACGCCGCGCTCGTAAGCAGCATCACCCACCTGTCCTTCATCTCGAACTTCCTCAACCGGACCATGGATGCGGTAGTCGCCGCTATCGCGCTCCCGCAAGCAACTATCACGACCTATAAGACATCCGTGGCGACTGCGCGAACCAACGTGAGCACTGCCCTTCAAAATGTGAACGCCCAATCGCAAACCATCGCATCGCAGAAACTTACGGTAAAGAAGACCAACGATGAACTGCGGCTGAAACTTGCCGGCACCGCGCCCGAGCAAATTGCAGCTCAAGAAGCGCAAGTACGGCAGGCAGAGGCCAATACCGCGATCATCCGCGCCCAGATCGCGAATACCATCCTCCGGTCTCCCTTGGCTGGCGTCGTGACCAAGGCGAACATCAAAGTCGGAGAGATTGTCGGGCCGAATATATCCATCATTTCTGTGATCTCGGCGAACCAGCTGGAGATCGAAGCGAACGTCCCCGAAGCAGACGTGGCGAAGATAAAGATCGGGAATGCCGTCCGAATCACGTTTGACGCGTACGGAGACGAGACAAAATTCGCCGGCCACGTCACATTCATTGACCCCGCAGAAACAGTCATCGAGGGAGTCCCAACCTACAAAACGACCATCGAGCTTGACGTTGAAAATCCCCTTATTAAGCCTGGGCTCACCGCGAACCTCGACATCGTCGCGAACATCCATGAGGGTGTGATCGTTGTCCCTCAGCGTTCGATCGCCTACCGCAACGGCGACAAAGTAGTGCTGATCTACAAGGAAAGCGCTCCTGCCGAGGAGCGCAAAGTGGAAACCGGCCTCCGCGGCTCTGACGGCAATATTGAAATTCTTTCCGGGCTCGCCGAAGGAGAGCTTATCGTGCGCTCTCCGGAATAACGTCCTATGGCGTTCATAGAAGTACAATCGCTGCGTAAAGTATACGCAAGCGAAGGCGTGGAAACCGTAGCGCTTGAGGATATTTCGCTTTCAATCGAGCGCGGCGAATTCGTGGCTATCATGGGACCTTCGGGTTCCGGAAAATCGACCCTCCTCCATATTTTGGGCTTCCTCGACCGCTACACCGGCGGCACGTATCTTTTTGACGGGAAAGAGATGTCCGACTACACGGAGGACGAGATGGCGCATATCCGAAATCGGAAAATGGGCTTCGTGTTCCAATCGTTCAACCTCCTTTCCCGAACGTCGGTGTTAGAGAACGTGAAACTGCCGCTTCTCTACTCCGCCATTCCCGAATCCCAATGGGGGAAACGCGCTCTGCACGCGATAGAGGCGGTAGGGCTTACGCACCGCATCCACCACCACCCATCCCAGCTCTCCGGCGGAGAGAAACAGCGCGCCGCCATTGCGCGTGCCCTTGTAAACGACCCTCAGGTCATTTTCGCGGACGAGCCGACCGGCAACCTCGATTCGAAATCCGGCCAGATGGTCATGAATACCATCCAGGACCTGAATGCGAAGCTCGGCCACACCATCGTGCTCATCACCCACGAAACGTATACCGCCGAGAGCGCCGCACGCATCATCCGCCTGCACGACGGGCTGGTCGCGAGCGACGAAAGGGTCCGAAGCCAGCGAAAAGCAAAAGACCACTTCCAAAAATGACTATCCGGCGGCTTGCGCAAACATCAGTAGTGGGACTCACCACCCACAAGTCCCGTTCGCTTCTCACGATCCTCGGCATCGTGATCGGCATTACCGCCATCATTCTTATCATGTCCCTGGGCGAGGGCGCGACCAATCTCATTCTGGGCCAGATCCAAAGCATCGGAGCTAAGATCATCGCCATTGTCCCGGGCCGCCAGCCAAAAGGCCCCACGGATATTCTCGCGACGTTCACCGATTCACTGAAGCAGCGCGACTTCGAAGCGCTCCGCAACCGTAGCAACGTGCCGCACGCCACGGTCGTCATGCCGGTCGTCTTCGGCAGCCAGACCGCGTCTCACGAGAGCGAGACATACCGCCCGACCATCCTCGGAGTGACCGACTACTTCGCGAAGATCTACGGCGTATATCCTGACGAAGGCCGGCTGTTCACGCCGGAAGAAGTGAATGGATATGCCGACGTCGTTATCATCGGAGACGAGGTCAAGAAAGAGCTTTTCGGGAACATGCCCGCTCTGAACGAAAAGCTCAAGATCAAAGGGAAAAGTTTCCGCATCATCGGCGTGATAGGGAAAACGGGCCAGCTTTCGTTCCTGAACTTTGACCAGGCGGCGTTCATCCCCTACACTACCGCCCAGCAGTACATCTTCGGCATCAAGTACTTCAACCGGATAGTCGTCGAGGCGTCGAGTGAGGATCATGTCGCAGAAACAGTAGACGACATCAAAGCCACGCTCCGCAATCTTCACGACATCACCGACCCCGCGAAAGACGACTTCTTCGTCGAGACCCAGGCCGAGGCTATCCAAACCGTGGGGACTATTTTGAGCGTCCTCACGCTGTTCCTCGCGTCGGTCGCCGCCATCTCGCTTGTCGTGGGCGGCATCGGCATTATGAACATCATGCTCGTATCCGTCACCGAGCGAACGCAGGAAATTGGGCTCCGGAAAGCGCTCGGCGCGACACGGAAAAATATCCTCTCCCAATTCCTTCTTGAAGCCGTGCTCCTCACCATGACCGGCGGGCTCATCGGGATTGCACTCGGCGCAGGACTCTCATTCATTATCGCCTTAGGGATCAGCCAGATCTATCAGCTGGATTGGGGGTTTTCGCTCCCGCTCTCCTCGGTCTTCCTTGGCCTCGGCGTGGCGTCCTTTATAGGGCTCCTTTTCGGCATCTACCCCGCGCGGCAAGCCGCGCTTAAGAGCCCCATAGAGGCATTGCGGTACGAGTGAAAAAACAGCGTTCAGCTGTTTTGCTCTTCTTCGATCTTCTCGAGCGAGGCCACCGCCCCGCAGAAATGCCGTTTATTGATATTAGGGATGTTGTGCTCGTCTAAAAAATACTTTTTACACTTCGCACAGTAGTAGTGCACTTTCACAAGACCATCATAGCGAATTTGCGCCCAGCATTCAACAAAAACTGTGGATAAATTCAATCAGAACCATCCAGAGATGTCCCGCGCGGTGAGGAGCACCATGAGGAGGATGAGGAACGCGAAACCCGCGGCGTTCACCCACGCTTCGATCGTTCGCGGAACCGGAGAACCCTTTGTCTTCTCTATCAGGATAAAGAGAAATCGCCCTCCGTCCAAAGCGGGAAACGGGAGCAGGTTAATGACCGCGAGGTTCAGCGAAATGAGCGCGATGAGCTTTATGAGATAGATAAGACCGATCTCTCCGGCGCTCGCCGCCACCCCGAAAATGCCGACAGGCCCGACTACGCCTTCAAGAAGCGAACCCTGGAGAACAAGATTCTTCACGAGCTGCCCGAAAGAATAAAGCACGAGCTCGCATATGAGAACCGCTTCGCGCCATCCTGCCTGGAGCGCACCCCAGAGAGAGAGGCGTGGAATGCCGGGATCTTCCGTGAGAAGAACGCCGAGTGCGCCCTGATTCGGCTGGGTTGTCGTCCGCGGGGTCGCCACGATGGTGAGCTTCTCACTGCCGCGGATAAGCTCTATTTCGATCGGCTCTCCGCGATGCCCGCTCACGAACTGCGTGAACGGTTCGGCTTGAACATAGTTCTGCACCGTATCACCGGGCATGATCCCGGCACGTTCAGCCGGAGAACCTGGCTGCACGCCGCTTATGAGGAGCGCGGGAGCGGTACCGACCATATAGGTTCCGGAGATGAGCAGCCAGCCGATCAAAAAGTTCACTGCGACGCCGGCTACAATGACCACTGCCCTGCGCCACGGCGCCTGAAAAAAGAACATTCTTTTTTTCTCGTTCACCGGGAGCGCTTCGAGGCGGGCCATATCGCCGAACATCCTGTCGTTCTCCCCGGAGATCTTTACGAATCCTCCGAACGGCAGCCAATTGAAACTGTACTCGGTCTCGCCCTTTCTCCGCGCGAATATTCGCGGCGGGAACCCGAATCCGAACTCGTCTATCTTCATTCCGAAAAGCTTTGCGACAAAAAAATGGCCTGCTTCATGGCCGAGGATCAGGATCGCGAGGCCGATAATGACGATGAGTGCGGTAAGCATGGCAATGAGAAGGATTATTCCTGCAATTCCTTGAGCTTGCTTTCTAGCGCGGTTTCTACATCGCGGTTCGCATTATCAACCAGTTTTTGCGCGCGTTCTTTTGCTTTGAACACCTGATCCTCGCTCAATTTCCCTGCTTCTTCCGCGCCCTTGAGCTTTTTCATGCTGTCATCGCGCCTGCCGCGGATCTGGATCCGCGTTGCCTCGGCCAGTTTTTTCACGAGTTTTGTGAACTCTGCCCGGCGCTCGTCGGTCAAGGGCGGGAGGGTCGCCCGTACGATATTCCCTTCGCTTCCCACCGAGAGTCCCATGCCCGCGCCCTCGATCGCTTTCATGACCGGCGAAGCGGCGTTCTTGTCCCACACCTGAATTTCGATATTTTTCGGGGGGTGGATGCTGATCGAGCCAAGCTGCTTTATGGGAAGCATCTCGCCGTAGTAATCAACCCGGATATCTTCTACAAGCTGCACAGACGGGCGGCTGCTCCGGATCGTCTTTAGCTCTTCTGCGAATTTCTGCACCGCCGTCGTCAGAGCCATCTCAAGTTCTTTAAGATATGGTTCCATTTATGTAAGGGTGGCCGCGAGTGCGGTAAGTTGGAGGCGTGGGTTGATATTGAGGTAGCTTGCGTCGCGCCTCAGTTCAAGCGCGCGATGCCAGAAGCCGAAATCGCTCGTTTTTAAAGGGAGCCGGGCTATGAGCACTGCTTCAAGGAACGCCTGCATGTTAAAATCATCTTCTGCGACAAGTTCTTTAATGTAATTCGCCTGCTCCCGGTGCCGCAGGGAGAGAAACCGCTTTGCCTGTTCTTCGAGCTCTTGGAACTTTTGGTCGCGCAAACGCCTCCATGCAAGGCCGGGGCAGCCGAACGACTCTTTTGCAAGCCGATCCGCAGCCGTCTCGGACGCCTTGAACTCCGTGACGAGCCACTTCTTCACGGCGGGCGCGGCGACTGGCGCAAAATACACTGGCTGGAATCGCGACCGGAGCGTCGGCCGCATCTTTTCCGGGTCGTGCGTGATGAGGATGATCAGCGCGCGGGAGGTCGGCTCTTCCGCGATCTTCAGGAGTGCGTTCTGCGCTTCGTCGGTCATCAGGTGGGAGCCGTCCACAATAAGCGTTCGGTACGGGCTCTGGTTCGGCATCTGCCACAAGAAATGCCTGATCTCCCGGATCGCGTCGATCCCGATCAAATGGTTTGCGTCCGGCTCGATCAATTTTAGGTCGCTTAAGATAGGTATCCCCTCTCCTTCATCTGCGGAGAATACCCCCCTCTCAAGAAAACGCGCGAAACTCTGCGCAAAAAGCCGCTTCCCGATGCGCGGAGCACCAAAGAATATATAGCCGTGGCCGAGCTTTTTCTGCGCAGCCAATTTCTTGAAATCATCGAGGAGATGTCCGTGGCCGATGAGCATGGGCATAGTGAGTAGTGAGTAGCAAGTAGTGAGTAGAGAAGATCGGATTCCACGCCGTAATGCTGCTTCCTGCTAACTACTTACGCACGTTAACGCTTGTTCAAAAGGGTCTGTTTGTAGGTGTCGAGGTGGTCTAAGACGAGGCCTGTTCCCTTCGCTACGCAGAAAAGCGGGTCATCCGCAACGTACGCCGAGACCCCCAGCGACCGCTCAAAAAACTCCGGCAAATGCGCGAGCTGCGCGCTGCCGCCAGAGAGGATGATCCCCTTGCCCATAATATCCGCCACGAGTTCCGGCGGCGTCTCGTTGAATACTGTCTGCACGGACGTTGCGATCTCCAAAAGATACGGATTCAGCGCTTCGGCGATCTCATTGCTGTTGATAACGATGTCTTTCGGCAGCCCAGTAAGCAGGCTCCTGCCGCGGAGCTGGTAATCCCGCTTATCTCTTCCCGGCAGGGCAAAACCTATCTCGATCTTCACCAATTCTGCGGTCTGTTCTCCGATGGCGAGAGAGTATTTTTTCTTCACGTAATCCGTGACCGCCGCGTCAAATTTGTTCCCCGCGACACGCAAACTTGACCACGAAACGATGTTCCCGAGCGCGATCACCGCGACTTCGGACGTACCGCCTCCCATGTTCACGATCATATGGCCGGAGCGGGCGTTGATCGGGATGCCGGCGCCCAGCGCCGCGAGGACCGGCTCGCGCACCACGAATACGTTGCGCGCGCCTGCTTCGCGTGCGGCGTTGATGACGGCCCGCCGCTCGGTCTGCGTGATGCCTGCGGGAACCGAGATGATCACGTCCGGCTTCCACACGTTCAGCCGTCCAATCGCTTTAGAAATGAAATACGTGAGGAGCGCCTTGGTAATGTAATAATCGGCGATCACTCCGTCCTTCAAAGGTCGGTACGGGGTGATCTCCTCTGGCGTCCTGCCGATCATCTCTTTCGCTTCAAACCCGACAGCGAGCACAGAATTATCCGGCTTCCGAAGCGCGACAATGGTGGGCTCGTTGATGATGAACCCCTTCCCCGGCACGAACACCACCGTGTTCGCCGTCCCAAGGTCAATGCCGATCTTTCGGGTAAGCATAAGATAAGGGTGATCGCCGCATCGCGCGACACCCTCCATTAAAAGTTAAAACAAGACCCGAGTCAACTAAAAAGGATTACTTGTATGGTTCCGGCTGGCTCGTTTCCCCAACGACCACGGTCCCCGTGAACGCGGGGCTCAAATGGTCGTGATACTTCCACTTCCCGGCGATATCGAACTCAAAGGTCCACGTCTCTCCCGGCTGGATCGGTTTGCACGCGTCAAAAGTGCTCCCGACACAGCCCCCTATCGTCGGATACACGGCGTGCGAAGGATGCATGGCAGACGCGGGCCACATCGGGCCGGCGCTGTTGTTTTTGAACGTTACGACGGTGCCCACTCGCACCGTAAGCGTTGACGGAGAATATCCGGAAGCAGTGTACGTGATAAGCGTGCCGGCCGGGATAACAGCCGTAGGCGGCGTTGGCTGCGGCGCCGGCCCTGCTGCCGGAGCCTGCGCAGGCGGCGTAAGCTCCTCGGGCGCGCTGCGCCACATATAGTACACGATACCGCCTGCGATAAGCAGTATAAGAAAAATAACGACGAGAATGATCCAGGACCTGCCAGACATGTTTGGGATTTATGTGCCTTTAGAGTATAGCATAAACGGCATCGTCAAGAAATAAGGAGTTATGCGATCCGTTCGATATCTGCGCCCAGTTTTCGCAGGCGTTCGTCGATTTTCTCGTATCCGCGGTCAATTTGATACACGTTTTTGATGTGTGACTCTCCTCTGGCAACGAGGGCGGCGATAACGAACGCGAGGCCCGCACGGAGATCCGGGCTTTCCACCTCGCGCCCCTGGAGCGCGGTCGGGCCGTGCACGAGGATGCGATGGGGATCGCACATCACGATCCGTGCACCCATGCGGTTCAGCTCCTCGATGTAATTCAGGCGGCCGTCGAATACGGTTTCAAAGATCATGCTCTGCCCTTGCGCCTGCGTCATGAGCACCGCAAAAGGGGCCTGGAGGTCGGTGGGGAACCCGGGGTATTCCCTGGTTTGCATATCAATGCTTTCTAGGGTCCGCGGTTCGCGAACCGACACCCGGTCCGGACCGGTTTCGAGCGGCACGCCGATGTCGCGGAGCGTCGAGATGAGAACCGAAAGGTGTTCGGGGTTGCAATGCGTGATGGCCACCTTGCTTCCGAGGGCCGCCGCAAGCACAAGCAGGCTCCCGGCTTCGATCCGGTCCGGGATGACAGTAAACGCGCCGCTCGCGCGGAGCAGCTTGCCGCCTGTTCCTTCGATCTCGACGACCGGCGTTCCCGCGCCTTTGATGTGCGCGCCCGATCGGTTCAAGAACTCGGCAAGAGAAGGGATCTCCGGTTCGCACGCGGTATTCCTTAAGATCGTTTTCCCCCGTGCGAGCGCGGCGGTCATCATGAGCGTCTCGGTGCCAGTTACCGAAACTTTCCGGAACGTAAAATCGGTTCCGCGAAGCGAGGACGCTTTTATTTCGTAAAAACCTGCGCCTTCTTTTATTTTTGCTCCGAACGACTTCCAGCCGTCCAAAAAAGCGTCGATCGGCCTTTTCCCGATCACGCAGCCGCCCGGATGCGGAAACACGGCGCGTCCTGCGCGCACGAGAAGCGGGCCCGCAAGCACGATCGAAGCGCGGAGGCGTTCCGCAATGTCCTTGTTCAACTCCGTCCGGCGCACGCTCGCCGCATGGAGCCGCAACCCGCGTTCCCCGCGCACTTCCGCCTGAACGCCTATATCCGTAAGCAGTTCGTTCATCCGCGATACGTCCTCGATCTGCGGAAGATTCCCTATCTCCACTGGCGTCTCAAAAAGGAGCGAGGCGGCTTGCGCCTTTAAGGCCGAGTTCTTCGCGCCCTTGACCTCTATCTCGCCGCGCAGTTTTTTCCCGCCCCGGACAACGAATTTCATTGCTCCCCGTAGACCCTCTTTACGATATATTCCCGGAGTTCTGCGATCTTCACGCGCTCCTGCTTTGCGGTATCGCGATCACGCACCGTCACGTCGTTGCCCTCAAGGCTCTCAAAGTCAACCGTGATGCAATACGGCGTGCCGATCTCGTCCTGGCTGTAGTAGCGCTTGCCGATGTTCCCGCGATCGTCCCACGCGACCATGAGATGCTTCCGGAGGTCCTCGTATATCTTCCGTGCGGATTTCACCAGTTCCGGTTTGTTCGCAAGGAGCGGAAATACCGCCGCTTTATAAGGTGCGAGCTTAGGATTCAACCTCAGAACCATCCTGTCTCCGTCCTCGGAATACGCATCTATCAGGAAAAAAAGAGCTGCCCTATCCACTCCGCCAGAAGTCTCTATTATCCAGGGCGTGTATTCTTTGCCTGTGTCCGGGTCTTTGTAACTCACCTTGTGGCGGCTTAAGTCCCAATCGCCACGATGGTGGATGCCCTCGAATTCCTTCCATCCGAAAGGCGAATCATATTCTATGTCTTCGGCGAAGCGCGCATAATGGGCTCGTTCTGCGGGCGTGTGCTCGTGGAAACGGAGATGCTCTCTGCGGATGCCTAGCGACACATACCACCGCAAGCGTTCTTCTTTCCAATACTTGAACACGCTCTCGCCTTCTTTCTCGTCCGGCTGGATGAAGTACTCCAGTTCCATCTGCTCGAACTCCCGGCTGCGGAATGTGAAATTACCCGGAGTTATCTCGTTGCGAAAGGCCTTGCCAATCTGAGCTATGCCGAACGGGATCTTGACCCGCGAAGAAGAAACGGTGTTTGAAAAGTTGACTATTACTCCCTGCGTTATTTCTCCCCGCAAATACGCTTTTTGCTTCGGTTCGGTAGCTCCTAAAAACACTTCAGTCAAGAGGTTGAACTTTTTCGGCTCTGTCCAGGAAACCTTTTCCTTTTTCTTGGCATGCCCCGCCTCATGATCCTTTATATCGTCTCCCTGGTCGGCCCTGATGCGGATATGGCACGTCTTACACTCGACCAATGGATCGGTCAGCGAATCCACGTGTCCGGACGCTTTCCATACTTCCGGATTCATGATGATCGCCGCGTCACATCCTACGACATCGTCCCGATCCTGCACTACGCTCTTCCACCACTCGTTCTTGATGTTACGCTTGAACTCTACTCCCAGCGGGCCGTAATCCCAGAAGCCGGTAAGCCCGCCGTAGATCTCGGACCCCGGGAAAATAAAACCCCGCCTTTTACATAGGCTTACTATTTTATCCATTAAGTTATTGGTTTTTTTAATCATAGGTAATTACTTTCAGCCATCGCTGTAAAAGGCGAGGCTCGCCCAATACCATTTTGTCAATATGATCGATTTGGGCGGCGCGCCGCTTGCTCGCCTCGCTCGACGCGAGTCGAAGCGGGCACAAGCTCACGATCTTATCCATAAGATTATTGTCTTGCTTCTTCATTTTATTAATTCCCGCCCGCTTTCCACTCGCTACTCCCTACTTCCTACTCACTACTCACTATTTTACGGCTGCACCTTTCTATCCGATGTCGTTATGGTCGGATCGTCGCGTACATCGCTAAGAACGGACGGCGCAGAGTTCACAAGCGCGGCATTCACGAACATATCGTTCGCCTGAATTCTTGTCTCCCCCAAAAGCGGGATGGTTTGCCCCACCTGATTCACCGCCGGGGTGTTCTCAATTTGAAACACCGCCTCAAGGGGCTGACCGATCACTCCTTTGGTCGCCGCGAGGTTCCCGATCTCCCACCGCACCTCGCCTGATGCGGCGTTATAGACCGGCTTGGCGTCAATCGTGCTCACCACGGTCCCGGTGAATCTCGTCCCCGACTGCAGGAATGCGGAGACCACCACGTTTGATACGTCGGTCGCGTAATTCTGGATGACCCAGTGGATGGAATACTGCGTCGGAGCGTTCACTTTTGGCGGATACGGCCCGGCATTCAGGATCCCTGCGGCGGCGTCGCGGAAAAACCCGAGCGCACGTACGGCGATCTGCCCCGCGACCCTTGTCTCGAGATTCACGAGCGAAAACGTTTTTGATGCTGCGGTTCCGGGTATGACCGTAGGAGATTCGACCTGCGCCTGCACCTTGAGCGTATAATTCTTGTCGCTCAAGCGCCGGATGGGAAATGCGTCTTTCACTTTGAGCGTCATATCAACCGACCCCTCTTGCCCCGGCGCGATGTTCGCAAGCGCCGGCGTATTCGCGGTGTTCCACGTGAGCGTGTTTGAAACAGAATTGAACGCCGCGGCGGACTGGATGGCAGCCATATTAAACAATTCTCCGGTGAGAACAGCGCTGATGGTGACGTTCGTGAACGTAGTGTCTGAATTATTCCTGTACCGCAGCGTGTATGTAAGCGTGTCGCTCAAATGCGCGACGTAACCCGCCGAATTATTCAAAGTAACCGTGAGCGCAAGCGGCGATATCGCGATAGACACATCCGCGGCCTGCTTGCTTATCGTGTAATCCTGTCCCAGAAAATCAGCCGAGAGAGTGGCGATGAAATTCATCAATGATTGCTCGGGCCCCACGGCGCTCCCGGAAATGGTGATCGTGCCGCCCACGCTCTTGGGAAGCGTCCCCAGATCCCATGCGTTCGTCACGCCCTGCACCGGCGCCAAACTGCTCTTCTTGAGCTTGAACGCCTGCGGATAATCAAGCTGGAGGCGGAGGCCGCGCACGTCCTCTGCAGAATTATTCTGATACTGTATCGTGAGATCAAAATCTTCGCCGTTCGGGACGTTTTGCGGCGCGGTAAACGTGAGGCCGACCGCAGGCTGGCCGATCGCGATGTCGGCGCCGGAACGGCTCTCGAATTCTGCGCTTGACCCGCTCACCCGATAGCTCAATTTCGCTTCCACCCGCTTTATGCTCTGACTGCCGCCAAGCACGATGAGGTCGCGCGACTGCTGGTTCAAACTGCCCGGGCCCACGTCGCCTATCAATTGCTCCGCGACGCGCTGATCCGGCGATTGGCCTACGAACGAAACCTCGTCAGGTAAAATAATAGAGAGGCGCGCGTTGTCAAAGACCTGGTCAGAATAGTTGGAGAACGCCACCGTGAACGTGAACGGCTGTCCCACGAGCACCTGATTGGGCTTCGTGAACTCCAAACTTATCTCCGAGCCGCGCGGCCGGGAATACCAATAATATCCCCCGCCGATAATGAGGAGGACGAGTACGATGAGCATCCACCGGGTCTTGGTCATGCAAGAATAGATATTACTTCATTTTTCGGCAGTTTCAAAGCGCACCGCCCGCAGTAGAATTCCTGCTGTCTCATGTGAAAAAACGAGGGGGTTCTCTTGCCGCAGGAGCCGCATTCTGCTGTCTTCGGATCCCAGCCAAGCGCCGCGAGCACCGGCGGCCATTCAAAGGGACCGGAGGATATGAGCCGCCAGACTTCGGGGTCTGGTTCGGCTTCAGCGAGCAGCTGATTCAAAGAAAAAAGGCGCGAAGGAGGAACAGAGATCCGCGCCTCTTTGAGCGCGTCTGCGATATGCAGGCCGTTCTTCTCAACGAGACGCGCCTGGATAAGATTGCCCGGCTGGAGATGCGGGGAGAGTTTTGAGGTGACCTTTTTCGCGCTCTTCACCTTGACCACGAGCTTCCCGAACCGCTTCGTAAAAAGCGACACGCGGCTGTCAAGGTCGCCGTTCGGCTCGAGATCCAGTACGATCGCGTTGGTCACGTATTCCTGCACGATTCTATTTTACCGCACCTCCGAAAAAACGAAACGCCCCGCACAGCCACGATGCCGTGCGGGACGTCAGATCTCAACGCGGGGGATACCGCCCCAGCTTCTCTAATAGATCGTGGCCTAGCTCGGCTGGCACCATCGAGAGCCACGGGAACTTGCGGAGGCGGCGACCACGGAAAGAACCGCCAACCATCCGCACATCCACCCAGAACGCAGACGGATCAAGACCCAGCTGGCGGAGGGCGAAGATGGGTTCGCGAGCGATGGCCTTTGGCACTTTCCATCGCACGTTTACCACTGGCGCACTTTTCTTGCTATCGTGCACCATCTCCCGCTCTCCGAAACGCTGGTGGAGCGCATAGAGCACTCGCGCGTCAAGCAGGTAAACCCTCATAACCCGGCGCGCGAAGTAGCTCACAAGGTCGCA
The DNA here is from genome assembly GCA_001818655.1 of Candidatus Liptonbacteria bacterium RIFCSPLOWO2_01_FULL_56_20. GTDB lineage: Bacteria > Patescibacteriota > Minisyncoccia > UBA6257 > 2-01-FULL-56-20 > 2-01-FULL-56-20. The sequence continues at coordinate 30,630 of MHLC01000021.1, forward strand.
GGCAGTGAGAACATCCTTCAGCCGCTTGTCCAGGGGGTTGACGGAGCGGTTCCAGTACCCGACCACGGCGTATAGATGGTGGGCATAATTGCTGCCATTCCCATCTATGTGATCCATGAGCTGATGGATAAAGATGGCCGGATAGGACTTGTTGTTGCTTGCGGCCTTCACTTCTACGACCGCTTTTTTGCCCAACACAACCAGGTCCCCATCCTTAGAGTTAAGCGACAAGGGTCGCCCACCGATGCGCGAACGGATTAGCTCCGCTGCGCATATACTGATAAGAATTCTCAGGCTCTTCCCGTTCTGAATTACTTCGTCTCCTTTTAAAAGGAGACTGCTATTTTGATGTGCCACAAGGCACCTCCTTTGCTGTCTCTAAACTAACAGAGACGCGCCGCATGGGCAATATTGATATGGGGAAAACTTTGGTTGGAATTATACAACTCCTCCGTTCAGGCCGTTCGAGGCCCTAAGGAGTCCTTTGGCTCTCGAAGAGATAGTGAGTTTGTCAAACCCCACAAATTTTTCTTCCTGATCTGAGCTTATTGAAAGCCGGCGGCAAATTCTTTGAAAATCTTACAACTTTGCTTGATGGACGACTCGTTGAGGAAAAGGAATTTCTATGCCCTCCCGGTCAAATGCAATTTTGAGTCGTTTGCGGAGTTCCCCGGCAACATCCCATTGTTTGAGTGGCTTTGTATCGCCGAGGATTTTGATGACAATTGCCGAATCGCCAAAATCGTCAATTCTTAAAAATTGTGGGGCTGTTAGAATATGTTCTTTCCACGCCGGGTCTTCTGTCAATTCTTTGCCGACTTTATTCACCACCGAAATTACTTGTTCGAGATTCGAGCTATAAGAAATACCAATATTCAGATTAACTCTTGCAAATTGTTTTGAAAGATTCGATACCCTTTTAATCTCTCCGTGAGGAACATGATGCACAATGCCGTCAAGATCTCGCAAAGTTGTCATTCGCATACTAATGTCTTCAACCAATCCGCAAGTTCCATCAAAACACACCACATCTCCGATACGATACTGATTTTCCATAATAATAAAAAGGCCGCAGATAAGATCGCGAATAAGATACTGCCCCCCGAAACCAAAAGCAAGGCCAGCGATTCCTGCGGCGGCAAGAAGCGGACCTATGGCGATACCCGTTTCCTGAAGAATCATCAAAAGAGCTAAGAGCCAAACAAGTATTCCGAGCGAAACGGTAAAAATGCGGATAAGAGTGTCTTCTCGCTTTCTCTCCGCTTCTTTAGTCAAAAAGTGATCGAAAATAACAATCTTTTTTATGATTTTTTCAATAAAAATTCCGGCAAATTTACGAATAAGATAAGCAACAATAATGATTGCGGCAATTTTTATGCCATGATCAAAAAACCAAGGTGTTATATTACGAATAATATTTGAAAGCATAGCCAACATATGAGTATGATTAAAAAATTTTCTTCCCCAACATCAAAGTATGGTTCCTTCTTGAATTCTAGCGAACTTTGGCTTTGGCGGCAAACTATTTTACAAATTTAAAAGTTGAAAGAACTTTTTTGAAAATACTTTTCGTATCAGAATTTATCTTATGCAGAGTAAAGCTCACGCCATAAGTACCATCTTGAGAGCTAAACATGGCATTAGCTGCCCCGCTCACATCCCAATCAATGACCACATAGCCACCACTATCTGTCTTCAATGTTTCGCACCTTTTATCTTGGGGATATGCACCACAATGGGAAATACCAATTACGGCAAGGTTTACTCCTGTATCTATGGTAACGATTTCCGTGTTCGCGTCCTTCAATACGAGAATACGAGAAGTTCCTTGTTGATTCTCAACGCTCCACTTCGATGGATACTCAAATTGGAAAGTGTAGCGAGGATTCTGAAAAACTTTCCACTCATTATAGTTTTGACTACTCACCATTTCATTGGTCTGTGGCCGATAGTCAATAGAACCAGATTTCATCCACAGAAAAGAATACCCTAAAACAAAGACAATTATTACTGCACCTACGATAAAAATAACTTTTCGATCCATATGATTAAAGTTTTTTCTTCCCCCTAAAATTAGAATATGGTTCGAGCCGATAAGGCTGGTGCGCAGGGCATGATTCGAACCTGCGTAGCCCGTAGGGCGTCCCGACTTTACGTCGGGATGCAATTGACCAATACCTGAAATGGTGCTGGGAGAGGGATTCGAACCCCCGTAGCCCGTAGGGCGCCTGATTTACAGTCAGGTGCGATTGACCGCTCCGCCATCCCAGCACCATTTCAGCTATTCTCGATCAGTTTTTCAATCAGAGCCTTACTTTTCCAGCCCTTGATCTGCAACTCTCGTCTGATCGCTTCAGCGCGAGTATTATACTTCTCATTCCACACCAACTCAAATGGCCTGAATTTTCTCGTATATACATTACTCCCTCGATTATGGCGCTCGATTCGTCCGGCTAAATTTTTGGTGGAACCAATATAGAATTTGCCGTTTCCTAAGCTGCGCAAGATATAAACGAAGAACATACCCATAGGGCGATTGACCACCCACCGCCTTCGGCGTGGCCCCGCAAAATGCGGTGGCCTGCCACCTGCGCGATATTCCTATTCTTCAGCGTCGCTCTTCGCAACGTTATTATCCCCGGTTATCTCTTTAAAGTCAACGCTTCGACTGCGGTCGGTGTTGATTCTGAGCTTGTCGAACGAATCAATCTTCGGTTTCGCGGCGCCGTTCGCGCCCGCGTTCATTTTCTTGAGCCGCTCGGTCAGGAAATTATCGAGCCGCATGAGGAGCACCTTGAGCTTGCGGAAAAACTTCCCGCTGTAGCTCGCCATCGCTTCATCTATCTTATGCGGGATCTCTGACGTGATCCAGCGGTCAAGAACCGTATGCCGTACCGGCGGTGCGTCGTCTTCTACAATGCGCGGCAACGACCGCACGACCAGGAACAAGAACACCCCGAGCGCGACCATTAAAATGTCTGTGAGGATGAATTCCGCCATGGTTATAATTCCATCCGGTAAAAATTATTGATGCGGACGTTCTCCCCTACGCGCCGGATGACCTCGTTTACGACCGCCTCGACGGTCTTGGACTCGTCGCGGATATACGGTTGTTTCAAGAGCGCGTGTACGTCCTTGGGCGCCATCGCGGAGATCTGAAGCGTGAGTTCGCGTGCGAGCTCGCGGAACGGATCCGAGCGCACCACGAAATCCGTCTCTGCCCGCAGGTCCAAAAGGACGCCGATCCGCTCGTTGTGGATATAGGACTGGATGAGGCCCGCGCCGGTCTCCCGGCCTGCCCGCTTCTCCACTTTCGCGAATCCGCGCTCGTGGATGAGCCGAACCGCCGCGTCAAACTCGCCGTGCGCATCCGCAAGCGCCTGCTTGCATTCCATCACGCCCGCGCCGGTCGTTTCGCGCAATTTTTGAATATCCTCTATTGATTGCTTGTGTTCTTTCATATGTCAAAGCCGATACAAGCCCAAAAAACGACACGCCGAACAATATGGCGCAAGGCGGTCTATGCTCCTCCGCCGGAGACGCCTCCCTCCTGCGAGGAAGCTGTCGCTTCCTCTTCTTTTATTTTACTCTGCGCCGCGCGGAATTGTAAACCGGCTTCGATCGCGGCTTTCGCTTTCTCCAAAAACCAGCTCACTGCGAGCCGCGCTTTGGTATTGCCTATGACAGGATATTGGATGAGGTCAGGGTCGGTGTCGGTATTTACGAACGCCGCGACAGGAATATGCAGCTTGTTTGCCTCGCGTACTGCCGCGAGATGCATGACGGGATCGATCACCACGAGGGCGCCGGGAAGCGCAAGGAGGGTCTCGAGGCCGCTCAAAAGCTCGTTCAAGCGCTTGATCTCGCGCTCTATTTCCAGCCGTTCTTTCTTCGTATACTTTTCAAATGCGCCGGCCGCGAGGTCGCTCCGCAACTTCTTGAAATAATCGATGCGGCCCGAGACCACTTTGAAATTCGTGAGCGTCCCGCCGAGCCAGCGCGTGCGGACAAACGGGAATTTGAACTCGCGGGCGACCGGCTCCAGCGCCTCGGCGGACGGCTGCGTGCCCACGAAAAGGAATGACCTGCCGTTCTTCGCCGTTTCCGTGAGGAACGCGAGCGCTCGGTCGAGCATCTCTTTTGTCTTGTTCAGGTTGATGATCTCGATGCCGTTCCGGTTCTGCAGGATGAACTGCTTCATCCGCGGATGCGTTTTCGATTTCTTGCGGCCATAAAACATGCCGACCTCCACCATCTCCTTCAAGGAAGGGTCAACATACAGGTCCTCTGGTTTGGTAAGAATTTGTTCCTCGGTCATGTTTGGTCTACAAAAACAAAAGCCCGCAAGAGGCAGGAAATAGTATATACGATCGCCGCCGTTCTGTCAAAAACAGAGCCCGCCCTAAAATTCAACGCTGAATTTCGCTTTTTCGCCTTGCTGGAACGG
>MHLC01000021.1:35095-51790 GCA_001818655.1 Candidatus Liptonbacteria bacterium RIFCSPLOWO2_01_FULL_56_20
TGGAACGGATGCTTTAATTCTTTCATCTCGGTTGCAAGATCCGCGGCGTCAATGAATTCTTGCGGCGCGCCGCGTCCCGTAAGCATCAATATCCTGTCCTTTGGGAAATCTTTTATAGCCGCGAGCACCGCGCCTGCGGCGAGAAGCCCGAGCGACATCACGACGTTTATCTCGTCAAGTATGATGAGGTGCCATCCGCCGTCGGACGGATCTTTTGCCGCCTCTTCTTTGAAATACGCGAGTGCTTTTTCTGCGGCTGCTTTGTGCTCATCGCGCGGCAGCTTGTCGCCCAAGATTCCCACGAACCCCAGCCCCATTTTTTTGATCTGGAACTTGTCCTTGGGGATTTTGAACCGCTCGGCAAAATCATCTTCTCCGGAGCGCCACGGCCCTTTGATGAACTGGATCATGAGCGCCCGCTTGCCGCGTCCCAAAACCCGCACCATCTGGCCCAAAGCCGCGGTCGTCTTGCCTTTTCCGTTGCCGGTGAACAGAAGCACCACGATCGTATTTTACTATTTCCTACTCCCTACTTTCTACTCGCTACTTGCTATTTATAATGACTCCTCCACCCAGCAGTTCATGGGTTTTGGAGTAAAACACCGCTGACTGGCCCGGAGCCACGAATCTTTGTGGCTTGCTGAAAACCAGCGTGTTTCCGCGAAGCGTTGCCGGGGTAAGCGGCTGGCGATAGCGTACCCTTGCCAAAACTTGTATTTTATTTTCTCCTATTCTCTTATTCGCGCGAATTAGAGAAGGTGGAACAGGGCTAATAAAATTAATGTCAGTCAGAGTGACGCTGTTTCGGTAAAGCGCCGGATTGTCCGCTCCTTCGGCCACGATTACCACGTTCCGCCCCATATCCTTGTCCGCCACATAGACCGGCGCGTGCACGCGGTTGCCTTTCGCGTGTTTCACGTTGCCTATCCCCTGCCGCTGACCAATGGTATAAAACTGCGCTCCCTCGTGCGTACCGAGAATTTTCCCTGCCGTGCTCATCACCCAGCCGGGCTTTCCAGGGATATATCGCTTCAGAAAATCTGCAAGCGTGATCTTCCCCAAAAAACAGATGCCCTGCGAATCTTTTTTCTCCGCGGTGGGCAGGCCGGCTTTTCGCGCAATCTCGCGCACCTGTGGTTTCAAATAATCACCGATCGGGAAAAGACAGCGCGCAAGCTTTTCCTGCGTAAGCGTCCAGAGAAAATAGGATTGGTCTTTTTGCGCGTCCCGCGCAGCCAATAGGGTATAGCCGCTGGGGTTCAGGGGTTTTTCACTTTTCACCCTATACCCCATACCCGATACCCTAGACCCTACCCCCAGCCGCGCATAATGCCCAGTCGCCACATAATCAGCTCCCATCGCGAGCGCGCGGTCCAAAAACAAGCCGAATTTGATCTCACGGTTGCACATCACGTCCGGATTAGGCGTGATCCCCTGCTGGTAGCCCTCCACCATATAATCTACGACGCGCTTCTTGTACTCTTCTTCAAAATCCCAGACATAGAACGGGATACCGAGCTTTCCTGCCACGCGCCGCGCATCCTCGGAATCCTGCTCTACACTGCAAGGCACTCCGATCCCTGAGGCATCGGAGCTACCCTGGCTCCAGCAGCGCATGAATACGCCCACGGCATCGTAGCCGCGCTTTTTAAGCAGCAACGCCGCGACGCTTGAATCTACCCCTCCTGACATAGCCACAAATACACGCTTCTTAACAGCAGCCCTCACGCCGCCGGCCTGCCCCGACAAACCTCCCGGAGATTTCATCGGGGGCATCGCAACAAAAATCTTGCCATTCGTTCTCACGGACGCCGATTATATCATCATGGAATAACCCTGTCTACTCCGATTCTTTCGTGTATTGTTCGCAGGCGCCGATAATCCTTCTGCGCAGTTCCGCAGAAATGTCCGCGACCGCAGTCAAACGTTGCGTATTGTGCGCCGCGAATACCCTACGGCTTTGTCGATAGGTTGACGACGTTTCGAACTCCAAGGCTTCGATATCTCCAGGCAAGGTGAGCCGCCCGCGCCGCACATAAGAAGCCACCATGCTGATAACTTTTTTGTCGCCGTAGCTCGAGAGCGCAACATCCCATGCCTTCTTCATGCTCGCCCACCGCTCATCCTCATTCTTCAACGACTGCGATCGACGCCATTCTTCCATGCCCACGCTTGCCAAAAAATCAAGAAGGTCGGTCGCTTTCTGCTCAATTAGCGAGATGTGTTTTTCTGGGTTATAAGTTTCTGTAGGAATCATTAAAAAGGGCTTCTCCGCTTTCCCGCCTTCCGCTTTTTCGAAAAGGAACGTGTAAACATTTCCCTCGGCAATACCGCCCGCAGTATCATGCAGCTCTTTCATATACCGGACCGCGGCCGCTTCGGCCTCAAATCGATCTATCTTATCTAATACCGGAGATTGGATGAGATCCTGACGAAAAACATCCTGCAGTCCTATCGCATGAGTAAATACCTCTGGCTGTTTCACTTCGATACCCCATTCATGTGGACCATAGTAATCCTCCAAACCAAGTCGCTCTATATTATCCATCGTCATTTCCGGAGTCCCACGGTATCGCTTGGAGTCCACGATGAACGGCAGTATTTTTACGAACTGCATCGGCCTGCTACGCGCGATTTTCCACGGCCAGCGTGCGTGATGTTCGTCAAAAGAACGGAGGATTCGGTCGCCCCATTGGTCAACCCTTGACCAGAGTCCCCTCGTATCGTAGACCATTCTCCCTTCCGTATCGCTCGCTAACTTGCCGCCGTAGATGCCCATCGTACTTTCATACCCAAGCCCTTCTTTAGTGGGCAGCCTCGATTCTTGCACTTTGCTATTCACAAGTTCGCGAATCCGATTAATAAACCCCTTGCTTTCGACAGGGATTTCCTCCTCGGTTGACGCTTCCGATCTTGCCTTTTCCGGTTCTTCGCTCGGAGGTTCGGTAATCGAAGGTGGTCGCTCTCGTCCAAACATGCACCAATTATATCACTTATGGATTACCAAAAAACCTCTCCGCTTTGGAAGTTTTCGTGCCTCGTCCCTGATCCCGCTCGTTCGATCTCCCCATGTGGTTATGCGTAAGCGTAGTATATACTATCAGGTATGAACGAGGAGGCAATACGTTCGTACCTCGTGCCTGCCGCGGCGGGAATATTCCTCGCGGTAGTGATCGCCTTTATTCTCATGAGCGTCATCCTTGATTACCATTGGCGCCGCTACGGCACGCACCCCAAAACGCTCGTCGCGGTGCGGGTCGTCTATTACGGCGTATCGGTGGTACTGCTCGCGGTCATGGCCGTACTGATATACGTTCTATCCAGATGATCGAGCTCCACCCCGACGAGATCATTCTCCTTGAGCGCCGGCGCTATTGGCTGCCGTTCGCGATGGAAGCCCTAGGCCTGCTTGTGGCCGCCGCGCTCCCGTTCGCGGGCTTCCTATTCTCCGAATCCATGCCGGCCCGTCTGCAGGCCCTTCTCTCTGCCTACTCCCTACCATTTCTGTTCTGCGCGACTGCCTGGCTGCTCGTTATTTGGATAATTTTTTTCACGAACTGGACGAATTACTATCTCGACATTCTCCTCATCACCAACAAGCGCGTGATAGACGTTGAACAGCTTGGATTATTCGCCCGAGACCTCGCGGAAATGCGAATAGAGAACATCCAGGACATACGCGTGGAGATCGTCGGCCTTCTGGCCTCTCTCCTGCACTTCGGCAATCTGCACATCCAGACCGCCGGCGAAGTAAAAGAATTCGTCATCCGCAATCTCTACGACCCTCACGCGGTCAAAGATATTATCTCAAAACAACACGACGACGTGATGAGAAATCCCCCGACTGCACGCCCCTCGGCCTAACGCCGGCCAGAGGACGGGCTGGGTACGCGTCAAGCGCGCGTTAAAACAAAACGCCCCTGCGCGATGTTCTACGCAGGGGACGGATTTGTTTCGCCAGAGTTGACACAGCTCTGGCGCGCTAGATCGTGATGCCCTCACGAATGGACCCCTCGGCAAGCCACTTCGACACCGGGGCAAGATATAACGGCATGAGATCTCTCACGAATTTTCGGACCGCATTGATCTCGCGCCCTTTCACCCGGTGGCCCGCAAGGCGTGCCTCGAGGACAGTGATCGTCCGATCAATGTCCTCATTGTTCAGACGCACGCGGGCCATTCCTGCTACCTTGTGGGCAGTCAGATCGTGAACCGCCACGCGATCTCCCAGCTGGAGACCGCGCCTTAAGACACGGAACAGCTTCAGGCCAACGCGACACTCGAAGCGAAGATCCGAATCAAGCTCGACGCGGCGGCTGCTAAGGACCCACACTACGCCAACGAGAGCACCGTAGATCTGCGCGTGCAACTCAGCATCGCCGAAGGTGACTACTGACATGGCCCACCCTCCTCCAAAAAGCTGCGTCAATCTACCATTTCTGCACCCATTCTATGATGTAGCGACAGGTAAACGCAACCACGGCAAAAAACCAGTGATCTCTCTCTTAACAAATCCCGCGGCCGCGGGATTTGTTAAGAATGATTTTTGGCATCTCTCCGCTCCGTATCCCTTCCATATCCTTAAACGATATCTGCCTCGCGTGCCTCGAAAAAGCGAATGTGTGTCGCAAGGCCGAGGAGATCCAATGCTTCAATGAATTCTCGCGGTAAAGGAGCCGGGCCGAACCAAACGCTTTGCTGAAGCATGGAAAATCCGAGGACTCGCAGTTCGGTCCTTAGCCAATCCCGCTTTTTCTTTGCGCGTTCGGGAATGTCAAAAACGATAACCACGCGTTTGGGACCCGCGAGCCGATCCCAGGACCGGCGTGGGAAAATCTTCGACAAATGCTCTTTGCCTTTACGGGCAATGCGCCAAGTTTTTCCGTCTAATTGGAGCAGGCCTTTCTTTTTTAGGCGGTGCAGGGTAACGGAAAGAGTGTCATCAGAAATAGTGCGATGAATCTTTTTCTGGCCGGAAATCGGTCCTCGATACCCACGCAGGCGTGCTCGAATCAATCGATAGCCGCCGGAGTAGCCGGACATAATGGTCAGTAAATCGTCTGAAAAACTCACTTGCATATCTTAACATTTCCCGCGGCCGCGGGAAATGTTAAGAAAAAAGCCGAGCTCGCGGTTCACACCCTCTCCAACCAACTACGCCCGCTCAACGTACTCCCCTGTCTCTGTGTTCACTACGATCTTGTCCCCTGCTTCAACGAATAATGGCGTGCTCACGATAGCGCCGGTTTCAAGCGTCACCTGTTTCGTCCCGCCCTGTGCGGTGTTGCCGCGGATTGCGGGCGGCGCGTCCTTGACCTCAAGGATCATTTTGATCGGCACTTCAACATGGATCACTTTGTCGTTCCACACCCACGTCGTAACCGGCGTATTCGGTTTCAAAAACCTGCCCGGCTCGCCAAGAATTTCTCCTTTGAGCGAAAACCGCTTGGACTTGTCGCCCTCTTCGTGAAACCAATGCTCGCCCTTGCTTTCGTAGATACATACCGCTTTCTTGCGTTCCACTTCCGCCTCCTCAAAAGAATCCGATGCCTGCCAGTTCCGGTCAATGATTTTCCCGTTCACGAGGTTCTTTATCTTGGTCTGCACGACCGCTTTTCTCTGCTGCATGCGCAAAAAACCAGACTCGAGTACCTCATAGGGCTCGCCGTTATATACGAACACGATTCCTTTTTTGAGATCGGTGTAACTTAGCATTAGTGAGTAGTGAGTAGGAAGCCCCGACGCGCGAAAGCTTAGTTTAAAATTTTAAAATAAGGAAGTCGGGGTCCCGATCTCCGACTGTTAGGTCGGAGCATCGGGATAGTGAGTAATGATGGTGCAAAAACCGCCCTACATTCGTCCAAGGGGCGGTTTCTGACAATGGGTCGGTTTAGAAATCCCCTTTCTCGCCTGACGGCCGGTCGTGCGGTCTGCTTCCGCCTGCTTCGCCGTCGCCCGCCTCGCCGAAGACGCGAGTCGAGGTTGGGCGAAAGCGCGGCGAGCGGGTGCTTCCTTCCGGTTCCTCTATCTTCAAATTCACGCGGGCGTTATTCTTCACGCCAACGATCCGGAGGAGCGAGCGGATCGCTTTCGCGGTCGCGCCTTGCCGGCCGACCACCTGGCCCATATCCATCGGATGAACCTTCAGGGTGAGCAGCACGCCCATCTCGTCAACCCTGCGGTCAACCTTGACGTCGTCCGGGTGATCCACGAGCGATTTCACCAGAAATTCAAGAAATTCTTTGTCCGCTTCCTTATCCATTCCTGCAATTACGTCCCAGAGAACCGACCTTTCCGTGATATAGGATGATTATAAACCAGTGCGATCTTTCGGTCAAAAGCGCCCCCGGAATTATGCGGCAGGCGCAGGAGACGCAGGAGGCGCGTTCGCTTCTGCTGGCGCTTCTTCCGCTTTCTTTCTCATCTTGACCGCGATCGTGGGCGCGTTCACTATCTTTTCCCGGACAAGAAGATTATGCGCGGTTACGGTCGGCTTCGCGCCCTTACTCATCCAATGCGTTACCCGTTCTGCGCTCAATACGGCTTTTTTCGTACGAGGGTCGTATGACCCCAGGTCTTCAACCGGCGGACCAGCCAGCTTGGAACGCTTTTCCGCCACCACGACGCGGTAGCTTGGCTGATGTTTTTTCCCGACGCGCTGTAATTTGATAGTGAGCATATGGATAGTAGCTAGTAGTTAGGAACTAGGAGCTAGCAAAAAGAGAATATAGAAAAGCGGCATAAAAAGCAAGTGGCCCGCCCCGAGTAAACCCAGGGCGGGCCGCATACATCAGAGGTAGTCGGTGTGTCTCGCCTTCCCCTGTGTCCGACGAACATCCTGGAACCCGACTTCGTTAATGAAGAAGTCTCGCGCGTTCCAGAAGTAAACGCCCCACTTGTCCACGTCTCTGCGCTTAGCGTCCAATGTCTGGCGAATGTTTTCTGCCGCCTCATCGCCGTCGCGCGAGGACCACCCTTGGAGATTGATCTCTCCACTGCAGACATCGCCATACTCTTTCGCCAAGCGTCTGAGCACAGTGTGCACCTCGCCTGTGGTGAAAGTTTTCGCCAAGACCTGCTGAACGCGTCCCATGACGGCCAGCTTGGTCATCTGCGCTGTCGCAAACATGGACACTAACACCACCGCGGATGCAAGGAACACTAAGAAACGCACACGAGGGAGTCCCTGTTCGCCTGTCGTAGCGGCGAGGGTGAAAAAGAAGACGATGAGGATGCCGATGAAGACGAGCGACCCGATAGCCACGCCGCTAAGCGCGCCAACCGGACGCAAACGTGACTTACGCATAACCGCCTCCCACTCCTCAATGAGCCACGCAGTTCCTCTGCGCAGTGAAGCGTTCCTCGCTTCTCAAGGAGTCTATTTATACGATAACACGAAAATAAAAAGTCGTCAAGCGCGGTTAGGCCGTTGCCGCCGCTTCTACTCTCTCTTTCTCCAACCTTAGGGAGAGCACTTTTGATGTGCCGTCCTCGTTCATCGTGATGCCGTAGAGGATGTCTGCCGCTTCCATGGTCGCGCGGTTGTGCGTGACGAGGATGAACTGCGTTTGTTTCGCAAATTCGCGCAGGAGCTCTGAAAACCTTTTCGCGTTCCGATCGTCAAGCGCCGCGTCCACTTCGTCGAGCACTAAAAAAGGCGGCGGGCTGACCGATATGAGCGCAAAAAGCGCAGCGATCCCAACCAAGCTCCGCTCGCCTCCGGAGAGCATGTCCAGCGAGGTGATCCGCTTCCTCGGCAGCTTCAGCTCTATTTCTATGCCATGCTCATCGTCCATTTCCAGCCCGTCCATGTCCGCATCTTCTTTCTTTTTCCCTTTCGGTTTTTGAGACGACGCATCTCCAAGAACGGCCTCGGCCGGCTCTTCCGTAAAGACCGCTGCAACTGGTTTCGCCGCTTCCAATTTCAGCTTGGCGCGGCCGCCTCCGAACATAAGATTAAAGAACGCCTGGAATTCCTCGTTGATGCGCGAGAGCGCCGCGCCGAACTCGGTCGTTATTTTCTCGCCCAGATCGGCGATAAGCGTTTTGAGGTCGCCCTTCGCTTTCTCTGTGTCTTCTGATTCGCGTTTCAAAAACTCGTACCGCTCCTCTGTTTCACGCGCCTCCTTCATGAGCGCTTCGTCTATTTCGCCGATCGAAGCGAGGTCTCCACGCAATTTGAAAATGCGCCGCTCAATGGCTTCCCGTTCTCCTGCGGCCATGTGTTCCGCAGCCGGCAGGTTCTGGAACTCCTCGGGGTTCCTTCCGGCCTGCCGAACCTGACGCTCCCATTCTTCGCGGCGCATTCCGAGCCGCTCATGCTCAAAAAACCGCTCGCGGTTCGCAAGCTCCCACTTCTCCAGCTTGTCTTTCGCGGCCTCCACCGAAGCCACCGCCGCTTTGAACGTCTGGTAAAACTGCTCCTGGCGCTCCTCAAGGTTCTTCTCTTCTTCCACGAGGGACTCTGCTTTTTCGTCCAGCGCCTCAAGTTCTTTCTGTATCTTCCCGAGGGCGCGCGACGCAGTCGTGCTCCCGGTTTCTTTGCGCGAGAGCGCGGGCGTCGCCAGAAAATCATTTATTTCCCATACGATCTCCTGCACGGCTTCCTGAAGCGTGATCGGGTCGTCCTGCAGGACCAGCTCAAGCCGTTCCTTCATCTTCCTCACAAATTCAAGTATCCCATCGGAAGGAGGCGATGCGGCTGGCGAGGAACGCGCCCCGGCTTCAAGCGTGGCTTCGAGCCGGCCGAGCTCTTTCTGGAGTTCGCTTCGCTTCTCGTGCACGCCCCTAAGCTTTTCCCTGAGCACGGTGAGCTCCTTGCGTTCCTCTGGCTGGCTCGCCTCCACTTTCTTGAGATTATCCTCGGCACGCCGCTTCTCGGTCTCAAGCGTGCGCGCTTCATCGCGATGACCCGCGATCGCGGCATCCACGTTCGCGAGCTTCGCCTTGAGTTCCTGCCATTCCGCGCCGAAAAAGCGGTTCTCCAGCTCCCGCAGTTCCTGCTCAAGCGCCTCGCGCTTTTCCCAGCGGCCCGTCTGGCGCTTCAGGGACCGGAGGTGCGGCAGGATCTCGTCCGTGAGCGCCCTGATCTTCTCAAGGTTCACCTGCGTGTTCCTGAGCCGGCGCAGGGCTTCCGACTTTTTCATCTGGTACTCGCGAAGTCCCAGCATTTCTTCGATCATTTCCCTGCGCCCGGAAGGCGGCGCCTGGATGAACACGTCGCTGTTCCCCTGGCTGATGACGACGAGTCCCTTGGTGCCGAGCCGCGCCTTCGCGAAGAAATCAATAAGGTCTTTGAGGCGGATGTCCGCCTTGTTCAGTGTGTACCGATTCGTGCCGTCGCGGCTCACCTGCCGCGCGATCGCAATTTCGGGAAACTCAACCGGAAAAAAACTGGTCTGGTTGTCAAAATGCAAGCTCGCGTGGGCCTGGCCCAGCCGCGGCTTGGATGGCGTGCCCGCGAAAATGAGGTCTTCGGACTTCAGCCCGCGAAGGTTTTTGGCTTCCCGTTCGCCCAAGAGCCACCGGATGGCGTCAATGATGTTGGATTTCCCTGAGCCGTTCGGCCCCACGATAGCGGTAATGCCGCCCGAGAAATCAAAGGTTGTTCTCTGGGCGAATGATTTGAACCCGTTCAACTCAAGCCGTTTTAAGAGACGCGCCATGTTATTTCGGATAGCGCGCGAGCGCCTGCTTTGCCGCTTCAAGCTCGGCCTGCTGTTTTGAACTGCCGCTCCCTTCGGCGATAAGGTCGCTCCCGAAATACACTCCCACGCGGAACGTTCGCTCGTGCGCGGGACCGCTCTCTCCGAGCACTCTGTAGGTCGGCGTGAGCTTCAGTTTGTCCTGGACGATCTCCTGCAGCTCGCTCTTTGCGTCCTTGTAGCTTTTGGTCTCTATGATTTCCGGAAGGTGCGCGAGAACGAACTGCGCAATGAACTTCTCCGCGCGCTCAAACCCCTGGTCAAGATATATCGCGCCGATCAAGGCCTCCAGGGCATTTGCGAGTATCACGTCGCGCGCCTTGGTCGTATCGCCCTGCTCGCCCTTGGACATATAAATGAACTTCTCGAGACCGATCTCCTGCGCGACGCGGCTCAAACGCTCCCAGTTCACGAGCGCCGCGCGAAGGACCGTAAGCTGGCCCTCCGGCGCGTCGGGAAACTTCGTAAACAGCGCTTCGGTCACCGCAAGCTCCAGCACCGCGTCGCCCAGATACTCAAGGCGCTCGTTGTGGCGGGATTTCCACGAGGGATGCTCGTTCAGATACGAGCGGTGCGTGAGCGCCTCCTTTAAGAGGTCTGCGTTGCGGAATGTCGTCTCTATTTTTCGTTCGAGCTCTTCGGTGGATTTGGCCATGGTCGTAATCTTAACTGGCGGAGGTCTCCGCCTCGGCGCCTTTTCTCTCGCGATAGATCGTCCCCAAGACCCCGTTCACGAACTTTCCCGCGTTCGGGCCGCCGAAACTTTTCGCCATCTCGATGGCTTCGTTGATCGCGACTTTGGGCGGAACTTCGTTCGGATCTGCGTAGAGAAGCTCGGAGAGCCCGATACGCAGGATGTTACGGTCTATGATCGCGATTTTATCAAGCGGCCACTCGGGCGCGGCTTTCACGATGATCGTGTCGATCTCCGCGAGATGCTCAACCACGCCCTTAAGGATCTTCCATGCGAATTCCGGCTCGTCAATGCCGGACGCGAACTCCTCAAGATTGCGCTCCAAGATCTTCGTGAGATCGGATTTGCGATTATAAAAATCCCATTCGTAAAGCGTCTGGAGGATGACTGTTCTTACAAGGTGCCGAGTAGCCATAGTTCAGAGTTCAGCCGCCGGAGTTCGGATCAACTCCGATCGCGCTTGCGAGACCCTATAACCTAGCGACTATACCCTTACTCATCATTTCCCGCACTGCGGACAGAGCCGGTGCGCCAGTTTCGGGCCGCCGCAGTTCTTGCACACAAAAAGCCGCTCTTTTTTGAGCGCGTGGTGACTTCGCCTGCGTCCGACTTTGCCTTTCGAGTGATGTTTAACAGGTACGCCGCCCATGAGAGTAGGAATTAGTAGTTAGAACCTAGGACTTAGGACTTAGAAGTCAAATAAAACTGCTAAATTCTAACTCCTAACTACGAGCTACTTTAGCGCCTTTCCCAACGAACGTCAACCTATGCGCCTTGCTCGGGCCGTGCTTCCGGAGCGCCGCGAAATGCGCTTTTGTGCCATATCCTTTATGAACATCAAAACCGTATCTCGGGTGTTTTTTTGCGAGGCGGGTCATCAGGCGGTCACGGGAAACTTTTGCGATAATGGAAGCGAGCTTAATGGTGGCGATCTTCTCATCGCCCCGCACGATTGTTTTAACGGCCATGCGCCCTGCCTGCCCGCCGTAGCCTTGCGTAGGCTGGGAGCTTGTCGAAGGGCTGACCCTGCTCCCAAGGTAAAGCCCGCCGTCGAGAAACACGGCACAGCGAGTAGTTAGTAGCTGGTAGTTAGTAGTTAATTTCTTGAATGCACGGAGGGCGGCGAGATTCGCGGCTTCCGCGATATTCATCCTCTCTATGCGGCGCGGATAGACCCTCGCGACAGCCGAGCGCACGCGCGGATGGTCTTTCAAAAAGCCGGCCCACGCCTCGCGTTTTTTCGCAGTGAGCTTTTTTGAGTCGCGGAGCTTTCCGAACGCGCGATTCGCTATCCGTACGCCCTTAGGAATGCACACCGCCGCGACCGCAACCGGCCCGGCAAGCGCCCCACGGCCGACCTCATCAATACCGATGATATAACGCACTATACGCAGGATAACACAATATTAGAACCATCCAGCGAGTAAGATTGCTATTAATAATGTTGCTATCCCTCCTATTATCGCTCCGAACAAAGCAATCAACAATTGGTCCTTGTTCCTTTTTAAAAAACCGCTACTCTCTTGCCGTTTCTTAAGGATGACCACGGAGTGGGCTTGCTCTCGACGGGATCCCCAAATCGCATAAAGAACCCCCAACAGAAACACCCCAGCGAAACCAAAGATGCGTGCTGTGGACGACTTACTACCCAGCCACCAACCACAAAGAAGCGCAATGAGCCAATATAGTGCCAATATATACGGCTGAACTAGGATGGTTTGGAGATTTTTTGCTCCACGAGAAAGTATCAATCCGAGCTCGTCTAAAATGCCTCGACTTAAAGTGTCATCTCTACCGGAATATATATATGCACTAGCGGGTTCCAATTTAACACGAATATAAGGATCTATGGATTTAATTTCTAGATTGTTCAGTTTTTCGACGCCAAGATGTCTTAACTCCTCAGTTGTTTTTAGTTTATAATCTTCTGTTTCGATAAGAACTTCTCTCTCTGTGTGTCTCTGAATAACTTCAAAAATATCATCTACGTCATCTAGATATATCTCGGTAATAGGTAAGCGCTTATAAATCGATTTCTTAAGTTTTTCCATTGTACAGTATTCTTGAATTAGTCCGAACGCATTTCGCCGCCGCAGGCGGCGAGGAACCCCCCGCGAATTCGGAGCGGCTTCGCCGCGAGATTTAACAATTTCCAATTTTTCTTTGGCGGCAACCAATTCAGAATTCGCAAAGCGAATACAAATGCATTGTATGAAAAAATTAAGAAAAAATCAAAAAGAGAAAGAGGCCGTACCCGAAGGTCGTGCCTCTGTTGTTGCGAGTTTACTTGCTCGCGATTCGTTTCTGCGTAGCTCGCCATGCGTCTGCGATAAATACGAGCGAGACCAATTGCTGGAGAAAGAGCCACGGATATCCCTGAATCCACATGAGCCACCCGCAAGTGACGTGCATGAGAACGTACCAGAGATAACCACTCGCTCGTTCTTTCGCGAGCATGTAGGTCCCGACAAGGAATCCCAGCACGAGGCCGATTTCCAGCCACTGATTGATGGTGGTGATACCACCAAAATCGTAGAGGCTGTAGCCGAACCCAAGCGGGATGCAAACGAGCGCAAGGCGGTCAAGCCAGCGTGGCGGATTGCTAGTCGTGCCACGGAAGGCGAGGACGAGCCCGAGCAACATTGCCGGAGCACCGCTCGCTTCTACCGAAGCTGCTATCCAGTTCCGCCACATGACGAAGATGATGACCCATGGGGGCAAACCGAACAGGTACACCGCCCACGAGGCAATCCGCCACTTGCGTGCGCTTGCGTTCTTACCGCCGTTGCGCGCATGCTCCGAGAGCCACAGAAAGATCTTGTTGAGGAGGTAGCCGATACTTCCCCACACTTGCAGGAAGATATCCATTCTGACCTCCGTTTTTGTTTGGAATGTGCTACCGAATCACACCAGCACCAATGCCAGTGGATTTCAAAACAGGATAGCATTTTAGACAATAAAAGTCAAGAGACAGCATTATCTCCGCGAGGAAGCACTAACCGAACAAATCAAAAGTTTTCTTCAAAAAGTTTCTTTGTCGAGCCAAGACACCGAAAAGGTTTTGGCGGAACTACAGAAAGACGAGAAGCAAGCAAAAGAGGAAGCCAAAACTACTGTTCAAAATTTCAAATTGGAATTACGCGAAATTGAAGCCAGGCTCGAAAAATTGTTAGACGCTTATCTCAGCGAGGTTATCTCTGCCAATGATTATAAAACGAGAAAAGAAAATCTTGTTATCAAAAAGGTCGAGCTTGGCGAGAAAATAGGAGATTTTGAACAAAAGGGGCTGTCTTGGCTCGAACCGGCTCGTGAGTTTGTTTTATCCTTGAATCAAGCCGCGAACTTAGTTCAGAGCGGAAACAAAGAGGAAATGACAACATTTCTGAAAACAATCGGCTCGAACCATGTTTTAGAAAATCGCCAATTCGCTTTTGCCCCGAAAATCCAATACAAATTAGCCGCCGAGCGCAACGAGGCGGACTCCCAAAACTTGCAATTTCCTCAATGGTGCGCGGGAGAGGACTCGAACCTCCACGTCCTTGCGGACACTGGCACCTCAAGCCAGCCTGGCTACCGATTACAGCACCCGCGCGCTCATAGCCGCTTTCCCGCTATCCGCAAGGCCCTTTCAATTTTATTGCGCTTGCGAGACAAGCAAACCACCACCTTATCATAATACAATTTTGGCAATAATTTCAATGATTCGGCCTTGGCGTATTTTAGATTGTACGCTGCGTCGTGAGCGCTTTTAGTGACGTGACCCTTAATATCTAATAGCTCAAAAACGCGGTTCCGAAGCCAATCTATATGTCTTTTACTCGCAGAAATAAAAACGGTGTAAAACATAAAGCTTGATCGCCAGCGCGGATCCCAATAGGAATAAAACGTTCCATCTCCGTCAAGGTGGCCCCGCAGAAAATCAAAAAAATATTCCTTCGGAATATCTATCTTGGCTATCACTTTTGATTTCCGAGGCATAAAACCAATGCCGACTAGAAACCGATATAGCTTCACATCGCCGAACTGAATGCGCGGAGATTTCTTGCCGGTATAACCCGATCTCTTAAAACCGACTTTCACCTTAATGCCGAGACAACGCATAAAATTTGTAAGCTGCTCTCTGTCATTTGAGGTAAAATCAAAATGTCGCCCATCGCTGGAAAGATTCCCGTCCGTCGCCAAAAGACCGATCGCGTAGGCGAATTCCGGCGACCATTTTATTCTTACTTTGCCCAGCGGCCTCATAATTCTCGTTCTTGCATACTCCTTCCTATCCCCGGCTGACAATCTTCTCTTATAGAAAAAATATACCCTCCGTTATACCTCAAGGTAGTAGCGTATACCAAATGCGGATAAAATAAATCGTGGACCTCGCCACCCACGCGTTATAATAGTAGCTAGCGACTAGGGTATAGCCACTAGGTATCGGGTAAACCCGTAGGTTGAGAATATAAAATTTTATCCCTATTGGCCAGCCCCTAATGACTAACCCCTATCTTATACCGACACTCCAAGCCGCTGTCTCACCTTCGCGCTCGCCTCGCTGACCCTGGCTCCGCCGAAGGCTACGCCGAGGCGAGAGCTTCGGCGAAGCGGGCCGGAGAACTTACGCCGATACGCCAAGACGCTGGCGTATCTTCGCCCCCGAAAACTTGCGCACAAAATACAATTTCGCGCGGTGCACTTTTTTGGGGCTTGAGAGCACGTTCACTTTCGTTATCGCGGGCGAGTGGAGCGGGAATACTTTCTCCACCCCCACGCCGGCGACGATCGCGCGCACGGTAAAGGTCGCACCGGCTTCTGTGCCGTGCTTCCGCGCTATGACCAGCCCTTCGAACGAGGTGGTGCCTTCTCCGCCTCCGGAGGAAAGCACGCGCACGCGCGCGCCGGGCTTTATTTTCCCCATAATCGTTTCGTTGATCATAATTGTCTGCCTCTATTTTCCCTCTTCCGGGACAGGAACTTTCTTTGCCTGCAAGATGATATTCTTCACCCTTTGCGATAATTCGTCAAGCGACGTGCGCACTTTCACGTAATACTCCACCACGCCGAAATTCTTCGCCCGTTCGATGTCGCTGTCCTGTCCGAGATTCGACGCGATGACCACGGGGATGCGGGAAAGCTCGGGGTCGTTCGCGATGGTCTCGAGCACCTCAAAACCCGACACTTTGGGCATGATGAGATCGAGGAGGATAAGGTCGGGCTTGGTATTCCGAAGCGCGGCAAGCCCTTCTTCGCCGTCGAACGCCTGAAGAACCGTGTACCCCTCTTTTTCTAAACGCCCCTTGAGGATTGAGGAAAGAAAGCGATCGTCTTCAATAATGAGAATTGTTTGCGAATCCATAATGACGTTAAATATGCCCGCTTAGTATACCATAACCGGCCCGAGAAAACGAAAAAGAACTTTTCAGTTGTCCCAACGTTCCTCGCGCGAATATAATCGAATTACTTCAAATGACTCTCGAATAGACGAATTCGAGCGACATCCGGTTTCATTCGCGACCAATCCGAGCGATTTTCGTCTAGTTTAATTGATCCACGCACAGCTTCCGCTACGCGTGCCTTGTTACGACTTAGCCCATGTCACCGAGTTTAGACTAGTTCCACCGAAATGAAATATCATCTACTCCCGGCTCCCTTGGCTTGACGGGCAGTGAGTACAGGACTCGAGAACGTATTCACCGCGGCATAGCTGATCCGCGATTACTAGCGATTCCAACTTCATGAGGGCGAGTTGCAGCCCTCAATCCGAACTGGGACCGGGTTTGATGGGATTG
Organism: Candidatus Liptonbacteria bacterium RIFCSPLOWO2_01_FULL_56_20; assembly: GCA_001818655.1. Lineage (GTDB taxonomy): Bacteria > Patescibacteriota > Minisyncoccia > UBA6257 > 2-01-FULL-56-20 > 2-01-FULL-56-20. Next base: position 51,271 of record MHLC01000021.1, read on the forward strand.
GTTCCGCCTTACGGCTTCACATCCCATTGTCCCGGCCATTGTAACACGAGTGTAGCCCAGGGTATCAAAGGGTCATGCGGATTTGACGTCATCCCCTCCTTCCTCCCAGCCCGGTGTTCGCGAAGCGAACACACTAGCGAGTAGAAAGTAGTAAGTAGAAAGTAGAAAAAATTCCTACTCGCTACTGGCTACTGGCTACTTTCTAGTGCGCACTTCGTGCGCACTGGGCTGGGCAGTTCCGAGTGACACTTGTAACACTCGGTAGGGGTTGCGTTCGTTCACCCAATTAAGGGGACGCCTCACGGCACGAACTGACGACAACCATGCAACACCTGCGCGTACTGTCCTTGAGAGACGCCCCGCTTTTCAGCGAAACTTCAGCACGCATTTCAAACCCTGGTAAGGTTCCTCGCTTACCGTCGAATTAAACCTCATGTTCCACCGCTTGTGCGAGTCCCCGTCTATTCCTTTGAGTTTTAAGCTTGCGCTCGTACTTCCCAGGCGGCCGACTTAACGCGTT
>MHLC01000021.1:51802-71820 GCA_001818655.1 Candidatus Liptonbacteria bacterium RIFCSPLOWO2_01_FULL_56_20
AGGCGGCCGACTTAACGCGTTAGCTACGCCACTCCGAGGGTCGATACTCGAAACAGCAAGTCGGCATCGTTTAGGGCGTGGACTACAAGGGTATCTACACTTTTGTTGCGGACAACAAAATTAATTTTCAATTTCTAATTTTCAATTTTTAACGAAAACCAGGAATTAAAAACTTAAATTGCCGCCGGCGCGGACATTTCTGCCGCGCTCTCTATGTCGCCATAGAGGTCGGACTGTATCATCAGCGTATGAATTTCTGGGGCTACTTGCGTTCGTCGCTTTCGCCCCAATGTTCACACGCGCTCGGCGTACAGTCTCTGAGGGTTCGTGGTCATACACTGAGAATTACGTTCAACTCCTGTACGGCTTTCTTGTAGGCGTCCAATTTTTGACTCTTGGCTCCTCCTATGCCGTATAGGTGGTCCAGGGACCTGAGCTTGTCTCTAAGTTCCCTAAGAACCCGCCTCGTTTCACACAATTCGTCATCCTTGTATGTTCTTCCTTTTGTCATGACACGCCTTCCCTGCTGGTTGCCTGCACTCCGCCATTTTCACCTTATTAAGGTAAGCGGAGATACTCAGGGTTTCCAGCATATAGCCGAGTTTTTTGGTCGGGCGTTACCGCCCGACTGGACTAATTAGCTCGACGGATACCCTTCCGCCTCGCTTGTTCTGCAACAAGCGAGCTCAGTTCCTGTTCTGAGAAGCTCTCGGAGGCATTTTGAGCTTGGTTTCCGCTTTTAGCGGAATCAAAATGCCGAGAGGCAGGGCCGATTTACCGCTGGAGTAAATTGAGCCCGGTTCTCAGAACAGGAACTGGCGAGCACTCTAATCCTTTTTGCTCCCCACGCTTTCGCGTCTCAGGGTCAGGAAGGTCCCAGTGCACTGCCTTCGCCTTTGGTGTTCCGCACGATATCAACGGATTTCACCCCTACACCGTGCGTTCCGTGCACCTCTAACCACCTCTAGTCCGATCGTATCCCTGGCACTTCCACCGTTGGGCGGTGGGCTTTAACCAGAGACGCATCGAACCCCCTACACGCGCTCTACGCCCAATAAATCCGGATAACGCTTGAGGTCTACGTATTACCGCTGGTGCTGGCACGTAGTTACCCACCTCTTTCCGCGTGGTACCATCATCCCCCACCTCTTGAAGCACAATTACTGCTCATGCAAAACCAGAGGCGCAAGCCGCCTCGCGGCTCCGATTTCTGCACACGCGCAATCTCTGCGCCAAAAGGTGAGGGATTTTTCCCACACTACCGCAGTTTACAACCCGCAGGCCTTCATCCTGCACGCGGCGTCGCTCGATCAGGCTTTCGCCCATTGTCGAATATTCTCGACTGCTGCCTCCCGTAGGAGTACGGACCGTGTCTCAGTTCCGTCGTTGGGGGTCAGGCTCTCACCTCCCCTACCGGTCATCGCCTTGGTAGGCCGTTACCCTACCAACTAGCTGATCGGACCTAGGTCGCTCCCAGAGCGTCTTGCGACTTTACCGAACCCTAAAAAGAAACTCCTTTACAAAAATAAAATAAGAGGAGGGACAAGTGTGACAGGGGGTGCCAAAGGGCTCAACATGCACTCCCCTTTTACCCATCTCCTAGAAGGGTTAGCCTCTCCAGGAACTCGGAGGATTTATGGGTCTCCCAACAGGCGATAGGGAACCCATAGTTCCTTCTTCGAGGCGCTTTGCTGGATCACGCTTGTCCCAATTATCGAGACTAAAGAGTCTCTTTTTAGAGTTCGGGCCATCGGATATTACCCCACCTTTCGATGGGCTGTCTCCGTCTCTGGGGTACGTACCAGGGTATTACTAACTCGTTCGCCGCTCCCCACACCTTCTAAGTTTCCAAAGAAGGTGTGGGGCGCTCGACTTGCATGCCTTATCCACGCCGCCAGCGTTCATCCTGGACCAGGATCAAATCCTCTGAAAAAATCACGCAGCGTTAACTGCGCGAGCGTACGCACGATCCCCGCCTGTTGGCAGGCAAAGATTACGCGCCCACATTCGCACAGCCCACATTGTGAGTTCTTCGTGATCTGTCTTAGAATTGATTTATCTATCTTCACCAAGCACATAAATCCTTATGTACTCGGCGCTCAATTTTGCAACTCCTCAATTCCTCGGAGGCAAAATTGGCATTGGGACAACTGAAAAACTCTCTTATCCTTCGATTTTGCTCAGGATAAGCCTGAGCTTGCCGAAGGGTTAGAAGCTGTTAGTCCGCGAAGCGGACGTTATACAGCTTCTTAGACCCCGCACCATTTGCAGCTGAAATTATGTTATGCACAAGACAAAGCCGCAGGCGATTCACGCCGTATGACAATGTATATACAAAATCTCGGCAACAAATGGTGCGGGGTAATTCGCCCGCTTGATTACGGGCTTTCCTTATTTTTTTGTGAAAAGGCAGTCGTAGTCATGGTTCGATGTAGCTCACCATAGTAATTCAGTAATGAGCAAGGTCGAATCTATCACGTAATTAAGTATACGCGGGAAGCCTGTATTGTCAACATATATTGTGTGAACAGCCCGGATGCGCATAAATAAAGGCCAAACAGCCGCCCGCCTTCCTGTAAGCGTTTGACTTGCCTCCGTCCTGTTGGCACAATATTCTCACATGCCCCGCGCCGGAATAACCCGGCAGAACGCATGGCACCTTGACGCATAGGGACACCCAGAAAGGAGTGTGCCGAGATGGCCTACATCCTCGTCGCGGACGACTACGATTTGTTGCGGGAAGCTCTGAAGGAGCTTCTGGAAGCGGGCGGCCACCGGGTCGACACTGTTCCCGACGGAACAGATGCGATCCGAGAGTTCCATGCCGCGCAGCAAGCTTTTCAGCCGTACGATCTGGTCATCACCGATCTCCAGATGAACGGACTCGACGGCGACAAGGTAATCCGACGCGTCAGAGAACTGGCGGCAACTCCCGTCATTCTCATGACGGGCCAGTCGCTCGACAAGAACAGACAGGAGGAGATCGGCGCTTCACGAATCCTCCAGAAACCGGTGAGCGGCAGCGTCATCCTGCAAGAGGTCGATGGCCTGCTTCACTTGAGACAAAGAAAAACCCATGGGCACGGGCACGATCACGATGAAGACCTCTCACGAATGGGACGCATGGGGGTGATTACGGCGGTCGTCCTGCTCGGCATCGTAGTCGCGGCTATGGCGCTCGCCGGCGTTGGCGCCTACAAGGTGGTCGTCTATCTCATCGGAGAGGGGCGCCTCGCCATGCTTGCCGCAGGCACTGCGGCCGCTGGATTACCCGCTGTTCTACTTTTCCTTCTGTGGGGATTCCTCGGCTTCGGCAAGGACTACCTCCGCACCCAATAGGGGCTCCGGCCCCGCCACATACGCAGGGACCTTCATCATAAGGTCCCTGTATGCATTTTATAGGACGCAATTTGCAAAAAATATACGGAGGTGATAAATTAGATTCGCGTTTATGGCCGTCCCGCCGCTGGCGGGATGCTCATGATTTTAAACAAATCAAGATTCGTTAAATTATGGCAAAAAAAGACATCCATCTCCCGATTTCTTTATCCACCCTGCGGATGTAAGAAATCGAGAATCCCTGCCTTGCCGGCAGGCAGGCCGCCAAAGGCGGGACAACCTTAGCGATAATGAAGCAAGATATACATCCTCAATATTACGAAAAGGCGAAAGTGTCCTGCGCGTGCGGCAACACGTTCACGGTAGGTTCAACGCGCCCGGAAATAAAAGTGGAGATCTGCTCCAAGTGCCACCCGGTCTACACCGGCGAAACAAAACTCATTGATACCGCCGGCAGGGTGGAACGATTTAAGGCGCGTAGGGCAAAAGTGGCGGTTAAACCGACTAAAAAGCCTCGTGCACGCAAAGCTAAGTAGGTGAAAATTTCCGCCAGAGGCGGATTGCGATTTCTTGACGAATCAAAGATTCGTAGAAATCGGGAACAAGACCCGCCGCGCAAAAGCTGCTGCGCCCAAGGCAAAGAAAGCTACGAGGAAGGCAAAATAACGGGAGCAGGACTCTTGAGAGCATTTTAAAAATCCCTTCGAGAAAATCCAGGAGCGCCTGCCTCAAAGCCGGCAGTGACACCGACTTACAACCGGTCCTTGTTGTAGATCAATAATTCTTTTATGAGCTATGTCCGATAAAAGTAAGATTCTACTAACTAAACAAGGTCTGCACCACTTAAGAGAAGAGGTTAAGAAACTGGAAAGGAAATATGCGGAAATCAGTAAAACCAAGATGGAGGCAGCAGAGCAAGGAGGCAATCTATGGCATGACAATCCTGCTTTCGAAGAGGTGGAAACGCTGCAGCTGCTACTTGGAAAGCAAATTGCGGATATCAAAGAAAAAATAAGACAGGCGGTACTCGTGAGTGGCGAGGACGAATCTAAAGGCGTCAACGTGGTCGCTATCGGCTCAAAAACAAAAATGTCTTTCTCGGATGGGAGAAACAAGGAAATAACAATCGCTGGGTACGCCGAATCGAATCCAGAAAAAGGAATCATCTCCTACCAGAGCCCGCTTGGTCAGGCTGTTTTGGGGGCAAAAGCCGGTGAGACCAAGGAATACCAAGTAGGAAATAAAGTAATCAAAGTAAAAATAGAAAGCGTATCGCCACCCTCCTGATATTAAATAACCCCGAGAGTCTCATGGTGAGGGCGGAGCTATTTCCTGCAGGATGTATAATTAAAAACATGATTCTGCCAAAAATCAAAATCCAAAGATTGACACAGCTCTCTGAGATCCGGCTTTTCTATAAGTTTCTTAATCATCCCCAATATCCAAATCATAAAAATCTCATTTATAACGCGCATCCGAAGTTACGAGTGCTGCTCGAATCCGAAGTTAATTCGAAGGCAGCCGTTAAGAAATACATCAAGAATATGATAAGCGCGCATCGAACGGCCATCGAAAAAGCCGCAAGCGATGCGGCAATATCAGCAAGATCTTTGAAGCATTGCCTTGAAGCCCTTGGCAAATCCATGGGCTTTCGATGGAGAAAGCCGATCGCTTACGTTGCCAGGCCGACTCTTCTCCCATTTTCGCCGTTCGATAAGTTAAGCTTTTCGTTCTCTATCCTGTCCAGAGTTTACGGAAAAGAACTTGAAAGTTTCTCTCGAATAGCGATCCACGAAATTTCCCACTTCGTCCTATTTGAAATGCTGAAGTCTATTGAAAAACAAGGCAAGTTGTCTTCCGATGCCAGACATTACCTTAAAGAAGCTGTAACTGCGGCTCTTTTTAATGAAGCGCCGCTTAGTCGGGCGCTTAGAATAGAAAACTACCCAGGCAATCCAGAGATCCGGCTATTACGGGTTAAATTTCCATCCAAAGCGCCATTGCCGCTTGTTAAATGGATTCGTGATGAATACAGCAAATCAAGCAATTTCCCCGACCTCCTCATCCGGCTCGTAAGGATATTCCGGGCGAGCCAAAAAGAATTGGGTAAAAAACGAAAAATGTGGAATCGATACGGCAAAAAAATATTTGAAGAACGCCGACTACGAAATAATTACTCCAGACCCATCCTTATCGCAAAAAAGAAGGGGTTAGAGAAGCTATCGCTCCCCTAACCCCCATGGAACACCGACTGTGATCGGTCCTTGTTGTCTCAGCCGTCGCAGTCGCAGTTGTCGCACTCCTCAAAGAAATCTCATCATAAAATTGATGAGTCGGCTTAACTGGCCGAAACAAACTTGCTCGCAGATTCACGATGAGGTGAATTACGCCTTACTTTCAGCTTGCCGGGTGAATTCCTTCAGCTCTTCCTCCGACATAAGTTGCACTCCCAATTCCATAGCAACCTGGTGAATATGGGCTTCGGCCATGGGCTGTCCGTCTTTAGAGTTTATCATCTGTTCAATCTCTAAGTGATAGCCCCATGCATCGCTATATTTCAAAGCAAGCTCGCAGTCCTTATAACGATAATTAATCCTCTGTTGCGGGCCGTGCATCACCTTAACCGGTAAATTTAAGCCATCCAACAATCGGCGTGCATTATCAAATTGTTCTGCTGGAAAATAGAATTCTGTCTCCGGGAAAACCGCTCCATCGCCAATCCGATTAAACTTGAGGGAAAGCTTCGCTGTTTTTTGAGATAAATTATTCACCGCCTTTAACAGCTTATCGGGAAATATGTAGTAATAGCAATCTTTGTTGTCCTCTCCAAGATTTTCTGCGTGTTGCTCTAGATACGCCTTAAGGGCATCGTATTTCTCTTTGCTGAACCTGGACCGAAATTCAACTTCGAACATCGTGTTGTTATTTCACCGCCTTAATATATAAAGTATAGAATTTACGCTCTGGATTGCAATAACGATGGTCGAATTCTTGCTTTTTAACCAACCGGAAACCGATAGCCCGCAAAAGGCCGGACAAAGAATTCGCATCATATGCCCAGTAATGGATGGTATATTTCGGGTTTTCTAACTGATCACGAAATATGTAGTTTACCAAGTCCATATTCCCAAATATCTCGACTGGTGGACGGCGTCGGCTATAGTGACGATGCAACTTGCCTAAAAAATCTTTGTCTTCTTCATAGTAGGCCCTAACCACCTTGCCTGCATCCGGCACCCCCAACAACAACATCCCTCCCGGCTTCATAACTCGATAAATTTCGCCTAAAACTCTTGAGGGCTGTTTTAAAAGCCGCTCCGGGAAAACCCGGGAGCACCTACCTCAAAACCGGGCATTGACAGATTCGGCTTAGCACTCCTCAAACCAAGACACTCTCGTCTCTCTCGAGAGTGACGAGATATATGGAACAATTTTTAATACACTAAGAGAAGCGGCGGAGGGCTGGCTCTTTTTTCACCTTTAGTATTATATCTTCCACTAATCTACCAACGGGCCGGCTTTCGGCCCATGCCAGTCCAATTCGCCTAATAATTTTTTTATGCTCTGGATATGGCATCGTTTTCATGCCGAACGTCCGAATCCAAGGATAAGAATCTTGAATTAAAACGTTGAAAATTTCCGATACATTCCACACGAAATAGTTGTAGCGAGGTTGGCGATAGCGGGGATATTGTTTATAAAACCACTCATAAAAGATAAAATGAAGCATTTCGTGCGCAATAATCACATTCACATATTTTTTTCTGCGATACCTGAACGGAATTTGGAATGTCTTATCTTCAAGAAAGCGCGGGAACATGCTCCAGATAGTGAGATAAGCTATATATTTCCCTTTGGGCCAGAAAAAACCCGGAAAAAGTTTATCGGTTAAACTAAAAAATACATTTTCTTTCGCTTTCCACTGCTTTCTATAAAACTCCAGAGCCTCGGCCATATCCCCGGCCCGTTTTTTATATATACTTCGGATGTAAGCATCCACTCTTTTCCGGTCATTCATAAAGCGGCACACACTGGGATGTTTGCGGAAAATCCCCCATCTTAAACTCCTGCCGCCGTCATATTTAGAATCATTAACAAAGGCCCTAAACGTTCGGAGGTCCTTGGCGGTGTCAATTTTAAATTTAACTTTTGGATGCTTCATAAAAACGATGGGGCAAGCGCGACGAGCGCTTGCCCTTAGGTTATCACTCCGAAGCCAGCGCCTCAAGACAGCTTGGCGCATGTCTCCCACACAAGCCATTCTAACGTTAGTTTGCTGTGAGGACACGCCCGCTCATCCAGATTCCACCGACTTCCGGTCTTCAGCTCCGCACTGGCCGGGCAGCCGCCTCCGCAGATTCCGATTGCCTCACAACCAAAGCACTGCTCCATGAAAAAAGGCGACCGACGTCGCCAATCACGGAAAAGGCCGTCGGCAACGGGATCGGGATCCGGATCAAGGACGTTACCCTGGAAGTATGTCCGAGGCTTGACGAAGTCCTGACATACCCCGATTCGTCCGTCCGGTGCGATGACCAACTGATTCCCAATAACCCCGCAATCTGCGTACAACGGGCGGCGGTCGATGAAGGCCTTTGCCTTCCTCATCACCCGCTCCTCGTATATGCCCAACTCGCGGAATCTCTCGAATGCAGCTAGCTGACATTGGGCCGCACGAACGTAGTAGTCGGGTGGTGGAACTACATTCCGATTGTAGTGGAGTAGGTTCAGGCTGACACCATCCACTCCGCCCATCTCCCCAAGGAGAAAGTCCAGGAGCTCAGGGAAGTGCTCGATGGCTAAGGGAGTCAAGGCAACCGAGAGACCAATCTTGGCTCCGTTGTCTTTGAGAAGCCCGAGGCTCTTTTTGACCTCGCGGAACACATCAACGCCATCCCTCTTGGGAAGCCGGTAGGCATTGTTCATCCAGCCCGGCCCATCCAGAGATAAACCAACCGTCACCCCGTTCTCCACGAAGAACTTCACAGTCGCATCGTCTAGGAACATGCCGTTGGTAACGATGGCGATCTCGCAGTTGTCGGGAAGAATTCCCCTCTTCCCGAAGTCCCGGATCTGCAAGACGGAAGCACGAACCACCGTCTTATTCATCAGCGGCTCACCGCCGTAGAGATGAATCGTCTTCTTCTTATCGGGGCTACCATAGCGCTTCGCCATCTGCCCGAAGAGGCTAACGGCGCGGCTAGCGACCTCCTCGCTCATGTGCACTGGGGCGAATGGCTTATCCATCGCCGGCGCCTCTTCAAAACAGTAGGTGCACCGGAGATTGCAGTGGTCAGTGACAAGAAGGTACATCAGCTCGACAGTAGACTCCCTCAGGAGTTTCTCCCGGAAGTCGCTGAGGTATACTTCATCGTCCAATTCCTCGGCAACGATGACTCCTTCTTTGGTCAGCGCGTCGATTAGATCGGCTCCCAGATATGCTGAGGCTTGATCCATCGGCGCGGGTGTACGGAGGTAGTCAAACAACAACTGAGCAGTTTCGCTCGACACGAAGACCAGGCCAAGCGAAATCGAGTTCAGAATTGCCGTTACTCCGTTTCGTTCGAACCGATGAGTCCAGCGCGATATTCGGATTCTTTCGTGTCTCATGACACGCCTCCATAAAGGTGGCGGGGGCGAGAAGGAGTGTTCTGTCCCCTCGCCCCCGCGTCGCTGCTGCTTCAGCACCTTGTGCAGCTTGTGAAGCAGCATGTCTCGGGTGCCCAGACGACGAAGCCCGGCCGCGGGTCGAGAATCTTGCCCACGACCTTGGCACGGTCTTCCTTCTGGGGCACCAAGAGCTTTACGCTCATGGCGCTTTTCTCCTGCTGGCGGCCGTTATTATCAATATTCCTGTCTTCGCCTGGCCCTGACGAAGACAAGAACCTCGGGACGCTTGTCCCGATTCTACTGTCATTAAGCCATAATATGTATCAAAAAGCCAGGCACCGGCAAAAAATACGAATAAAATCAAAACAAGATCGGCTGTCACGCGATAACCACCGATTCAGCGCCAGCTGATCTTACGAGGATTTGCAGGACTGCTTGATAAAGCCCCTGCTTGACACTATGCGATGGATTGTTAACCTGAAATCCAGTTCTTCGTATCCCGAATAGGAAAGGGGGTGAGAAGAAATGGGCATACGCCGGATCTGCGAGGACTGCGCGAAAGGCGACCACTGTGGCGGATGCAACTGCTGCAAGGTGGGGGAGTAATCGCGCAGAAAGACCTGGACAGGTCTTTAAATTGCCCAAACTTTTTTGTGAATGTTAAGAAGGCGCTCTAAGGATCCTTGCATGCAGTTCGGGGCTTAGTCGCTTTATCTCTTTTGCTCTTCGCCTTAGGTATCCTAACTCTTCTCGCCAATTGCGAGACAGACGGAAATTAAGGAATTTAAATTCTTTCGCTATTGAAACCAAGCGGGGCAGGTTCCGGTTATCCAGCGGCCTGTTACTCGCAAATGCGGCAACCGCAGTTTCCGGATAGCCCAGAAGCATGCCTATCTCGAAACGGCGTTTTCTCACATCTTTATTTGCAAGCGCGGCAACAAGCTCTTTCAATGTTCCTTTGTCTCTCGCTATGCAGGTGTAACGGGTACGCGCGCGGGTTGTCTTCGGATAATTTTCATGCAATTTATAATAGAGACGCAGTTTTTTGAGGATTTCTCGGAGACCGTTTACTGCTCTATGAAATTCCGGCTGGGAGACAGAACTATGCGGGTGATAAGAGATTTCGACCAACGCCCCGGGCTTGAACCCACTCCGCACTAAAAGGATATCGGCAATACTTTGATCATCAAGCAAGGCCGTCAAACCGGTCAGTTTTTTGATCCAGCGACGCTCACCAGTTTTCAGCGATATTTTTTTGCCCTGCATTCAATCCATAATAATTCCCCCGCTCAAGATGGCAAGTTGATGGGCCGTTCCCATCCCGGATTTGGGTTTATTTTATGAAAACTATTAGGGCCTTATTGGGGCTTGAAACTATTATAGCCCAGTTCAGTAAGATCGGCCTAGATTTTTCTTAATTGAATATAGAACGCACTCTCCTTGCCCTCGCCTTGTGACTCTGCCGCAAATCTGTCGCAATCCGCCATACAGCAGATTGCTCTCTAACAACCTCGCGGTTTTTAGTGTTTTCCTACGCGTGGGAAACGCTTCCACTTTCCCCCTCGCCTCGCTTGCGCTCCGGCGAAGCGGGCCGACCCCTTTTTCAAATTTTTGCACAAGCTCCTTTATCTTAGGGTCGGCAGAGTAATGCTGAACGTAGAACCTTTTCCTTCTCCTGGACTTTGTGCAAAAATCTTCCCGCTGTGGGCCTCGATTATCTTCCGCGCGATATAAAGTCCCAAGCCCGTGCCCAGCACTTTTGATTTCAGTTTGCCTTCGCGCACGAACTCTTCAAAAAGATGCGGGAGAAGGTCGGGATGGATCCCCATTCCCGAGTCGCTCACCGAGAGCGTCGCCGTTCCCCTGTCGGCCCGCAATTCCACTTTCACAAATCCCTTTTGCGTGTATTTTATCGCATTATCTATCACGTTTTGAACCACCTGTTTCAGTTTCGGCGCATCCGCGTTCACCCAGATCTCTTTCTCGGACGCGGTGAGTTTGAGTTCCAGTTTTTTCGCTTCCGCAAGCGAACGCAGAGCGTCCACTGCTTCGCCCGCAAGCTTCCGCATGTCGGTTTTCGCGAATTGATACTCCATCCTCCCCTCTTCCACCCGCCGCATATCAAGCAGGTCGTTGATGAGCGTGATCAGGTCGTCGGAGGCCTTTTTGATCGTCTGGAGCTTTTCTTTGGCTTTTGCGCTCACCGCGCCGTACGAACCGTCTATAAGGAGCGTAGTGAAGCCCTTGATGACCGCGAGCGGCGACTTGATCTGATGCGACGCGAGCGACAAAAGCTGGGTCTTTACCCGCGAAAGCTCCTCAAGCTGGACATTCTTTTCCGCGATCTGCTTGTTCAGCCGCTCAAGCTCTTCGCGCTGTTCAACCTCCTTGAGAATGCTGCGGATGAGAAGGATGCCAAAACTCAAGATCAGCACAAATGCCGCGGCGCGGAAAATCAAGATAAGGGGCTCGCTCGCAAGGACCACCTCAAACAGCGCGGTCACCGCCAGAACAAAGGTCAGAATCTCGGTCGCAATGACCTTCACGTTCAGCAGATGGTGCCTAAAGATCGCATACGCAGTAAAGACCACGAATGGGAAAATAAAGATCGCTCCCAACGGAACGAATCTGGGATTATTCAAAAATGCAGGCAGGATAAGATTAAAAATGAAATGCAACGAAAAAGTTATCAGCGCCCCTAAAAGCACGAATGAAAACTGCTTTCTTTCTAGCTTGGAGACTTGCCCCCTCTTCCTTAAAAGCATGAAAGGGCCGCTAAATACTAATCCGATCGTGAGCGCGCCAAAGAGAAAGATGCCTGGGCCATTTGCCACGCTCGAGATCCTCCCATCTGACGAGAATCCGGTGACTTCGGAAAAAACAAATGGCGTCAGAGTAAGAAGCGAGACTAGAATAACGATAGGAATGAGGAACAATCTATAGCCCCTAGAAAATTCCACTCTCTCTTTCGGGAATACGTAGAATGTCTGGAAAATAAAGAAGACGTACCAAACCGCAAAAAAAGCATGAATTCTTAGAAGCCACAAAACGAGATACGGGGCGCTAAACTGATAATACGAGTAATTGAAAATACTCCATAAGATACCGGCCAACGAAAAGAAAAGAAAAGTGCGATTCGTAACGCTTCGGCGATTATTGAAGAAGACAGTAAATCCGAGCGTTCCAATCCCCGCGATGGCGATTCCTACCGAGAACAAATCGAGATTCACGAGACCGTTCATTGGAGCTGATTCTTAATAAATTTTAACGTTACGGTAGCCCCTTTCTCCTTATTAAGAATTAAAATCCCAGCTTTGAAATCGCCCAAAACGCAACAATCAAGTATATTGCGAGGGCCACCAAGGAGCCGCCAATCACAGCGAGTATCAGGTACAGAAAAAACATTTTCTCCACCCTCTCTAAGGTAATTTTTTCCGCAAGTGCCACAAAAATGGCTAATGCCACAACTAATAGATTGACGGCTAGTGCATAAGTGAATAGATTCGCTTCTACTCTAAACAAACGAAGAATGTCGATTATAAAAGCACTCGTCCTCTTACCGAAGACATCCGAGAAATAAAAAATACTGCTTGTAAGGAAGCCGAATATTGCATTGTACAAATATATCTTTTTAGGCATAGCGGGATTTACTTATTGCTTAGCTAAAGAACCATTCAGTAGCTTCTCTAGGGGTCGTATGCATCAAATCACACGCTCCTTTCCTAATCATATCACAGGACAAAATAATTTTCAGTCGCTGATGTACACGGTCGGCGGTTTCTTTGACGACTTCGCGCTCGGCGGATCTCCGCGGCCGATCCGGAGCAATAGAGCCACCATCTTATTATCCCCCACTTTGAACGTGGACGCTACTTTCCCGTAAGCCCTTTTTACAAGCTCAGCGTGCTTCTGCGAGAATCCCTTCCCGCCCTCGGCAATTATCCTTTGCCACAAGAACAGCACGCCGGTCAAAAGGTGAACGCTTAATCCAAGCTTTGTTCCCGTAAGCCAGATACGTTCCATTACCCTCCCAGCGGTTACGAATTCCTTGTCGGAGTCGTTCACGATCACGCCGATATACGCAGCTGCGGCGCTATAGACCTTCGCGTTGTCTTTGGCGATCATTTCGGCAAGCCCGAGGCGATTGAAAAAATGCATCACGGGCCAGTATTTGAATATCTTGAGCGCAAGCTGCGGCGGCGGGGTAAGTTCCATTGTTTTAAGATATAATCCAGATTTTCTTTCCTTTTCCTCCGCCTCTGTCCAGACAATCTCGTCAAAAAATAACTTATGAAGCTTGCGGTCCTCAAGCATTACGACCTCATTTACGCTCATTGCCGCTCCAAGCCGTCTGATGTCATCGGGGTCTTCCGTTAATATCACGTCTTCTTTGTCCTCCTGGTTCACGGCGAGAAGCTCCAGCTTCTCCTCAAATGTAAGAGGCGTCGGCTTGTAGGGCTTCCGGTTGGTCGCGCGGCGCGGTATGGCGTGATACAGCGGTTCGTCACGGGGCGTGCTCGCTGTTAAGCCGATAATAGCCGTAAGATTCGGCTTGCTGTGGTCAGGGAAAATTTTTATGTCCGCCTTATACCCCAAAGCAGATGCCGCGATTGCGATATTTTCAATGAGCGCGCCGTGCGCGACCCACGTGCCGCGATGGCGGAAATTAAGGATCGGGTGATCTTTTTCCGGAAACGCCCACACGCGTATTTCGTTTCCTCGCACATCAAATCTCCACGGCTGCGAATTGCTTCCGGAAGGCGCCTGCGCGCCTGCTTCAAGGATTTTCTGAACCGCCTCGCGCGAGATCACGCCTATAAGTATAGCAAAACTACGCGGTTAAGCGCTCGACGCTCTCCCGTCAGCTAGAATCCGCCACGCGAGAGACCGAAGCCGAGCAATAAGAAGAGGTCTAAGTCAAAAAAAACAAGTAATTAAACCTACTTTTTTCTGTTGCCGAGTGATTTAACTACTACAAAGTTGGTCACAAAAACAAGTATGAGGGCAATAAAGAGATTCAGGACGGTCCCAGCCAAGGAAGGAATACAAAGTTTTATAAAACTTCCTCCACAACTTGTAAGTCCCAATCCATAAATCAAGGGGTTAAAAGCCAATAAGACAGCTGCTCCAATTGGATACCAAAGAATGCCGCCAAGCAAACCAAGTTCTGAAAAAAAGTCGTCGCTGGATCCCCACTCCAAACCCATTATCCCAAAAAATAATATTATCTCTGCGAGAGCAACAAGAACGTAGAGAGAAAAAATCAAAGACGGCAAGTAGTGCCTTATAAGTTCTTTCCAATTCTGGCTCATAATTCAAATTCTAACGTTTTTCTCATATATTGCCAACATGAGCGACAAGGCCCTCTATAAATTGAAGGAGTGTATGGGCTTGGCTTTAGCCAGAAACGTATTCAACGTTATCCTAGGTTCATCTGACGACGAAAAAAATAAAGTGAAGATCGGACCATAGAAAGAAGAGGGTGCCAAGAAATAGAACTATTGAGGTATTGAAATAGCGATCGAGTTTGGCTTTAGCTGCCAAAAGCATCTTCGCGAAGAACACGAGGATGGCATATCCAATAAGGTCGACCCAAAAGTTGCTCAACCCGCCAGAGATGCCCGCTCTCCCACCAATCAACCAACCACCGCCAGTGCTAAAAAAGAGAGAGGTGTAACTTATAAAAATAAGCGAAATGATAACGCTACTTAATAGAATTAAAGACGTTTTTGATGCAATACTTCTTTTCTCGGCTCCAATAAAAATCTTAGTCTGACGATTAGTCCATGCAATAAAATAGATCATTAAAAGGTTTGCGATAAAAAGGAACAGGAAGCGATTTCTCGAGGTCCTTAGGAAAATACTCGCCATAACGCCAGGCCGGAGAGAATTATAGAAATTAAAGAAAATGTCGCCGTGGAAACTTTCCGTCATTAACCAAGTAGTAAACAATAAAGAATAAGTAGAATAGTCCAGAATTCTTCTGTACGCTCCAAAAGTACGCGAAACTAGCGCCCAGAAGTTTGGTAAATACTCTTTTAGCTTCTCTTTCATAACTAAGATTGCGAGTTGGGATGTAATCCGATTATAAAATTAACAATCCCCAAATAGCCCGTAGCCGTATGGCTGTTTTTTAGAATCAATTTCCTTTTTTAGATAGAATGAATTTAACCACGATATAATTAATGATAAAAATTATGAAAGAAAGAAATAAAAGATTGAAAATAACCCCATACATAGAAGGAAGACACAGTGATAGAAAACCATCTCCACAGCTGACTAACCCCAAGCCAATAATTACAGGATTAATTGCAAGTATACCGGCCAAGCCTAAAAAATATTGAATAAATAGGCCAAAAATTCCTATATCACCAAAAAAACTCCCTTCCTGGCCCCATTCTAAGCCCTTTAACCCGTAGAGCGCAAAAATTATCAAAATAATAAGTAAAGCATATGCCCAGAATATAAATGTTGGCCAATAAAACTTCTTTATTTTCATAAAATGATTATAACACAACAACCATGTCGCAAGCCTTAAGGCTCTCAGAAAAGATCTGCGACATGCTTCATAAGTCCGGCAAGGAGCGTAGCGTCACTTTCTGAGAGATGTTTCCCCGCCTGCGCCTTTCCGTTAACTAGAATCCGCCACGCGAAAGACCGAGGCCAAGCAATAAGAAGAAAGCTGTCAGTGATATGTAAAGGCCTAAAGAGAAGAATTTGAACGCACTTAGTGCCTTAAAAAACGCAGGAGGTCTTCTGTCGCTACTAAGAAAATAAACCAACAGAAAAGGAATGGCAGAAACGGCTACATACACCAATCCAGGCAGGAGCCAATGATTTAAAACCCAAGGGTACATCCCAACCAGTGAGACGAATAAGAATGGATCGCTAAAATTGTTGCCGAAACGCAAAACGGTAGGCCCCCAAAACACCACAATCCCCATAAGAGCCCCTAACGCGAAAAAAATGGTTTTTCTGCTCATGGCTCTACGTCTTGGTAACCCTGCAGCCACTCAACATCCTCCTTTAAAATCACATACGCCGCATCACTGACTACGCCTTTATTATACCACATCTCTAAATCTTTGAGAAATAATTTTAAGAGGAGCCCGTCTACCCGCTGCGCCGAAAGCGGTTAGTGCCCTTAAAAATGCTAAAAATCCTTTAAAGTGCCTGCAATCCTGAAATTACTCTATACGCCATCAATATAAAAATGATTAACCCCATATAGAACCCCGAAGAGAACTACAGGACTACCTGCCAATTCTGTACTGCCTGATAAATAACCCACCAAAGTATGAAAAGTGCAGCAATCTCTCCGAAAATATAAAATCCGATCGCAAAAAGCATAACTCTCTTCTCTCGAAAAATACGTTTATCAACCATCCCCAAGGCGCCAGCTAAGATTACTACGCCAAGAGCGGCAAATGAAACGAAAGCACTATCACGTGGCAGTGAAAAGAGCCCGTGATTAAACAACGATGGCAAAAAAAGAATCGCTAAACCCGATATTAAACCGATGCAGAAACTAATAGTATAAATTTTATTCTTTTTCATTTATCCACTAGCATACCAACCTAGTCACTTTCCCCCAGCAACCAGTCGATATTTTCTTGTATTAAGTCGAGAGCCTGCTTATTAACGGCGCCTTTATTGTACCACATCTCTAAATCTTTAAGAAACAATTCCAAAAAAAGCTGACCTGTCTGTTGTGCCATTGCCTCAATCTTCTCGGTCGATTCTGCTCTATCAGGCAATTTCCCTTGCAGAATTTCTATTCTCTTTTCGAGCTGAGTGGCTAAGCGAAGCTTTGAAACCAGGCTCTTCTTTACAGATTCTTTCGTTATCCAGCCAAGCGCATAGGCACGCTCAACATCCGCGATAGCGCTCTCGGGGGTGGCGATGAGGTAGAAAGAAGTCGTTGCATTCGCAGGATTCCCTACGTTGTCTGCGGCATGAACGGAGACAGTATGTTCGCCGAGCGACAAGAAGAAAGAATCAATGACCGTGCTCGTCACCACTGTACCGTCAAGCTTTGTCTCTTCGAACGCCGTACCAGAACTATCATCAACTATACTCGTCGTGAGCGGAATCATTGCGGAACGAGCGTACTCCGTACTTGTCGGTGATTGAATAATGATAACTGGCGGCACAATGTCCATGCTCGTCTGGGCGTCAAGAATTGCTGTGGGCGGAACGCTCACGTCGAACAAACCATCCCCGTCACTATCAAGCCGGAGATTCGCCGGAGATCGAGAGTTTATAAAATCAACTTCTGCAGTCGTGCTGGCATCAGCAAGCGGAACGTTCAGATACGTAATGGTGTTCGCAAGATTACTGCCTTTGTACGCGCGAATTTTCATATCAAACGAGCCCGCTCCAAGGCCGTCGGCGACGAAACGGTAGGAATCCCCTGCCGGCATAAAGGCAAAGCTGTTCTCGCCAATACGCTCATAGTCGCTCCCCGGGATTCCCAACTCAATGTCTCCGTTCGGGAGCGGACCAGTATGATGATCCTGCGAGTCATATACATGAAGCGCCACCGGACTATGCGTGCTTACTGCTATGGTTGTCTCATTCCGAAACTCTGAGATATCGGTGAAACAATAAGAGGTTGAGGTCGAAACCCCTTGCGGGAGTGTTGACACGCTGCCGCCGATGATATCGGCGATAAGACCCACCGTCCTACTGTCTTTGACTAACCCCTGGTGGTTAATGCCGGTCTGGTCGTAACGGACAAAATAATTCTGATAATCGTTTGCGAGATTCATGGCGCTTACGAGCGGGACTGTGCCGTCGCCGTTCACGGTTCCGATATCAACCACATCGTCGTCGTAGATGCGAAATTCACTAAGTGTTTCAGGATTTTGGCAGCCGACGATGTTATAAATGTTTTGACCGTTTACTGGGTCATTATCAAGGTTTCCGTGGAATTGATCTGCCAACTCTAAAAGAAGATCGTTCCTCTTGTCGCTCTCATCGGCGAGCATAAAAGCTTTGGTTTCGTCAAAATCAAGTGCCCGCCTAGGACCATCACTGCGAAAGTCATACACATAACCACCATTCACCGCGATGTATCGTCGACTGGGTAAAAGTTCGTAAACCGACGGCATGTTTTGAGAAATTTCCTTCGCTTTGCTTGGGTTCAGGAATTCCAACGGCCCCCACGTAAAATCGAGATTATCGCCGTGGTTTAAAATCTTGAATGCTTTCGGGGATCCTATCTGCGGCGAACCTAAAAGTATAACCTTGTTAATGGGTGGAATGCCTGGAATGCTTGCTAAATACTGTTTCACTAATAACCCACCCATACTGTGAGCGATAATATTAACTTTGCCTGTCGGAGAACTCTGAACTGCCTGCATGATAACCTGACTTAGTTGATTCACGGCAGCTTGAGCACTAAGTCTCCAGTCGAAAGGCGCTAAAAATAGCGAAACCCCCCGTAGATAACCGACATTCGTAAAATTGGAAACCAAATTATCATATACAACTCGATTAATATGAACATCAATATCCAATATAGGGATTCTTGCAGTCCCTGTGGCAACTTCAACAACCGAATTGGAGAAATTTCGCTTATCAATAAATTCCTGCCCTCTAGAGTCAAGCTTGAGGTCGTCTAAAAATGAATCGTTCGAGGACGAAATGGCCTCCGAGATATTCGGCCATACCTCTTCTCCGTCTGACACGCGGTTCAATCTCGTCCCCATAATCCCCGGTACGATGATGACTGGCTCGCGGGGCGGCTCGGAGATTTCTCCCTCCACTACATAGTACGGCACTTCCGGGCCTGCGCCGTAAACGCGCGACGGGTATCCGAATCCCCACCAATTCCCGTGATCGCACCAATCAAACTTCCAATAGTAGGACGTGCTCGAAGTGACGTGCGCATGCGAGAATACCCACGTACCCAGCGTGGAGAAGTACCCGATACCGCCATTAAGGAAATCCGTTGAAGGGCCCTCTTCAATAAGCGTTCCGTCCTCCTCGTAGAGCCGGAAATATGGATAATTTTTCTGCCCTCCCCATGACGTTCGATAGTCAATGCTTATACGGGTTATCTCTGCGGTTTGCGCGGGTATAAAAGTTTGCCGAACGGAATGGCACTGCCAACCGAGCTCCCAGTTCGAGTAATAATATGCGATCGCCGAATTGTCCGGTTGCTGCGCGAGGATGGCGGTTTCCGCGTTGACCGGCTCCGCCAGGAAAACCGACACGCACACAACCGCGAATCCGAACCACCATATGCCTTTTCCACGAGCCATTAAATTGGCTCCACTCTAACGCCAGTACCAGGAATAAGCAAGACAATACCCGCCCATGCCCAACATAACACCCTACAACCCTATCTTCGCAAGAAAATCCTTTCTTTGCTTGTCCCGTTCCCCTGCGGCCTCTGGCGAGGAATAATCCGGATCAAAAATAGAGTCCAAGTTCACTTCCAGCCGCCCGGAAGCGACTTTTTGCCCGAGCGCGAGGCGGCGCACCAGATACGCGATGGCCACGCCCGAGAGCGTCGCGGCGTCGCCGAGCTGGGGCCACGAGTAAAGCGTTTTCCCGACTTCAAGGACAGAACCAAGCATCCGCGGCACGACCATACCCGGACCCGCGATCTTTGACGCGAGCCGCGGCAAGTCCTGCGGCGGGAATTTCTGGAACTCCTCAAGCGTGAGGTCGCCTGCCGCGCCGTTAAAGATCTTCGGCTGTGGATCAAGATCATACCGCTCCACGTCCACGATGACGTTATCGCCGTTGTCCGTTGCCATGATAACCGGAATACGCTGTTTTTTAGCTTCCTCGCGTATCCTTATTTTCATCTCCAGATTGTCCACGAGTTCTATCATTACGCCGAGCTTTGGCGGCCCGGCAAAAAATTCCGGGAGGCCGTCTGGCGTAACCCCCTGCGGGTACGAATGAATTTCGGAGTACGGATTCATCTGCGTGATCTCCTGCGTGACCACGTCGCACTTGTTCTCGCCGACCCTCGTGAAACCGAAACGGATGCGGTTCAGGTTGGAGCCGGATATTTCGTCCGGGTCCGCCAATTTCACTACGCGCCCGCCTCC
>MHLC01000022.1:0-2310 GCA_001818655.1 Candidatus Liptonbacteria bacterium RIFCSPLOWO2_01_FULL_56_20
TCGCCGGAGTAGTTCAGCGGCAGAACAAATCCATGGTAAGGATTAGACGGGAGTTCGATTCTCCCCTCCGGCTCACTAGATTTTCTTAGCGAGCAGTCGAGCCTAGAAAATCTTGTGCCCCGCCGCAGGCGGGGCGTAAGAAATTCTAACCTGCGGCAAGAATTTCTAGACGTGCCCCGCCGCAGGCGGGGCGTAAGAAATTCTGATGTATTACGTCTACATCCTGCAATCGAATAGGACGAAAAAGTATTATGTTGGCTACACTCATGATCTTGAAACAAGATTGAGATATCACAATAGCGGCAGGACGGTTTCTTTTAAAAAGCACATTCCACTTGAAATTGTCAGAGTTGAAGAGTATCCTCTCTACGAGGAAGCGAGACGTCGAGAGCGGGAGATAAAGAGATACAAGTCCGGCGAAGCGTTCAAAAGATTATTAAATTCATAATCCCGCTTTCGGCGGAGTACGTAAACTTTACTAGCGAGCGAGAGTGAGCTATTGTAAAGTTCAATGTCTGTCTCGCAGGATGCGGGATAAACGTTAAGGTAATCCGCGCCGTTGGCGGGATGCTAAAATTTTCTAACTCATTTTATTCGTAACAAAATTTAAGCATGGCAAAGGCAAAATACTCGGAAAATCTGATAGGGCTGCGGTGTGCGGTGTGCAAGCGCCGGAATTATTACACGCGGAAGAACAAAAAAACCGTGGAGCGGAAGCTTGAGTTCAAAAAGTTCTGCGAGTGGTGTCGAAAGCACACCGCGCACAAGGAAGTGAAGATCGCGGGGAAATGATCGGATTTTGTTGGTGAGTCGGCGAACCTGGAGCATCCATCATCCCGGCTGTGGCGGGATTACACTTCTCTCGCCTTTTGATAAAATAGTAAGCATGGGAGCTTAGGTAAGTGGTATACCGGGCGTCTCCAAAACGCCGATCGGAGGTTCGATTCCTCCAGCTCCCGCACTCAATTTTTCTTAGCGAGGTACGAGCTTAGAAAAATGAGTGCTCCGATCGAAGCATCGGAGCAGATCGTATCGAGCGAAGCGAGCATCGGAGCAAATGACATTGTCCACTTGCCCTTGAGCGAAGCCGAAAGGTCGAAGGACCGCCTCTGGCGAGGCGGTTGTGCGACCGCGACGCTTTATGAAAGACGGCAAATTTAGTAGAATAGAATGACTTTATGAAGCTCGGTATCATCTTACAATCCAACAAAGCAGAGCACGCGTGGAATACTTTCCGCCTCGGAATCACAGCGCTCAAGGCAAGCCATCAAGTTGAAATCTTTTTAATGAGCGAAGGTTCGGAACTTGATACCATTCCTGACAGCAAAGAATTCGACATTTCCGCGAAAGTAACGGAATTCAAAGAATTAAAAGGGGAAATTTATGCGTGCGGCACTTGTCTGAAATTGCGCGGCAAGGAAGAAAGCAAGATTTGCCCCATTTCCACAATGTCCGACTTGCTCAAAATGGTCGAGGGTTCGGACAAAGTTTTAGTTTTTGGCTGATATGAAAAAAATTATTTTCAGCACAATTGGCATAATAGCGTTGTCGTTTTTTACTAGCGGTATTGTTTTTGCCCAGGGGATGACGGGGAATAACGGAACTGTTTCAGATGGTCATACCGCCCGTGAAGAAGCCGAAGGAAAAGCAGCTTGGGAAAAACTCCAAATCAAAGAACTGACATGTAAGGATTTATCCGACGACAATTTCGGAACGCTCGGCGAATATTTTATGGGCCAAATGATGGGCGACTCCCACGAGGCGATGAACAATATGATGGTTCAGATGATGGGTGAACAAGGCGAGGAACAGATGCATGTGGTCATGGGCAAGCGTCTTTCCGGGTGCGATACCTCTGCGGCGTTTCCGGCCGTAAGCGGCGGCTGGATGCCGATGATGAATATGATGTGGGGAGGTTGGTCGTCTCCCTTTGGCAATAATTCAACAAACAACATGATGAACTTTGGATTTGGCTCTTTTGGCTGGATTTTTATGATCCTCTGGTGGGCCTTGATAATCGCTGGGATTGCTGCGCTTATCAAGTGGTTTACGGGTCAATCTCGCAATACGCACGGTCACGGAAAGTCAGCGCTTGATATTTTGAAAGAGCGGTACGCAAAGGGTGAAATCGACAAAAAGGAATTTGAGGACAGGAAAAAAGATTTAGCGTAATCCAAACCATAACTCGATCCTTTTACAGTCCACGCCTTAAAGCCGAGATTTTGGACACTTTTTGAGATAAGGGTATTAGGGCGACCGACCCGGTTCAATAGATTCGTTCTCGCAAAACCAGAACGCGCCGCAAGGTTT
>MHLC01000022.1:2318-34761 GCA_001818655.1 Candidatus Liptonbacteria bacterium RIFCSPLOWO2_01_FULL_56_20
AAAGGTGTTGCTGGGGCGGCGTTTTGCGCGGCCCGCGGATCACCAGTTTTCCTTGGATGTAGTAGTTTGCGGACGGTATCGCGTAGGTACACGTGCGTTGTACCGGACACCGGCCGCAGGAGCGTTCGTAGGTCCGTACTTGCGCGGGGCTCCAGACGAGCGGCACGGCGTCAATTCTAGTTTTCCGCCCCTTCTTTTTCTTGTCGGTGGTGCTCAAGTTCCCCGGGTATTGGGCGCAGAGCGCGTACGACAAGAGCCAAACGGCGTCGCAGAGCCGTACCGGGTTAACTCGATGTCTCCGGCAGTAGCGGTAGACCAGCCGCCGCACGCTCGCGAGAACCGCTTCGATATAGAGCCCGTTGCCGTTCAGTTCGCTCGGCGCGTGGCCCGTCGTGATGAGCCGGTTCGCGAACACCACCCTGAGGACGTGGAAGTCCACGGGAATAGGGAAGTGGAAGCGGTCCACGAATCCGGCGTCCATCAGGAAATAGATGAGCATGGAGACCATCTTTCCCTGGAAGCCGTAGAACCCGCGGTGCCGCGCTTTTTTCTTGCCGTTGTTTTTGATGCGCGCGCATGCCGCTTTGTAGCTCTTGACTCCTCGCAAGAGTTCTGTGGGGTCTGACCACCACTCGTCGCGCAGCCGCCTGAAATTCAAGACCCAATTGCGGCTGATCTCGCTTGCCTGGAACCCAAGGCCGACGCTGCGCAGGATGTCGCTGATCTTTTCTTTCTGCCAGTCGTCTATCCGTTCCGGCAGGAAAAGCATGGGATACCGCTCGTAGATTTCTGCGAGAGCGCGTATCGCGACGTAGCTCTCGATACCTCCGCGCATGTAGTAGCACGCGCAGAACAAGAAGAGCGCGTGTTCTCGCGTGCCGAGCTTCAAACTCGGCGGCAGGTTCTCGCGCGCCTGCGGCGGCGTGACCCACGGCAGGTTGTACGGGTATTCCTTGTCTTGGAGCGCCTGGAGCAGGCGCCCAAAGACCGCTTCCGCCCTCTTGCGGTGTGTGCGTATCTTCACGGGCGCCCTCCAGAAAGAGAAATTGTGAAAGGATGCTCTTGCGTGAGTTTAGCTCGTGGGTGGCTTTGCGGTCAACCTATGCCTCTGGCATAAAATAACATGAGCGATCTATTCGCTTATTCGCGCGAATGAGCGAATAGTTGAGTTATAAAATACGTGCGGCCCGGGCAGTTAGACAAACTGCACCGGGCCGATGTGGTCAGGCCTCAAATCTCAAAGAGGCCGTGGCTGGCGTTCTGAGCGCGCCGATAAGCCAGTATGCGCTCGTGCTGGAGCGCAAGCTCGCGGGCTTCTTCACAGTCCTTGCAGCGGACCGCGAACGGCAGTGCCCGCAGGCGGCGCTCGAAGATCTCCTTGCCGCACTCGAAGCAGTAGCCGTAGGAGCCCTGCTCGAGACGCGCGAGCGCTTCGCGGATCTTCGTGAGCACCTCGGCCTTCATCCGGACGAGCTCGCGTTCGATGTCCTCCTGGATGCTCATTTCCGCCAGTTCGGCAAGATCTGCGCCGCTAGCCAGCGGCTCTTGCTGTCCGGCATCGCGAAGCATGCCGTGTACGTCCGCCAGGATTTCTCGCCGCCGCCCCTCGAGGATCTCCTTCAAAGCGGCGCGTCGTTCTTCGGTCATCGGCGTTTTCCCCACGGCTCACCTCCTACGTCAAGATTGCACCGTAGTCAATAATAGCACGTTTATTATGTTTAGTCAAATCTGCTTGCCATCCGTGAGGGGAGGTGCTATGCTACTTCCACGTTCCGAAGACCGCGGGGGCTAGAAACGGCTTAATCATCCCGCTGAGGAAGCAAGCTTTTATGCATGCTTTTGTCGCCCGGAGCGGGCGATTTGTCGTTTAGGGGCGTCCATCGCCGTTGGCGGTGTGCTCGATTTTGCGAAACCTTACGGTTGGCAAAATCAGCAAAGGTCGAAGATAGATAAATGAAGTCCCGATGCAGAGATCGGGACATGAGAGTTCCTAAGCTCATTAGGAATTCGCTAAGGCAACTCTACATGAAAACCAAAGCGCAAAAACAGGAAGAGCTGGACAAGGGACGCACACTGCTCGGCAAGAGCCAGGCAGTGCTTTTGGTTGACTTCAGCAAGGTCAAGACATCGGCTTTGCGCAGTCTGCGCCAGGAGCTCAAAAACAACCAGAGCCCGATGCTGGTCATCAAGAAGCGGCTTTTGAGCATCCTTCTCAAAGAGAAAGGATTGCCCTTCGACGAGCTCAGGGCGAGCGGCGGCATGAAGGCGCCGCTCGGCACGATTTTCGCTTCCAATCTGGAGCAGGCCGCAGGTTTCGTGTACCGCTTTTTCGCCGCACTGGAGAAAGAGAAAAAAGTGGACTCGGCCAAGGTAAAATTGCTTGGCGGTTATGACCTCTCGAAAAACGAATTCATTCCGGCGGAGCGCGCCGTATTCATCGGTCAACTGCCGCCGCGGGAAGTGCTGTTGGCGCAGCTGCTCTATATGCTCGCCGCCCCGATCCGTTCGTTCCTGTATGTGCTTGACCAGAGGGCCAAGAAGATCTAACTGGTCGAGTGATGAACTCGTCGAAGCATTAAGCGAAAAGTCAAAACAAACAACCTAAGGTCGAAATCAAAAAAACATGAGCGAAAAATTCGATAAACTTATCTCCGAAATTGAAAAATTGTCCGCGCTGGAGCTCGCGGAACTGGTGAAAGCGCTGGAAGAGAAATTCGGCATTTCGGCTGCCGCGCCGATTGCGGCAGGCGCAGGCGGAGCCGCCCCTGCTGAAGAAGAAAAAACGAGCTTCAACGTGCTCCTTAAATCCTCTGGTGAGCAGAAGATAAACGTGATCAAAGTGGTCCGCGAAGCGACCGGCCTGGGGCTCAAGGAATCCAAGGATATGGTGGACGGCGCGCCAAAGACGGTCAAGGAGGGGCTGAAGAAGGAAGAGGCAGAAGAGTTAAAGAAAAAGCTGGAAGCGGCCGGAGCAACAGCGGAGATACAATAGATAGAGAGTAGGAGATATCCGAAGATAGCGAGTAGGGAGTAGGAAGTAGGGGTATCCGAAAGAGCGCTCTTCACAAAGGGCGCTTTTTTGTTTTATGATGGCCTAGAATGCGCCCATAGCTCAGTGGTAGAGCGTCCCGTTCACATCCGCCTGCCAAAGCGCGCGTTTAGCTCAGTGGTAGAGCGCTTCGTTCACATCGAAGAGGTCGCTGGTTCGATCCCAGCAACGCGCACCATAAAAGCGGCGGGCAGGTCGGGAAGGCCTGAAGCTCGATCTTTCATGGGCGCACCATTCTCTCATTCGCGCGAATGGTAGAATGAGGAGAATGATCAGGCGACCATGAAACGCGCGCTTATTTTCGGTACAATAGTGGTGGCGGGCATCCTTGTGTACGCCGCCGCGTTGCAGAAACCGGCTGCGCCATCGCAACAACAAACCATGCTGCTCACAAGTTCCGCGTTCGAACAGAACGCATACATCCCCAAGAAATTCAGCTGCGAGGGATGGAACATTAACCCTGAGCTTTTGATCCAGGGCGTGCCTCAAGAGGCAAAGAGCTTGACATTGATCATGGATGACCCGGACGCGCCACGGGGCACGTTCACGCACTGGCTCGTGTGGAACATTGATCCCACGACGACTGTGATAAAAGAAGAGAGTGTGCCTCCGGGCAGTATCGAGGGCGCAAACGACGCGGGCAAGATTGGCTACATTGGCCCATGTCCGCCTCCGGGCGCGCCGCACCGCTATTTTTTCAAACTGTACGCACTTGATGTTTTACTTGACCTTAAATCAGGCGCAAGCAAAACCGAACTTGAAGCCGCGCTCCGCAGCCACAGTGAGGCGCAGACAGAGCTTGTCGGCCTTTACGCGCGATAACGAGCGCGCGTCAAGGCGTTAACGCGCCTTCGTAAACGGTGTTGATCCGTTGCACGACTACGATCTCAAAGCCCTTGGAAGTGTTTTCTGCGCCTGACGTGAGCGTCACGGTGATGGGATACGTGCCCGGGGTCGTGGGGAAGCCCGAGATGGTCGCGGGCGCGCGGCACGGCGCCATAATGCAGACCGCTGGCGTGAGGGTGAGCCCCGGCGGGAGATTGCCCGCGGTGATGCTCCAGACATAGGTGCCTGCGCCGCCCTGGGCAACGAGCGCCGCCTCATATTTTTCGCCTTGGACGACCTGCGGGAGGGATTCCGTGTTGATCATAAAGAACTGGAGCGGCATAACCTGGAAGTTCGCCGTATTGCTCGTCCCGTTCTTGTTCGTGACCGTGATGGGATAGCTTCCCGGCGCAAGCACGACTTGAGCGCAGGACGCGAATGGCGCGCAGGGCGTTGCGGGGATCGCGAACGTAAGCGTTTTCCCGTCCGGAGACGAGAGGTCCTGGACCGCGCGCGTGACGCCGGCGAAGCTTATATGATTCTGCGTCGGCGTGAATCCGAATCCGCCAAGGGTCACTTGCGTGCCTACGCTTCCCGAGCCGGGCGTGATCGTGGTGATGATGGGGATCGCCTCCACCTCGTTTTTGTCGCGTATGCGGATGCTTCCGACATCGGTGATCATGTTATTTATCTCGTCCAGTACGCCTTCTATGGTCACGAAAATGTCCGTTTTGAGGGTGCTTGTGACGGTGACGAGCTTTGCGTCGCGCGTCCGGATCACAAAACTGCCGTCTCCGGCGTTGATCTGCGTGATAATGCCGTCAATGGACTGCTTTTCCCTGGCGATTTTCGGCTGGGAAAGGTCGCGGATCACTTCGGCCTCAACGACTTGGGCGTTCGCATCCAATGCCGATCCGTAAATATTCAGCTTGTCGCCGATCGCGATGCTGTTGAACGCGATATTCCCCCGGTTGCGGTCAAGGATGATGGTCTTTGACGTGACCCGCACCTCGTATTTTCGTACAAAATCGAGCTGTGGCCGCACGAGCGGGGGAACCGCGATGCTCCGTCCCGCGGCGCTCTCGTCGAGCGAGCGGACGCCCAAGGGGCAGGGCGCCTCTGTTTTCGCGCCGTTCCAGAAGCCGTAGCACGGATACTCCGGCCGCTGGATCACAATGAGCGTCTGCGGGCTTCCGGCTGCGACGCCGATCACTTCGGTGTTATCGAGCTGGATAAAGGTTCGCTCAGGCGGCTTTGAAAGATTGCGCACGATGAGCCCGCGGATCGAACCATCGGTGTTATAGAAGCCGTAGACGTTGATGAGATCGCCTACCGAAAAATCCGAAAACGCCGCGGCTTGACGTTGTTTCAAGAGAAGGATGGTTTCTGCAGTGATCTGGATGCGGTAGCCAACTTCCCGGGGCGAGGGGCATATGGCAGATTCGCCTCGCACCGCGCTTTCGCTCGGGAACCGCAGACAGCTTACCGAAGCTGCGAGCGTGGCCGCGGCAAAGATTTCCGCAGGCAGTCCGCCCGAAGAGATCTGCGTGATCCGCATCGACGGAAACTGAAGAATATCTCCTTCGTCAATAATTGCAGGCGCAGCATATGCGTTATTCCCTGCGGAATAAGGGATAATGACAAGCGCTGCCGCAGCCGCGATGATGAGTAATAAGTTCTTCGCCATGGTCACAGTGCATATTATACTACGAATCTCTGCACGAGGCGTTACATAGTCGCACTGCGCTATCCACAGGGTATCTTGACGCAGGTCTGGATCAACGCTATTGTTAGCCAATTCCCATGCAGGCGTTTAACTTCGCAACCAAGGATTTTGCAGCCGCACTTCGCACGTGCTGGCTGCTTTTCGGCATTTACTTTATTGGCCGACCAACGGATCAGGAGGCGACTACCGCAATGTTCTAGAGAAAAGTATTAACAAGAACGAACTTGCAAGAGCCCCTGATCCGAGGGGCTCTTGTGTTATGCGGCCTGAAAATCGTCCGGCTGCGCAGGTGCAGATGAACGATTTTCAGATCGCATGGTGCGGTCTGAAGCACATTAGTGAGGGGGCGTTATGCAGCAGGGCAGGACAACTCCGGGAGAGCCGGCGATTGAGCGCATCTTTGCGTTCAAGGGAACAGTAGGGGAGCGAATTCTTGAAGAGATTGCTCATCCTACGGCGCAGCCGATGCGCCACAAGCGGGTTTTCGGAACGATGTGGGTCCGAAAGTGGGGAGCAGACGGTCATGAGGCTTGCAGAGGCATCGTGGTCGTAGGCACCACACGTATCCCGCTCATGCTTGAGAAAGGCATGGCGGTTGCGGACGAGCCGAGGACGCTCGTTATCCAGCAGGTGCCGGGATGCAGGCATTCGCTCAAGCCCGCGGTAAACGGCAGCCGGGCAACTATTCTTGAGGTCGGAAGCGAACTGAACGAGAATCGGCTTAAGGGATTTGCCTGTCAAGTTGTTGCGGCCTTCGTGATCCACGGCTTTTGCTGGAAAGATCGCAACGGCAAGGAGCTGCAAGAGCCCTATGGCGACAGGGTTGACCCTGTTGCGAAAGCAAGGCGAAAGGCAAAGAAAAAGGCGAAGCAGCCACAAAAGCCTGACAGCTACGACCGCTACCTCGGCATTTGGTAGGCCTTTGGTAGCGCTGTCCTTTCTGCTCTTGCCGCCCAAGTTTACGGGGAATCTGCTGCTCTGGCCCAAGCCGGAGAATTGCCGGTTCCCCGCTTCTTTTTTCAAAACATTTGGGTTAGATTGGTAAAGATGAAAATCCTGCGCACGAGGTTTAAAAAAGACCGGGTTCGTCCGTTGTAATAAAACCGGCCGAGTACCGCAGGATAAACAGGTTTTTCGGAACGTGAAGCTATGAAACTATCTATCGGTATTGTGGGGCTGCCGAATGTGGGCAAGTCAACTCTGTTCAACCTCTTGACCAAGCAGAGCGTTTTGGCGGCCAATTACCCGTTCGCGACCATTGACCCGAACGTGGGCGTGGTCGCCGTGCCGGACGAGCGGGTGGATACGCTCGCAGAGATGAGCAAGTCCAAAAAGAAAATCCCCGCGGTCGTGGAGTTCTATGACATCGCAGGACTGGTGAAGGGCGCTTACAAGGGCGAGGGGCTTGGCAACCAGTTCCTCGCGCACATCCGTGAAGCGCAGGCGATCGTGGTCGTACTGCGCGTATTCAATGACCCGGGCGTGGTTCATGTGGAGAGTACCATAGATCCTCTGCGGGACATGGGAACCATAAATACGGAATTGGCGCTCAAAGACCTGGAAACCGTGAACAAGCGTTTGGATAAAGCAGAGGGCGAGGCGCGAACCGGCGATAAAAAGGCGATAAAAAATATGGAGGTGCTTAAAACGGTCAAAGCAGAACTGGAAAAAGGGAATTTGATCCATCAATTCGGCGAAGAGGAAATCGTGCGGGAGATGCAGCTTTTGACCTCAAAAAAACAGCTGTATCTCCTGAACGGCGATGAGGCCGACGTGAGCGCAAGATTGGAAGCGGAGATAAAAAAACTGGGCGCGGATTATTTGGTCGCGAATTTGGCAGCGATTAAGGATCTGGGCGAGCTCATAAAAAAAGCGTATGCGATCCTGGATCTTATAAGCTTTTTAACTACCGGCGAAGACGAAACCAGGGCGTGGACTATCAAGCGCGGCACCAGGGCCCCGGAAGCGGCCGGCGTGATCCATACTGATTTTGAGAAGAATTTCATCCGCGCCGAGGTCGTGAATTGGAAAAAGCTGCTTGAGTCAGGCGGATGGAGTCAGGCCAAGCAAAAAGGGCTGATACGGCTCGAAGGTAAGGAGTATGTGGTGCAGGACGGGGACGTGATGGTGGTGAGGCACGGGTAGTTGACGTGCGCCGAGCTAAGACCGCCGTTCCAGCGCACTACCCAGCGTTTCGTCGTCCGCAAATTCTATCTCGCCGCCCGTGGGCAATCCTCGCCCCAGGCGGCTTACTGTTTTCGCGAGCGGCGCAAGTTCTTTCATAAGGAGCGAGGCGTTGAAATCTCCCGCAGAAGTAGGGTTGAACGCGAGGATTACCTCTTTTGCCTGCCCGCCCAATTCTTTTTCAATGAAGCGCTTGAGATTCTGCAGGCGCAGTTTTTGCCATTCTTCCAAAATGCCCGTCTTCGGAATTATCCCGAGGATGCAGTAGCGGCCGGTGTATTTTCCCGTGTTCTCAAGCGAGAGGAGGTCAGTCTCTTTTTCCACGATCATGATCACGCCAGGGTCGCGGCTCGGGCTCTCGCAGATATGGCAGAGACGGCCGGGATTTTGATGGACGAAAAAGCAGCGCTCGCAGATCTTCACCCGGCCGAGCTCGTCAAGGTCGCGCGCAAGGCCGTGGATGGCATCGCCGCCCTGCGCGACAAGATAAAACGCCAAGCGGGTCGCCTGGCGGGGGCCGATCGAGGGAAGCTCGGCCAAGCGCTCAATAAGTCTTTTCGCCGACTCCGGCAGGTTCGCTTTCATATTCTGAATACTTTTTGTCTATGCTGCGGAAGGTAACGCGTTCTGGATCGAACATAAGGTTCACGCTTCCCAGGGGGCCGTTGCGGTGTTTCCCGATGTTGATCTGCGCTACGTTCTGCTCTTCAAGCGGCACGTCTTGCTTGTCGCGGTCTTTGCGGTAGATGAAGAGCACCACGTCCGCATCCTGTTCAATGGCGCCGGATTCCCGGAGGTCGGAGAGTTTGGGTATTTTGCTGTCCCGTTGGTCAACGGCGCGCGAGAGCTGGGATACGGCGAGCACCGGCACTTGGAGTTCGCGCGAGAGCGCTTTTAGGCCCCGCGAGATCTCGGTTACCTGCTGGACCATATTGTCCGAGTTGCGGCGCGGGAGGATGAGTTGGAGGTAGTCCACGACGATGAGGCCAAGTCCGTGCTCTATCTGGAGCCGGCGCGCCATTGAGCGCATCTGCATGATATTCGGGGATGGCGTGTCGTCGATGAATATGGGCGCCTGCGAGAGGCGGTCGAGCGTGTGCTGGATCATTTCGAACTCCGCGTCGTTCGTGATGCGGCCGGTGCGGAGCCGCCACAGGGGCACGCCTGACTCTGCCGCGATCAGGCGGTCGATGACCTGCTCGCGCGACATTTCGATCGAGAAGATGCCGACCGGCACATGGGCCTTGAGGGCGGCGTTCCGCGCGATGTCTAAGGCGAGCGTGGTCTTGCCGAGTGATGGCCGCGCTCCGATGACGATAAGGTCCGATTTCTGGAGGCCCGAGAGGAGGCTGTCTAAACCGTCGAAACCGGTTGGCACGCCGCGGAGCGCACCCTTGTGCGCGTGGAGCTTTTCTATCCGCTCGTAGGCGTTCCGCAGCTCCTCTCGGAGCGGGACGAAGTTTTGCGGGATGGATTTTTGCGAGATAGAAAGTATCTTCTGCTCCATCTCGTCCATCAGGTCGTCGAACTCCTTGGCCGGCTCAAAAGCGTTCTCCGTGATCTCCGCGGACGCGCGGATGAGGTCGCGGAGCACTTTTTTCTCTTTCACGATCTTCGCGAAGTGGTCGACGTGCGATGACGTGGCGACGCGGTTCGTGAGATCGGCGAGGTAGCCAGAGCCGCCGACGTCGGCGAGGACACCCTTTTCCGTGAGCCGGTTCGTGAGGGTGAGGAGGTCAACGGGCTGGCGCTTCTCGTAGAGATCGAGGATGCTCTCGTAGATCTTTTCGTGCGCCGGGGTGTAAAAATCTTCGGGCGCAAGCAGGTCCGCGACTTTGATGACCGCGTCTTTGTCTATCAAAAGCGAACCCAGGACCGATTGTTCGGCCTCGATGTTCTGCGGGGGGAGCCTAAGCGTGTCTTTTTTCTTTGGCGGCATGGTTCTTTGGGTGTGTCCTGGGTCCCTTTGGGGTGTCTTCGACTATGTATCCTAACCCTTCTATTTCTTTTCTCAAGAGGTCTGCCTGCGTAAACTGTTTATTTTTTCTGGATCTCTCGCGTTTTCGGACAAGTTCTCTGATTTTGGCCGGGATGGGAGGGCTTTTAATGGCTTTTTTCAGGCCAAGCAGGTCCAGTAGAGGCCCGATATTCATGCGGGAATCGCGCACCTTGGAGACGACCGACAGGGCCTTGGCGGTGTTGAGGTTGTTGTAGAGCGCCGCACGGAATGCCGATTCTACTCTTTTGGAAGCAAGGGTCTTGTTCTCGGAGGCCGCAGCATTCAGGCGGGAGATCGCGCGGAGGTCGTTCCCCATATCAGCAGAGAAGTTCATCTGCGTTCCGTAATTGGTTTGGAGCGCGACATATCTGAATGCCAGACCGGCATGCGGCGTTATCCGCCTGAAGTGATCCAGCGCGTAAAAATTGTTTTCCCGTTTTGCCATCTTGCGGCCGTTGACCAGGAGGTGCTCGCCGTGCACCCAGTACCTGACGAATGGCTTGTAGATCGGCTGGCTCTGCGCGATCTCGTTCGTGTGGTGGGGGAATATGAGGTCCACGCCGCCGGTGTGGATGTCGGTCGGCTCCCCGCCGAATGCTTCGTAGTTCATAACCGAGCACTCGATGTGCCAGCCCGGCCGGCCGTCGCCCAGTTCCGCGTCGCGCCAGAAAATTTTTCCGTCGGATCTATCGCGGCCTTTCCAGAGCGCAAAGTCGCTCAAGTTTTCTTTTTCGTAATCGTCCACCCTGACGCGCGCGCCTGTTTTTTTGCCCCGTAAGAAATCTTTGCCGACTAACGCGCCGTAGTCCCCGAATTTTTTCTGGTAGTTCTGGATGCTGAAATACACGCCATCCGTGGATTTATACGCGTAGCCGAGCTTGATGAGCTTTTTGATGAAGCCCCTGATGGCGTTGATCTTGTCCGAAACGCGGATGAACGTGATGTGTTTCGGGTCTGTCGGCACGTTTACTTCCCGAAGGTCGTTCTTGAATTTTGCGATAAAGCGGCCGGTGTACGCGCGCAATTCTTTAGGCGTGGCGCGGCTGCCGAATTCGTCCACTGTGCGTTTGATGGTCTTGTCGTCCACGTCAGTGATGTTCATTGCCCAGCGGACCTTGCAGCCGTTGTATTCCAAAGTGCGGCGCAGGATGTCTGCGAAAATATAGCTCCGCAGGTTTCCGATGTGCGCTTCGTCATACACCGTGGGCCCGCAGGTATATAAGTTACCGTTTTGCCTTTGAGCGGCTTGAATACTTCGAGCTTGCGCGTGAGGGTGTTGTAGAGTTTTAAAGCGGCCACGGCTGTATTTTACTCCTTTTTTACTGCCCTAAAAAGCGTTCCGGCCAGGAATAGTCCTGGCCGGGTTGACCTCATGGTATGTTTGCCGAGCGGACGAAGTCCACAACATGCTCCGCGTCAGAGAGCCGTGAGCGGACGCGGGGGTCATCATGACGGCAGAAGACGACCACCGGACCCCAGCGCTTCGAGTTCGTGATCCTCTCTTCGGCGTCTGAGTCGTGCCGCACGCCGAGGACGAGATAGGTATCGAGGGCGGGGAGGTCGCCTTTTTCGCAGATCAGTGCGTTGCCCAGGAATGCAGGCGCGTTTCCCGTGATACCTTCCTGCACACAGACGAGACCGCTCTCCGAGACTGATACCTGAAGCAGGGTGCCGTCATAGAGTTCTGCCAGCCAGCTCGCAATCGGTTTAGGCATATGTCATCCCTCCAGCTGGTTATGTTGTAGCAGTAAAATCGCTGGGAGGCAATAGAGTTTGCGTAATTCTGCAGGTATGGTATAATGTAGAAAGGAGGTGCGGAATGAAATTGACAGCAGTAAGACGGTGGTTCCTGATTGGGCTCGGCTTGTCGCTCGTTCTGGGCGTCGGTGCCATCTATTCGGAATCCGAGGGGTACATGCGGTTGCCGATGCTCCTGTATCTGATGACCACGGTTGCAGCCAGTTTTTTCGCGTTCATCGCCAGTCGGACCGGACAGGGCCTCGCTGATTTCTTCGACGGGGTTCATCGTCCGATGGGGCGGGGCCGCAACGCGGATCGCGACTCTTTTCCGCGTTCAAGCAGGTTCTGCCTGGGCTACGCTCTTCCGCTGGGGGCATTCATCGGCGGGAAGATCGTCCTGGCCTATATCTACCCATAGGCCACAGATGTCATGGGCAAAGAGAGCCCGTCCTTGCAAGTTAAGACGGGCTTTTCTGTTTTATTCTATACCCGCGTCTTCTTAACAAATCCCGCGGCCGCGGGATTTGTTAAGAAGACAGGATCTATAGTTATCAAGAATTTTGACGTAGAATTAATAATCTATGGCTTGCGGCCGCTCTTTGCATATTAAAGCATGTTGATTAGCATTCTTGACCTATCCGACAGGCCCCTCGGCCGCGGGCTCGGGACCGAACGGCTCAAGGTCTGCGACCGCCCTGATTTTCACTAAGACCATTGATTAGCGGTCTTGACACTCGACTGCTAATCGCCCTATACTTGACCCATTATGGAGCCGCGCACCACGGGCATCCTCAAGGCCGTTATCAG
Source organism: Candidatus Liptonbacteria bacterium RIFCSPLOWO2_01_FULL_56_20 (assembly GCA_001818655.1). Classification (GTDB taxonomy): domain Bacteria; phylum Patescibacteriota; class Minisyncoccia; order UBA6257; family 2-01-FULL-56-20; genus 2-01-FULL-56-20. Next base: position 14,649 of record MHLC01000022.1, read on the forward strand.
CGAATTCATAGAGAGCGGAGAGCCGGTGAGTTCGGAATGGCTCTACGAGCACCATGATTTTGGCATCAAGCCCGCCATGATCCGGTTGGAATTGGGCGGCCTCACGGATAAGGGCTACCTGGTGCAGCCGCATACTGCGGCAGGGCGGGTCCCGTCCGACAAAGGGCTCGCATTTTTCGCGAAAAGCGCGATAGAAGAGGATGCGCCCGCATGCGGCGAAGAGCTTCTTGGCCTTTTCCGCGAGCAGGCGTGGCCGGAATTCCTTTCGGAATTCTCTTCGGAGCTTGATATCTTGGGTGCGGCGTCGGTGTTCCCGGAGCGCGCGGCGTATAAAAGCATGCTCACTAACCTGGTTGACCATTTTGACTGGCCGCCTTCGGAGATCAGGGACCTGGTCCGTGATTTTGAGAATCTGGATGAGCGGCTTGGGAAGATGGGAGGCGCGTTTCAGAGCGACATCCAGGCGTTTATCGGCCGTAAGAGTCCGGTCACGAAGAGCGAACACCTCGCGGTCATCGCCGGGAGCTATGGCGTGGACGGACACAGGGTGTTCGTGTGCGCGATCGGGCCGAAGAGGATGGATTATAAGAAAACCGCAAAGGTCATGAAGGGATTAAAAATAGCGAGTAGAAAGTAGCGAGTAGGCAGGAAGCAGGAAAAACATGAACGAAGAACAAAAACAAAATAGCAATAAAGAAGAAGCGGCAAAACCAGAGATGAGCGAACTTCAGAAGTGCGAAGCGCAGAAAAATGAGTATCTCGCGGGCTGGCAGCGCGCGAAAGCCGACCTCATCAACTATAAAAAAGAGGAGTTGCAGCGGCTTGAGGAGTTTGCCAAGTACCACGGCGCTGAATTCATGCGGGAGCTCATTGCCGTGCTTGACGCATTTGATCTGGGGCTCGCAGCGCTTGAGAAGCAGGGATCCGTAGAGAAAGGGATCTATATGATCCGGGCGCAGATCGAGGACATATTGAAGAGCCACGGGCTTACGAAAATTCCCATAAGGGTCGGCGATCCGTTCGACCCCGCGGTCGCGGAAGCGATCGCCGAGGCAGAGTCAGGAGAACCGCCGGGAACCGTTCTCGAGGAGATCGAACCCGGGTACCGGCTCCACGATAAGATCCTTAGGCCAGCGCGAGTAAAAATATCAAAAGGTCAACCAGCAAGTCATCAATAACACAACACCATGCCAAAAATTTTAGGGATAGATCTGGGAACTACGAATTCTGCGGTCGCGGTCACGGACAGCGGCGAGCCGCGCATTTTAGAGACCGTTGAAGGCAATCGCACCATGCCTTCTATCGTCGCGGTGAGCAAGGCAGGGGAACGCCTCGTGGGGCTTTTGGCCAAGCGGCAAGCCATCACCAATCCCAAGAACACGATCTTTTCCGTGAAGCGCCTGATCGGCCGCAAGTGGAGCGACCCAGAGGTTCAGCGGGACAAGGGGTGGCTACCCTATGACATAGTGGAAGGTCCGAACAGCAGCGTGCGGGTGAAAATGTCCGTCGGAGGCGGATCCGCCTCTGGCGGAGGCGACTATTCCTCGGAAGAGATCTCCGCGTTCATCCTGGGCAAGCTCAAGGCGGATGCGGAGGCGAAACTCGGCGAAAAAGTGGAAGAAGCGGTCATTACCGTGCCCGCGTATTTCGACGATTCACAGCGGCAGGCGACCAAGAATGCCGGGGAGATCGCTGGATTCAAAGTGAGGAGGATCTTGAACGAGCCGACCGCGGCAGCGCTCGCCTACGGGTTTGGGACAGGGAAACAACTCCGACGCTCGCAAGGCGAGGCCGGAGCCCCAGGCGAAGCGTCGGGAAAGAACGAAAAGATCGTGGTGTACGACTTTGGCGGCGGCACGTTCGACATCTCGGTTTTGGAGGTTGGCGACGACACGGTGGAGGTCAAGGCGACCGGTGGCGACACGCATTTGGGCGGCGACGATTTCGACAAGCGTGTGATCGAGTATCTTGTTGCCGAATACAAAAAACAGGAGGGCATTGACATCTCAAAGGATCCGCTCGCGCTGCAGCGCCTCAAAGAGGCGGCCGAGCGCGCGAAACACGAGCTCTCGACCGCGGTCGAAACAGAGATCAATCTTCCGTATGTGAGCTCGGACGCGTCCGGCCCCAAGCATTTTCTGATGAAGCTTACGCGGGCTAAGCTTGAATCCCTGGTGAAGGACTACATTGACCGTTCGATCGAGCTCACGCGCGCGACCGTTACCTTGCCCCAGCCAAAAGGCGCGGGGTTCAAACTTCCGGAGATCAATGAAGTGATCCTCGTCGGCGGCCAGACGCGCATGCCGGCGATGGTGGAGGCGGTCAAGAACCTTTTCGGCAAGGAGCCGCACAAGGGCATCAACCCGGACGAAGTGGTGGCGATCGGAGCCGCGGTCCAGGCAGGGATACTGCAGGGCGACGTGAAAGACATCCTGCTCTTGGACGTCACGCCTCTTGCCTTGAGCATCGAGACCTTGGGCGGCGTGGCTACGCCAATGATACAGAAGAATACTACGGTCCCTACGGCGAAGACCCAGATCTTCTCGACCGCGGGCGACAGTCAGACGTCGGTCGAGGTGCACGTGCTGCAGGGCGAACGCCCCATGGCGCAGGACAACAAGACGCTTGCGCGGTTCATGCTGGACGGCATTCCGCCATCGCCGCGCGGCGTGCCGCAGATCGAGGTGACATTTGACATCGACGCGAACGGCATCCTGAACGTGTCTGCGAAAGACAAGGCCACGGGTAAATCGCAGTCCGTGCGCATCGAGGCATCCACCGCGCTTTCAAAGGAAGAAGTCGAGCGCCTGCGGCGCGAAGCCGCGGAGCATGCGTCCGAGGATACAGCAAAACGCGAGACCGCAGAGTTGCGTAACCAGGCAGAAAGCCTGATCTATGTGGCGGAAAAAGCGCTTCGCGAAGCAGGAGACAAGGTAAGCGAAGACGTGAAAAAATCAATAAACGAGAAGATCGAACAGCTGAAACAAGTAAAAGACGGCGGCGCAAAAGAAGCGATACAGGGCGCGATCGCAGGGTTGAACGCCGAAATTCAAAAAATAGGCCAGGCGTTCTATAATAAGGATCAAGATGGCGGGGCTAATTCAGCACCAGAGTCTCATTGAGCAGGCCGCGCGTCGCGAGGTCGTCCGGCCGAAGAAGTTTTACGCGCCGCTTGTTCTTGACGCGCTCGTCGTCGTCTCTGCGTTCGGCCTCGCGGGCGCGTATAAGGGTTACCTTGCGGGCGGGGCGCCGCTCGGCGCGTTGCTTGCCGCGCTCGCGCTATTTGCCGTTCTCTCGGTGCTCGCGATGCTTCTTACCAAGGCGTTTCGCCGGAGGCTCGTCGTGCTCGCGATCGAAGTCGTCGCGCTATTCCTGCCGTTCTACGACACCCCGGTCGCTTACCCGTTCCAATTTTTGACGCTCACTGCGCTTGCCGCATTCATCGTCCTCGTGTTCGGGGAATACATGGGCGCGCGGGCGCTCGACAATACGATCAAGATCCAGTTCTTTCGGGTCATCCAGCCGCAGCTTTCACGTCTTATTACGGCGATGGTGCTCTGCGGGGTGATCCTGTATCTGCCGTACTGGGGCGCGCAGGGAAGCTTCCTTTCTCTGGAGAATTTTAACCGCATGTTTGATTTCGGGATCGGCCCGGTCAAGCAGTTCTATCCCGAGATAACCTTCACTGGTTCTTTCGGAGATTTTGCGGATGCCATGACGCGTTTACAGCTGAAGAACGACGCGAGGTTCCGCCTGCTCTCGCCAGCAGAACAGGAGCGTACGATCCGAGATACCGCAGAACAGCTCCGCGTGAGCCTCTCCGCGAGCCTCAAGTCGGACATTTCGGCAGACAAGCCACTGGTCGTCGTGTTCTACGATTTTCTGGTGAGCATGCTCGCGCAGTGGCGCGAGACGTTCGGGAACCAATTTCTCTTCGCGTGGGCGGCGATGCTGTTTTTGATCGCGAGAAGTCTCGGCGTGGTGTTCTACTGGGCAAGCGCGGTCATCGCGTTCTTCGTATATCAGGCGCTCATTGCGGCTAATTTCATCCGCGTGACTGGCGAGACGGGCGTGCACGAAGTGCTTGACTATTATGCGCCTTACCACAACAATAACGGGCGGATAGACGAAGGGCGGCGGGAGCCATAACGGCTTAGGCCGGTTGTTTTATGCCAAAAGATTACTACAAAATTCTAGGGGTGGAGCGCGGCGCATCCGAGGAAGAGATAAAAAGAGCTTACCGGAAGCTCGCGCACAAGCACCATCCCGACAAAACTGGCGGCGACGGGAAAAAATTCAAGGAACTGAACGAGGCGTACCAAGTGCTCTCGGACAAGCAGAAGCGGGCGCAGTATGACCGATTCGGCACCGCAGAGCCGTTCATGGGGTTCGGCGGCGGCGGCACCGGGCCGTTCTCCGGATTTGATTTCGGGTTCTCCGCAGGAGGCGGGCCCTCTTCGGGCTGGGAAGGGTTTGACGGCCAGGGATTCCCCGATATGGGCGGTTTGGGTGAGATCTTTGATTCGTTCTTTGAGGGATTGGGAGTGCGCCCGCGCAGGCCCGTATACCGGCGCGGGTCAGATATCGAGGTGACGCTCGAGATATCGCTTGAAGAAGCGTTCCGCGGCGCGACCAAACCGCTTGCGGTAACGACGCTCACACGCTGCGAGCGCTGCAAGGGGCAGGGAGGCGACCCTGCCGCGGGGTCAAAAGCGTGCGCGGCGTGCAACGGCCGCGGCGAGGTGCGGGAGGAGCGGCAGACGTTTTTCGGCAGTTTCGCGCAGGTAAGAACCTGTAGCGCGTGCCGCGGCGCGGGTCAAATCCCGGTGAAGGTCTGCAGCGCGTGCGAGGGGAGCGGCAGGATCTCCGGCGCGCGCAGCGTGCAGATAGACATCGTGCCGGGCATTGAAGACGGCCAGATCGTAAAGCTAAGCGGTATGGGGGAGGCCGGCGAGCGGGGGACTGGCGCAGGCGGCCTCTACGTACGCGTGAAGATCCACCCGCACCCGGTGTTCGTGCGCAAAGGAAGCGACCTTATCGTTACCAAGGAACTTAAAGTGGTGGGTCTTTTGCTCGGTCGGAAAATAGAGGTGCCGACCATAAGCGGCGGGAAAGCGTACGTAGAAATTCCCGCGCATTTCAACCTTAAAGAGAACCTTCGTATCCCCGGAGAAGGCATGCCGCGGTTCGGCAGTTTTGGCAGGGGAGATCTTTTTGTGAGTTTTATCATTAAGGCGCCCAAGAAAGTGGACGCAAAAATCGCAAAACTGCTGGAGGAAATGGAGGGATAAGGGCAGACGCGCCATCTTTTTGTTTCTTAACAAATTCCGCGGCCGCGGAATTTGTTAAGAAGGTGAATCGGTTTGAACCTGACGGCGAAGAACCGAGGGCCGCCGCGAGCAAAAGCAGCGGCCCCTTAAAATTTGAAAATTCGTTTATAAGCATATAAAATACGCGTGGAATATGCCCCGGTAGCTCAGTCTGGTAGAGCAGCTCCCTTTAGGCTTACGCCTCACGGGTTCGCTCATCGAAAATACAAACAGTCTTAATTGTCCGCTTGGTGCCCCCTTAGCTCAGTCTGGTAGAGCAGCTCCCTTTTAAGGAGACGGTCGTAGGTTCAAATCCTACAGGGGGCACCAAGCGGGGGATATGTTTGTATTCTTTCTTCGCTGCCCGTGATAAGGAGATGGTCCTAGGTTCGAATCCTAGCCGGGGCACAAAGGCGAAGTTTGCTTATTCGTTTTCGTCTCACTGCCATTACTAAGCAGATGGTCCCAGGTTCTCGTGCCGGAGGCAGATCCGCCTCCGGCGGAAAATCCTGGCCGGGGGACAAAAGTGTTCTTGCCAAAATCCTCAAAAATCTGTTAGGATAAGTCGCGATGCGGAATCAGCAAGCTTTGTTTCTCGCGCTCATTGCGCTCACCGCGGTTGCCGCCGCGTTTTTCGTGTATCCAGGGTCGCCTTTCGGCAAATGGCAGCCGTGGCGGCTGGGACTTGACCTTGTGGGCGGGAGCCACCTCGTGTACGGCGTGGATCTTTCGAAAGTCGCGTCTGGAGACCAGGATTCTGTCTTAAACGGCCTTCGCGACGTGATCGAGCGCCGCGTGAACCTTTTCGGCGTTTCCGAGCCGCAGGTCTATGTCGCGAAATCTGCGGGCGAGTCCCAGCTTGTCGTAGAGCTCGCGGGCGTCTCTAACATTAGAGACGCCATCCGGCAGATCGGCGAGACCCCGCTCTTGGATTTCCGGGAAGTGGAGCAGGTCGGCTCGAGCACTATTTTCAACCCCACGAATCTCACGGGCCGCTATATCACAAAAGCAGAACTCACGTTCAATGAGACCACGCAGGCCCCGCAGGTCGCGATCTCTTTCAATACCGAAGGCGCCGGCATTTTTGAGCGGATGACCGAGGCGAACGTGGGCAAGCCGCTCGCCATATTCCTGGATAATGTGCCGATCGAGATCCCGGTCGTGCAGGAGAAGATATCGGGCGGCCAGGCAGTCATCAGCGGCAAGTTCACGTTTGACGAGGCGAAACAGCTCGTGGAGCGCTTCAACGCCGGAGCCCTGCCCGCCCCTATCACGCTTATTGACCAGCTCACTGTTGACCCGAGCTTGGGCGCGGACTCGCTTCGGAAAGCGATACTCGCTGGCGCAATCGGTACGCTTCTCGTCGTGATATTTATGATCGGCTACTACGGGACATTCGGCGTGTTCGCGTCGCTCGCGCTCGCGATCTATATTTTTCTCACGCTCGGCGTGTTCAAGATCATCCCGATCACCTTGAGCTTGGCCGGGCTCGCGGGATTCATCCTCACGATCGGCATGGCGGTTGACGCGAATATCCTTATTTTCGAACGCGTGAAAGAAGAAACTAAAAAAGGCCTCTCTAAGGTCGCGGCGATACAGGAAGGGTTCCGCAGGGCGTGGCCGTCCATCCGCGATTCGAACACTTCAACCATTATCACCGCGGTCATCCTGTATTTTTTCACATCGAGCTTTGTCAAAGGGTTTGCGCTCACGCTCTTGGTCGGCGTCCTCGTGAGCATGTTTTCCGCGATCACCACCACGCGGCTTTTCCTCCGCGTATTTGTCCGCGACCCCACTCGTCCCAACCCCTAATTCCTAACTACTAACTCCTAACTCCTATCTCCTATCCTTATGAACATCGTCGGACATAAAAAAATATTCCTTACGATCTCTGTAGCGCTTATCGCGGCCGCGGTCATCGTGATAGTCGCGTTCGGGTTCCGCGCCGGCATTGATTTTAACGGCGGAACGCTGTGGAGATTCGCTATTTCCGGAAGCGAGCCAAGCATGCAGGACCTTGAAGCGACGTTCACCAGCGACCTCGGGGTCTCTGAAGTGCGCGTGAACTACGATTCCGGCCGCGGCAACTTTCTTGCTCGGCTTCCCGCGATAACCGAGCAGGACCACCAGAAGTTTCTGGATCTCCTGACGGGCAAGTACCCCGCGTTTTCCGAATTGAGCTTTCAGTCCATCGGCCCTTCGGTCGGCGCGGAGCTCAAGCGTCGGTCGCTCATCGCGATAGGCCTTGTGCTCGTCGGGATCTCGCTCTACATCGCGTTCGCGTTCCGGAAAGTGTACCGGCCGGTGAGTTCGTGGAAATACGGATGGGTGACGCTCGCATCGCTCCTTCACGACGTGCTGATCCCGGCCGGGCTCCTCGCGATTCTCGGCCGCTTCGCGCGCGTGGAGATTGACACGAACTTCGTGGTAGCCCTCCTGGTCATTGCGGGTTTTTCCGTGCACGACACGATCGTGGTGTTCGATCGCATCCGCGAAAATCTCTTTCTGGATCGCGGGAAGACCGGGTTCGGCGAGATAGTGAATCAGAGCATCAACCAGACGCTCGCGCGGTCCATAAACACCTCGCTCACGCTCATCCTCGTGCTTCTCGCGCTCTATTTCACCGGCCCGGCCAACCTCCATTACTTCGTGCTCACCCTGCTTGTGGGCGTGACGACAGGGATCTACTCGTCCATTTTTATGGCGAGCCCGCTTCTCTTGGTATGGCAGCAGTGGAGCGCGCGGCGGGGGAAGTAATCCACACTTGACTGATTCCGGGGCATACTTTATAATTACCATACCAGCATGATTGCCGTAACCAAGATATTCAATGCGTTTTGGGATGGCCTGGGAGACCGCGAAAAAGAGATCATCGTGGCGCGTTTTGGTCTCGATAAATCAGGGCGCATGCAGACCCTGGCGGCGCTCGGCGACCGATACGGCATTACCCGGGAGCGGGTGCGTCAGATAGAGGCCGCGGCTTTGAGCGCGCTTCGCGGGAAGATCTCGGAAAGCGCCGCGTGCACCGAGATATTGGAGAAAAGCAAGCGCTTCCTTAAAGAGAGCGGCGGCGCGGCAAAGAAAGAGAACCTCTTCCAGCACCATCGGACGTTCGCCGAAGGACTCGGAGAGAATCAGCTCGCGGTGCTGCTTGAGGCGTCCGGCGCGTTCTCGCTGTATCCGGAGGACAAGGATTTTTGGCCGTTCTATTATACGGACAAAGCAAGCCTGCGGAACGCAACGGCATTCCTCGGCCAGTGGGCGTCGTTCCTCGGGAGCAAGAGAGACCATGTGCTCTCCGGCCGCTACGGGGAATATTTGGAAAGTTTCCTCAAGCGGAAGGGGACGTCCAGGGCGCACGCCGCGAACTACTTGAGCATTTCAAAAAAGATCCATAAGAATCCGTACGGCGACATCGGACTCACCGATTGGGCGGAGATCCGTCCGCGGACCATCCGCGACCGCATCTATCTCGTTTTGAAGAAGCAGCGCGACCCGCTCCATTTCCGCGCCATCGCGCGCACCATCAACGACGTGGGGTTCGGCGGCCGGAAAGCGTCGCCGCCCACCGTGCACAACGAGCTCATCAAGGATGAGCGGTTCGTGCTGGTCGGCCGAGGCATCTATGCGCTCCGCGAGCACGGCTATGAGCCGGGGACCGCAAAAGAGGTGATCAAGCGCGTCCTCACGCGTGAGGGGCCTCTGAAGCCGCGCGACGTGATCCTCGCGGTGCAGAAGGAGCGGTTTTTCAAACCCAATACCGTGCTCGTGAACCTTCAGAACAAAGCGTATTTCCAGCGGCTTCAGAACGGCACTTATCACGTGAGGGAAACGTAACTACTGCGTGCAGGCCCATGAATCTCGAGGTCGCGGCAGCCATTTCACCCTTTCTCCGTTTTCTCGCGCTGACCTGGTGGTTGTGGGCGTTTTTCATTTTATTTCCCATCGCGCGTTCGGCGTGGCTTGCCTGGCGCCAGTTTGATTACAAGCATTCAGGGGAGTTCAAGGGTTTGGTTCTTGAGCTGCGGATACCCCGCGAGATCCGGAAGAGCCCGCGGGCGATGGAGCAGGTGCTTATGGCGCTTCACTCTCTCCGGAATGCGCCTGGCGACCTGCGGGAGCGGTGGTGGGACGGCGAAGTGACGAAATGGTTCTCGCTCGAGTTAGTGAGTATCGGCGGCGAGATACATTTTTATATCCGCCTTCCCTACCATAAGCAGCGGAACCTCGTGGAGGCCGCGTTTTTTTCGTACTACCCCGACGTGGAGATCGAAGAAGTGGACGACTACGTTGACCGTTTTCCAGAGAACGTGAACGCGATGTATGCCAAGGGGTACGACATGTGGGGGACGGAGATGGTGCTCACGCGCGAGGCGGCGTTCCCCATAAAGACGTTCTACGCGTTCGAGTCGCCCGACGAAGAAAAGCAATACGACCCGATCTCGGCATTTTTGGAAGTTCTGGGGAAAGTGAGGACGGAAGAGGTCGTAGGCATCCAGATGCTCATCGCTCCATCGAACTTCGACTGGTACAAAAAGTGGTTTCCCTTCGTTGAGAAGCTGAAGCAAACGAAAGGCGCCGAAGAAGCGAGGAAATTGAAGCATGCGTGGGAATTCCCAGAAGGGCCTCTGCCGGTCATCAACCCAGTGAAGCCAGGGAAAGATGAGTTCGGGGCATTTAAATCGCTTATGCGCACGCCAGGAGAAACGGATATTTTGAAAGCGGTCGAGGGCAACCTCTCAAAGCCGGCGTTCGATACCTTGATCCGGTTCATCTATGTCTCGCCGAAGAAGATCTACTACGACAGCTTCGCGCGGAGAGGGCTCGTCGGCGCGTTCAAGCAGTATTCGGCGCTCAACCTGAACGACTTCCTTCAGAACTTCGCGATGAGCACAAGGACGAGGATCTGGAATTGGCCTCACGTCGCTCCCAAGACGCGGAACGAGTACCGGAAAGAGCGCCTGCTGCTGAATTACCGCACGCGCGAGGTGCCGGAAGAAACGTTCATGGGGAAACTGCTCACGTCGCATTTTTTCAACTGGAATTTCTCATCGCGCCGCTTCGAGATGAACGTAGAGTGCCTCGCCACGCTCTTTCATCCGCCGACCTTTATCGTCCTTACCGCGCCGCACATAAAGCGCGTGGAGAGCAGAAAGGCGGGTCCGCCGGCCGGACTCGCGATCTTCGGCGAAGAACGGGAAATAGAGAAATATCAATAAATGTCCGCCCCATTCGACATCGGCCCCCTGCGCTCCCTGTTCGATATCGCGCGATTCATTTTCACCGCGGTGGATGTCGCGCTCATTGCGGTCTTCTTTTACGCGGTGTTCAGGGCCTTGCATTTCCGGCCGAAATTTTTAGCGGGAGGAAGGCCTTCAAAAAAAGTATTTACCCTTGGGGCAAAGCTCTATGAAGAGCGATGGGGGGCGATCATGCAGAAGTACGCTCAAGGGACGCCCGAGGGAATGCGCGTCGCGATCATTGAGGCCGACGCCCTGGTGGACGAGGCGTTGAAGCAGATGGGGCTGACCGGAGAACATATGGCAGACCGCCTCGCGCGGATTCAGCCAGATGAGGTGACCACCCTCGAACGGCTCTGGAGGGCGCATCGGCTCCGGAACGACCTCGTGCATACCGCCGGGTTCCGCATCTCGCCGCAGGACGCGAAGAACACGCTTGAGGATTACGAGGCCTTCCTCAAGGAAATAGAAGCGTTCTGACACACGCCATGCCCAAAGCAGGGAAGATACAGATAATCAAATACGCGCCGCCGCCGCCGGAACTCCCGGTCTACGGGCAGGTGAATCCGAGCCAGGCGTCGTTTTTCGGCCGCACGAATTACGTGGCCTCGCTCGAGGAGAAAAAATTCATTTTCGGCATCAAGCGGGCCGACCGCCGCCGCCATCTCTATATGGTGGGGAAGAGCGGCGTCGGCAAATCAAAACTTCTCGAGCTCCTGATTCGGCAGGATATCGCGTACGGATACGGGCTCTGCCTCATTGACCCTCACGGAGACGTGATAGAGGCGATACTGGATTTCGTGCCAGAGAACCGCATCGGGGACGTCGTCGTCATTGATCCGAGCGACCGCGAATACCCCGCTTTGTTCAACCCGCTCGCGAACGTTGACCCGGGTTTCAAGCACCAGCTCGCCCAGGGGCTGATCGAGGTGATGGAGAAGCAGTTCGGCGCGAACTGGACGCCCCGCCTGGAGCACGTATTCCGCTTCACCGTGCTCGCTCTCCTGGATTACCCGCACGCCACCATGCGCGGCATGATCTCCATGCTCACCGACCGCAATTACCGGCAAAAAGTGGTGGAGTATATAGAGGACGACATGGTGAAGCGCTTTTGGGCGATCGAATTCGCGGACTGGTCGGAGAAGTTTGATACCGACGCCATCATCCCGCTCGTGAACAAGCTCGGCCAGTTCCTCTCGGACCCGCTCCTCCGGAACATTTTCGGGCAGAAAGAGAACAAAATAGACCTTGATAAGCTGATGAGCGAGAAAAAGATCATCTTCATCAACCTCTGCAAGGGCCGATTAGGCGAGGAAAACTCGAGCTTTTTGGGTTCTATGTTCATCACGAAGATCAAGCAAGCTGGGATGGCGCGCGCCGCGCTCCCGGAATCAGAGCGCCGCGATTTCTATCTCTACGTTGACGAGTTCCACAACCTCGTGACCGAGACGTTCGAGAATATCCTCTCCGAGGCGCGGAAGTACGGATTGTGCCTCACGATCGCGCACCAGTATATGGGTCAGCTCATCCCGCGCGTGCAGGCGGCGGTCTTGGGGAACGTGGGGAGCATCATTATTTTCCGGGTCGGCGGGGAGGACGCGGTGAAGCTGAAGCCGGAAATGGCTCCCATATTCGACACGAAAGACATGATCAACCTCGGGATGCAGGAGTTCTATATCAAGATGACCATTGACGGAGAGACCTATGACCCGTTTTCCGCAGAGACCCTTAAGGTATTGCCCTCGCCCAACCGTTCTCTGAAGAAAGAGATCGTGAAGCAGTCGCGGGATAGATACACCATCCCCGCGGATGCGGCCAAGAAGCTCATCGCCGGAGAAGAGGCAACGATCTTTCGGAGCGCGCAGGAAAAAGCGATCATTGAAGGGAAGAAAGGCGAGGCAAAAGAAGAAAATATCGAGCCGCTCATATGATAGTGAGTAGCGAGTAGGAAGTAGCGAGTAGAGTGAATCGAGAGCGCAGGTAGGCAGTAGAGAGTAGGGGGCAGGAGCGAGATCACGGGAGCGGAGACAGAGACGTAAGATGACAGAGGCGGCCCAAGGCGCTATACTGCCGGTAAAGGTCGGATTTTCCTATTATTATGGTATTCCTTTATATTACGTGCCCCACGCTTGAGGAGGCGAAAAAGATCAGCCACGAGCTCATCCGCCAGAAAGTGGCAGGATGCGTGAACATCGCTCCCATCCAATCCATTTACCGGGACAACGAGGGAGCGAAAGAAGTGAGCGAATTTTCGCTGTTCGTGAAGACAATCGACTCGAAAGTCCAGGAAGTTGAAGACGTGGCGCGCGGCATCCACAGCTACAAGGTGCCTTGCATCGCTACGTTTTCGCTCCACCGCCTGAATCGCGAGTACAAAGAATGGCTCGCGACCGCGATGGCGTGAGATGAAGAAAGGGGACGAGGGAGTAGGTTAGAGCAGGTCGCGGCTGGAGTGAGCGGGCGAAGCGAAGTGAGCGAGTATGCCCACCGTGGTCCCCAGGATCAAGGAGAGAAGGATTTCGTTATAGGTGCGGATGAAAAGGTAGTGGAGCAGCGCGTAGAACGTGATGAACGTAACGATCATGGCGATCCAGCCGCTTAATTTCGAGGAGGTAACGTTTTTTACTCCGGCCAGAACAGAGAATCCGATCACTGCTCCGGCGAGCGCGAGCCCGAGGCTGAATCCCTGGAATATCTTGTTATGCGGGAACCCGACCTGGAGAAATACGCTCACCTGATAGATCAGCACGACCACAAAGAGCATGAACCCAGCCCAAAACCCCGCGCTTTTCACGTCGCCCTTCTTTTTCGCGAGGGATTTTGTGAAACCGAGCACAAACAGCAAAATGAGCGGGACAAGTATCCAGATCACGAAATCAAATGCCGACTTCAAGAGATTTTCCGCTTCGTTCATAGCGCTAATGAGTATCGTTATTCTATCATAATAACCGCAAAACGCCCACTGTTGAACTTACCGCCATGATTATCCGGGGAAAGAGCTCGTTGCCGCGCGATATGCCACTGGTCAAGGTGGTCGTTGATATCAAAAAGAACATTCTTGCCATGGGCTGCGACTTACATATTGACTGCGCTGATGAGCTTCTTGCCGATGGATCGGAACGTAAAAACCTTTGGGGCGCGAACGTGTTTCCTGAAGAAAAGCGCATTGACTGTGTTTCGCTCATCAATATCCGCCCCGCCGACAACAACCGTTCGATGGAAATCACGATCCCCGAAATTCGCAAGCAGGTCGAAGAGGTAATTGCAGCCCTTCTTTTTAGAGCATGACAGGGGATCGGTGGCGCGGGTTTGATAAACGCTTTCAGCTTCTCGCAATCGGCTCGGAGTTTGAACGCGCTCGCGTAGCCGAAGAGCGCGGACTGCAGGAAGATGTTCGCATGATGCTTGACCGCGCCCTGGAATTGATAGATCTTTCACTGGGTGATCCAAAGTGGCGCGACGATGCGCCCATGCTTCTTGGCTTGCGCGACGAGGTGGTCGGGTTCCGGAACGGCGAGCGGACGGGCAGCGTTGCCGTACTTTTTCAGGCGCTCTAGGATATGAACATCGAAACTAAGATTTGCCAGAACTGTGAACAGAGCTTCGTCATCGAACCGGAGGACTTTACGTTCTACGAAAAGATCAAAGTTCCGCCGCCCACGTGGTGCCCGGAGTGCAGGGCAATCCGACGGATGGTGTTCTGGAACCAGTCGAATCTTTATCGAAAAAAAGACTCACGAACGGGCGAGGAGATATTCTCGACTTACCCCGCGCGCGCGGATGTCAAAATTTATGACCATGACTATTGGTGGTCGGACGCGTGGGATCCAATGGAATTCGGCATGGCAATCGATTTTTCACGCCCATTCCTTGAACAGCTTAAAGAGCTGAATGCTAAAGTGCCCTTGCCGAGCAGGTCGGTCCGGGGCATGGTGAACAGCGACTACTCTAACCAGGCCTCTTACCTGAAGGATTGCTATCCTTGCTTCAACGGCGGGAACGCGGAGAATTGTTTGTACTGCGTGGCGTTTCAGCGGATCAAGGACACTATGGACGCGTACGCCGTGCTTGACCTTGAGCTGGGCTATGAACTTTATCAGGCAGGCAGCAGTTCCCGGTGCTTTTTCTCCTCTGATGTAGAAAATTGCAGGGACGTCTGGTTTTCGCGGGACTGCGTAGATTGCAGCGACTGTTTCGGCTGCGTGAACCTGCGGCATAAACGATATTGTATTTTTAATGAGCAGTGCACAAAGGAAGATTATGAGAAGAACGTAAAGGCGCTTGATCGTGGTTCGCATGCCGCCGTGCAGGATATAAAGAAAAAACTGCGAGAATTATATCTTCGGTTGCCGCATAAATTCCTGCACGGCTTGCACAATGTGAACGTGTCGGGCGATTACGTCTACAATTCAAAAAACGCGCACGACGTGTTTGAGGCGGGAGAGTTGGAGGATGTGCGTTATTCAGAGAATCTCGCTACCGGCGTTAAGGACGCCTACGACTACACGAATTGGGGCGAACACTCGGAGTTGATCTATGAGGCGTCCTCTTGCGGAGATAATTGCAGGAACATTAAGTTCTGCTTTGATTGTTGGCCGGCGATGCGCGACAGCGAATACTGCTTGAGTTGTCATTCTTCCGGCAACCTGTTTGGCTGCGTCGGTCTGCGTAACAAGCAGTATTGCATTTTGAACAAACAGTATACCAGAGAAGAATACGAGGAATTATTACCGCGCATCATTGATCATATGACGGCGATGCCTTATACAAATCAGAATGGGAGGACATATCGCTACGGAGAATTTTTCCCGCCCGAGTTTTCTCCTCTCGCATATAACGAGACGATTGCCATTAATTACTATCCTAAGGCAAAGGACGCAGTCATGGCGTCCGGCTACCTCTGGCGCGATCCTGACGAGAAAGAGTACGAGGCGACCATGGGGGCGTCTGATCTGCCCGACCATATAAGCGACGCGAAAGACAGTATTATCGAACAGGTCATTCGGTGCGATTCATGTAAAAGGGCCCATAGGATACTTGACCGCGAGCTGGCGTTTTATCGGCGTTTTGTTATACCTCTCCCGCGGCTGTGTCATCGATGCCGATATACTGCGCGCTTGTCGATCCGCAATCCCCGGAAATCATATCGTCGTCGCTGTGAGTGCGCGGGGAAGAGTTCAGAAAACGGCATCTATCAAAACACCATCGCGCATTTCCACAAAAGCGATCCCTGCCCCAACGAATTCGAAACCTCTTATGCCCCTGGCCGGTCAGAGATCGTGTATTGCGAACAGTGTTACAATGCGGAAGTTGTATAGCCAAGGTGGGTGTGTTATGCTGGGGTTATGGCAAAAAGGCAATTTACTGCGGTTTATAAAAAATCCGGCAAGTGGTATCTCGGCTGGGTTGAAGAAATCCCCGGAGTGAATACGCAGGGTAGAACTCTTAGAGAGGCAAAAGCAAATCTGAAAGAGGCACTGCAGCTCGTCATTCAAACAAGCCGTTTAATGAGCCGTATTGGCACAGAAAAAGGGATTATCCGGGAACCACTGGCGGTGTCGGTCTGATTTTTTGAATTTCGCCATGAAACGGCGTGACTTCATCCGGCATCTTTCTATGCACGGCTGTATTTTCGTCCGCGAGGGTGCCAAACATAGCGTTTATTTCAATCCTGACACCAGGCGCATTTCCACTGTCCCGCGACATGCGGAAATCAACAACTTCCTTGCCAAGAAAATCTGTCACGATTTGGGCGTTCCGGAAACTAAGCGGAAATGACCGTGCAAACCAAAACCTGCCAAAACCCCGACGTTTCAGTCGAGGCCCCGAAGCCGACGCATCTGGTCGGCTCTCCGACAGAATCGTCGGCAGCCGGAGCGTCGGGGCTGCTACAATAAAAGCATGCCGAGCGAGACAAAGCGGTGTCAAAATTGCCAACGCGACTTCGTAATCGAGCCGGACGACTTCAATTTCTACGAGAAAATAAAAGTCCCGCCGCCGACGTTTTGCCCGGAGTGCCGGTTTCAGAGGCGTTTATTATTTTGGAATCCGATGTATCTCTATCGCCGGACATGCGATTTGTGCAAGAAGTTTAATATCTCGGTCTATCCACCGGATGCGCCGTATACGGTTTATTGTCCGGCGTGCTGGTGGAGCGATAAGTGGGATCCATTTGCCTACGGGCGCGAGTATGACTTCAGCCGGCCGTTTTTTGAGCAGCTGAACGAATTGTGGCATGAGGCGCCTCTTCTTGGGTTATCTATGGACCTGATGACTGCCGACACCTCGCCTTTCAATCATGACGCCGGCCATTTGAAAAACTGCTATCTGCTGTTTCATGCGGACTTTGACGAAGATTGCGCCTATGGATATTACATAGGGCACAGCCAGACGATGTTTGACTGTGCCGCAGTGGAGCAATGCCAGATGGGTTACGATTCTATGCATTCCTACCGCACGAATCACTGCATCGGTTCGCGCCACCAGCTTTCCGATTCTTTGGACTGCCTGTTCTGTCGGGATTGCCAGAACTGCCAAAATTGTTTCGCCTCCGCGAATTTGAAGAATAAAAAGTATTACGCCTGGAACGAACCGCTTTCCCGGGAAGAGTACTTTGCGGAGATCGCCAAATATGACCTCGGTTCTTATGCGACGTACCGTGCGGTTCAAGACAGAGCGGAGCAGCACTGGCGAACCCAAATACCCAAGTCGGAGTACAACGAGTTTGTGGAAAATTGCACCGGCCCGAATATATTTTTCTCCAAGAACACCAAGGACAGCATTGAGGTATTTAATACAGAGGATTCCCGCTATCTTTTCCGGCTATGGGGGCCGTCTAATAAGAACTGCTACGACATTTCCATGTGGGGGAATAATATTTCTTTTTGCTACGAGTGCTGCGCGGTGGGCGAAAACGCGGACCTTATTTTCTTTTCGGATGAGCTGGGGATGAACCTTTCGGACGCGCAGTACTGCAAAGCATCAACTGGCGGCGCGCATCATTTCGGGTGCGTGTCAATGAAAAAAGGCACGTACTGTATTCTGAATAAACAGTATTCAAAAGAGGAGTACGCCGAGATGGTTGCGAAGATAAAGGACCATATGGACAAGATGCCTTTTACGGATGCGAAAGGCAATGTATATCGTTATGGCGAATTTTTGCCTCCGGAAATGTCGCCGTTCGCCTATAACACCACGCTCGCCCAAAACTTTTTCCCTTTAACTAAGACCGGAGCGCTGGAGAAAAAATACTCCTGGCGCGAAGCCGAACCAGAGGACTATGAAATGACGATGAAGGCCGCGGATTTGCCGGACCACATCAAAGACGTTCCGGACACGGTCTTGGATAAAAAAGTTGCCTGCGCGACGTGCGGCCGGGCGTACCGGATAATAAAAATGGAACTCGATTTTCACCGGAAGATGAACGTATCCTTGCCGCGGGAGTGCCACTATTGCCGCATCAACACCAAGTTAAATTTATGGGTGAAAAACAACAGGCGCATCAAACGCGTCTGTACGGGCTGCGGAAAGGAGATGGAATCTCCCTATTCGGCGGCCGAGGCCGAAAGGGTTCTCTGCAAACAGTGCTACCAAGCAGAAATAGTATGACAGAAACCCGCAATTGCCAGAATTGTAAGCAGCCGTTCGTTATTGAACCGGATGACTTCGCGTTCTACGAAAAGATAAAAGTCCCGCCGCCCTCGTGGTGCCCGGAGTGCAGGATGGTGAGAAGAATGGATTGGCGGAATGAACGCACCTTATATAAGCGGGGATGCAACGCTCCGGGGCACAACGAAGAGGTCATTTCCGTCTTCTCTCCGGACAAACCATTCACGGTTTATGACCAAAAATATTGGTGGTCCGATCAGTGGGATACGCTAGCCACGGGGAAGAATTACGATTTCTCAAAACCCTTCTTCTCGCAGCTCAAAGGGCTCTTTGAGTCCACCCCGCTCCTCACGGTGTTCAATGGGAACGCGGTGAACTCCGACTACGCGAACCATACACGCGATAGCAAGAATTCTTACCTCATTTCGGCGGGGATACAAAATGAAAATGTCCTCTATGCGAACCGAACGGCACAAAATAAGGATTCAGTGGATTTGTACCTAACCGATAAGATGGAGGGCTGCTACGAAGATGTAAATTGCGGAACTTCGTATCGGCTTTTCTTCAGCTTCGGATGCGAGGATTGCCGGGACTCTTGGTTTTTATACGATTGCCGAAACTGCTCCAATTGCTTTGGGTGCGTTGGTTTACGGAATAAATCTTATTACATTTTCAATCAGCCCCATACAAAAGAGGGGTATAAAGAAGCTCTGCGGGGTTTTGACTTGGGGAGTCATCGCAGCATCGAAGATATTCGTAAAAGGCACCGGGACCTTGTAAGAATGTTCCCCAAGAAATTTATGTATTCTTTCAAGGTGGTCGGCGTGGTAGGCGACATTGTGGGGGAAACAAAAAATTGCCGTTACTGTTTCGATCTTTTGAGAGCCGAAGATTCTAAATTCATTGTTTGGGGTGGATTTAATCTGAAAGACGCGTTTGACGGATACGGCATGGGCGGCAATGCCGAGCTTCTCTACGAAGTTGTCGACGTTGGTCTCCAGGGCTCGAATGCTAAGTTTTCTGTAGTGGCATGGGGGTGTCATGATGTCCAATACTCATATAACTGTCACGGCTCCTTCAATCTCTTCGCCTGCGTCGGCCTCCGCAACAAGCAATACTGCATCCTGAACAAGCAGTACACCAAGGAAGAGTATGAAAAGTTGGTGCCCAAGATAATAGAGCATATGAACACCATGCCCTACGTGGACAAGCAGGGCAGGGTATACAAATACGGCGAATTCTTCCCACCCGAACTCTCGCCGTTTGCATACAACGAAACCATTGCCCAAGAATACTTCCCGCTGACCAAGGAACAAGCGCTTGCCAAGGGGTATTGCTGGAAAGACCCGGAGACCAAGCAATATACGATAACCAAGAAACCAGAAGATCTGCCTGATCACATCAAGGACGTAGACGATAGCATTCTCAAGGAAACCATTGGCTGCGCGCATGCAGTAAGTAGCCCTTCGGCAGGCTCAGGGCAAATTGGCAAGCCAATTTGCAACCATCAATGCACGACTGCGTTCAAGCTCATCCCCCAGGAATTGCAGTTCTACCGCAGAATGAACCTGCCCTTGCCCAGATTATGCCCTAACTGTAGGCACTACGAGCGCCTCAAACAGCGAAATCCATTAAAGCTCTGGCATCGAAAATGCACCTGCGCCGGAGCGAAGTCAGAGAACGGCGTCTATCAAAACACCATCGCGCATTTCCACAAAAGCGATCCCTGCCCCAACAAATTTGAGACGTCTTATGCTCCGAATCGGCCTGAGGTCGTGTATTGCGAGCAGTGTTACAATGCGGAAGTTGTATGACAAAAACAGGCCGAAGTCCCGCCGTAGCTTCAGCGGAAGCGGACGAAAGCTGCTACAATAGCGAGGTTGTATAATTGAGCGGCAGCAGCCGCTCGCGGAGCGCGCGGTTTTGTGGTAGAATTTTTCTGTCAAGAGCGCCTAT
>MHLC01000023.1 GCA_001818655.1 Candidatus Liptonbacteria bacterium RIFCSPLOWO2_01_FULL_56_20
TGCTTCAGATTTTCCTCACCGGAAATGTTCGAAAACCCCATATTCTACCTCAAAAAAACACTATCGCTTGTACCAATTGACTAGGAATGCCCGTCAACGAGCTATTGACTACTACGCATCCATAAGGCATAAGTAATGCAGCGGATTTGTTGACTTCAAAAGCGAGGGGGTGGAACGTGCAATCAGACTGGATAAGCATGCTTGGCCTCTACGGAGACAGGACCTTTTTCGAGCTGATGCTTGTGGAGGGCTGTGATGCGGTCGCCTTTGGAAGCGGGCCGCGGGTCGGCATGGAGCGGGTGGCCCATATCGTCGCTTTTTACAGGAAAGAGAGGATCGTTGCCACGCTTGAGAAGAAGAAAGTCTGGCTGGATCATGGAGGATCTTGCCGGATCTGCAAACACATGCAGCACTGGTGGTTTGACTCGCGGGCCAAGCGCTACCTGTCGCGCTGGAGGGTGCAGCTTGGTGAGCCGCGGAGTCTGCGATCGATTCTCGATGGGTGGGACTTCCCGCCCGAGTCGGCAGCCTGAAATCTAAATCGGCCCCGGAGCAGAAGACGGCGTCTGCTCGGGGCCCCCACCTAAGTTCAGTACTCCTGTAGCGAATTTAGGCGGGTGGAAATTTCATATCGCTTGATTCTATGACGCGACGCGTCGGCAGCGGAGAGAGGGACGGCGTTTAGATAAAACGGCCCTGCGCCGAGAAATAGAGAGGATAGGCCATGCGATATTGCTCTTCGCATCTTAACTGCCTGGCGGTTTTGGTGCCGCATTGCGTTTCGATTTCCGGCAGAGCGCCATATATTTGCGCGCCGAGTTCTTCCAAGAAAAATCCTGGGACATCGCCCGTTCCACGAGCCGCATCCACTCGCGTTTGTTCCGGTAGCTTTCGTATGCGCGCACGACCGTTATAAGGAGCGCTTGCGGGTCGAACGGTTCGAAGACGAACCCCGTCCCCTTTCCGCCGTGCGGATCGAAATCTTCCACCGTATCTGCAAGGCCGCCGGTCTTCCGGACAATCGGGATACAGCCGTAGCGCATCGCCTCGAGCTGTACCAGGCCAGCCGGTTCAAAGCGCGACGGAACAAGCACGGCATCCGCGCCGGCGTAGATCATGCGCGGCAGTTTCTCATCATATTCCAGGTGAACGCCCACGCGGCTCGGGTATGCCCCGGAGAGTTCCTTAAAGAATTTTTTGTATTTTGAACTGCCGTCGCCCACAAGGACGAACTGGAATAAAAGATTGTCGAGCAGGTGCTTCATGATCGGTTCGATGAGCGAGAGCCCTTTTTGTTCGTCAAGTCGGCAGTTCATGCCGAGAATCATAATATGCTCGTCTTCTTTAAGACCGAATTGGCGCTGGAGCGCCGTTTTGTTCTTTTGCCGGGCGTTCAGGTGGTGAACGCTGTATCGCGCGGCGATCACGGTGTCGGTTGCCGGGTCGAAACGCTCCGCGTCAATACCGTTCAGGATGCCGACTAGGTCGCCGCGCCGCTCCTGAAGTATGCCGTCCAATCCCTCGCCGTATTCCTTGGAGACGATCTCCTGCGCATAGGTTGGCGAGACCGTCACGATCTGATCGGCATACAGGATCCCGCGGCGCATCCCGTTCAGGTACTTCATATCGGCGAAGAACGGGGGGATGGGCTTCCGGCCGAAATCCGCGTCCACTTCCGAAACGAACGCCGCGTCAAAGGTGCCCTGATTGCGCAGATTGTGGATGCAGAACACGGCGCCGATCCCCGCAAGGGTTTTATCTTCGGCATACTCGGTCCTGAGCAGATTAGGGATAAATCCGGTTTCCCAATCGTTCGCGATGATAAAATCAGGTTTCCATTTGGAGCGTTTTGCAAACTCGATCGCCGAACGCGAGAGAAGCACCCACCGCATCGTATCGTCGGCATAGCCGTAGACATTCGCCCGCTTCTCAAAACATTCCATATTTTCCAAAAAATAGGTTACGCCTTTATCGCTGTCCGTATGGACGAGGATGTTCAAGATAAGAAGATCGTGAGGGTCCTCCTCTTTCGGCACGACGCGCAGCCGTCCCATCTCGAGCTTCATCGGGAATTTTTCCGCATCCATGCTCCCGTATTTCGGCATAAACATGCGCGCGTCGCACCCGAGCTCGCGCATAGCTTTCGGAAGGGCTCGCAATACTTCGCCGAGCCCCCCTACTTTTACGAACGGCGACGCTTCGGCCCCAACAAAAAGCACTTTCAATGGTTTCTCCGCAAGCGGAAGCTTCATGTAGATTCAGCATAGCGCAAAACGCGCGCGAATGCTACTTGAACATTTCATCTGGCTGGCGTGGTGATACCGATCGAGGAGTTTGTGATGTATATAATGATGTCCGCGCTTATCGGCTTGGCGTATTACGAGGTCTTCGTTGATGACTTATCGTAGCGGCGCGGAGCGGCCATGCCGCGGATCGGCATCGCGTCCCGCGAAAACCTGCTACAGAGCTTTTCAAGAATTGAGCTTTTTGCCGTTTTCGTAAATCTGGAACTTCCTTTTCTTCAGCGCTTTGAAAAACTTCTTTTCCGGCACTATCGCCTCCGGAGCGAAACTCCCCGGCTTGGAAATGTCGCCGTACTTTATCATCTCTGCGATTATCGCCGCCGGGAAGCCGGTGTCGATATTACAGCCGACGCTCTCCCACCCTTTGAGCGGCGGCACGATGCATTCCATTAAAATCCTTTTCCTCTTCCGGTTCCTGCTGCCAGTGACGTCAACCCAGAGATTTTCCCATTCCTTGTACCCCCGAGGCGGCTGGAGGCGCTTGAGCATTTGGGCAAGAAAGTACATCGGCACCAGTTTCTGAGCGTCGAAATGGACCTCTTTCGTGTTCGCGAACGTGAGGTCAATGAGCGTCGAGATGGTGCGCTCGGCGTGTTCAGGAAATCCCGCCCAAAATCTGATGTTTTTCAAACCGAGGCGTCTGAAGTAATGATGAAACGTGTAGATCTCCGGGTGGTCTGCCAGGAAAATCTTTTGCGGACCTATCGCGCGGAAGTTTCTCACGACGGCGGAGTCGGCCGGCCGCATCCGGCGCAGCTTGGATTCCTTGAGGTACGGCGCCTTGAGCGTGTATTCCTCGAGAATGCTTTCGATGGAAAACGGAACCACGAATTTCTTGATGTTTGAATTCCAGGCGAATCCTACGTCAACGCTGTCCAGGGAATCGAACTTCTTGGCGGCGTGCGCGAGCATCACGTTTCCTATCCCCGGGACGGAGCCGCATCCCGTGATCGCGACGCGGCCTATCTTCTTGAACTCGCGGCTCAATTTGAACTGGTCGGCCGTCACGCCGAAGCGCGAACCAAGATCAATGCAGTGCCTTCCGCTCGCGATGCAGGCGCGGTAAACATGCAAGTTCCAATCTCCCTCGGCGCAGTTGATGACGACCTCGGCGCCGGATTTGTGGATAAGGCCGATCGTTCTGTCGGCATCGCGGAGATCTATGAATTGAAACGTCGTCTGCTTCGGATACTTGCGCATGAGCCAATCTATACGGAGCTTGACGATATCCGCCAAAAAAACCGCGTATCCCCTCTCGAGGAGGTCGCGCGCCACGATCGAACCCTGCATACCGTCGGCTCCCAGGATTACAAAGTCGTACGTCGGCTCTTTATCTTTCTTTTTCTTTCCCGCCATTCGTTTTCCGGCCGAAGGTATATAGTAACATTAAACTGCCCCTCTCGAAAGCGTCGCATCAGAAAAAAGGATCATCGCACGCGCCGCGCAGGAGAGCTTTATTTTTTCGAAATCTGCTGCCAGAGCCAGATCCCGAGGAGGACGAGGTCAATGAGCACCACGAGTCCCGCAAGGAACCCGAACGCCCCCCAGCCCTCCATCATGGATCCGTACCCGAATCCGTATCCCATCATAAGGAAAGTATACCATATGGCCGCAAGAGCGTATAATTCCGCATAGCCACTTAGGTTGTGGCGAGCGCGCTGTCCGTTGCGCTTAAGATCACAACGCAAAAAACGCCGGGATTGATCGCTCCGGGCGGTCGGGGTAAAGCATATCCGCAGAAGCCTGGACCGCGCGACACAATCAGCAACGATCGAGCAATTATTTAGTAAGTGATAGCCCTGACCTTGAAGTAGTCAGTTCTGTCATCATACGTTCCGCCGCCTACTCGGCCTGAAATGCCTGCCTCGGTATGTTGACTTCCGTCTAGCCTGGTTCCTGAAACGGCGGTATCCGTAAACGTTAGATCCGGACTCCCGTCCACGCCAATCCATCCAGGGTCAGTAGGTTTGGATGGTCCGTGATTAACCATCCAGACGTTTAAAGTAACTGCGCTTCCCACGGCTCCTCGCGCTGCCAATCTCATTGTGTAGTAGTTTCCAGAAGTTATCGTAACGGGTACGGACTGAAATCCTAAGTTCGAACGCGCTCCGGCATTATAGCGGAAGAGGGTTACTCCAACAGGATCTATGCGCAGGCCGTAAGCGTCATTTGCTCCCGTATTGGCCATTCTCACGCCTGGCCCCACCAAGCTGTTGGAAGAGAGAAACAGGGCGGTTATCTGAGACTCGTGTTCGACGGTTCCCGGACTGTTGGCGATGTATCTAAAGATTGGACCAGAGCCGCTTCCGGGTTCGTCTATATCAAACTCAAGATTAATAGAATCCCAGACTATATTGCCCAGCTGAATGACCCAGCGCGCAGGCGAGAACGGATTAGTATCAAAATTATCTGTAAAGCCGGAGCTGGCAGATTGGACGGTGAGCGTGAACGATGTCGTGCGCACTACACTCCCTCCTGTGCCAGTCACGGTAATGGTTGAATTGCCGGTAGGCGTTGACGACGAAGCGGTAAGGGTTATGGTCGTGTTGCAGGTCGGGCTGCAGGACGTAGGCCCGAACGATGCTGACGCGCCCGCAGGCAGACCCGATGCCGTGAACGACACCGATTGCGTCGGGCTGGATACGAGCGTCGCAGTAATCGTGCTTGTGACTGACGACCCCTGGACAACCGAGCGGTTGCCGGCGTTTGAAAGCGAGAAGTCAAATACAGGATTGTCCACATTGACCGTGATCGCGGTCGAAGTGGTTTGGTTGCCTGCCGCATCCCGCGCACGGGCAGCTAAAGTGTGGGATCCGTTCGTGGCGCTCGTTGTATCCCAGGATATGCTGTAGGGAGATACGGTGTCTTCCGTCCCCAAGGAAGCGCCGTCCAAGAGGAACTGCACGCCCACAACTCCCACGTTGTCTGAAGCGGTTGCTGAAACCGCAATCGTGCTGGAAACGGTGGCGCCGTTTGCAGGCGCAGTCATTGCAACCGTGGGCGGGGTGGTGTCAGATGCCGCAGTCACGGTCAATGTGAACGACGTCGTGCGTACCACGCTTCCGCCTGTGCCAGTGACCGTGATCGTGGAATTGCCGGTCGGCGTTGACGACGAAGCGGTAATGGTCATA
>MHLC01000024.1 GCA_001818655.1 Candidatus Liptonbacteria bacterium RIFCSPLOWO2_01_FULL_56_20
GGAAGAAGTCCTGATGCGAAGAGATGGCGCAGTAGTTTATTTTAGGATTTATGGTTATTCACCTCTAATTGTCAAATTTAATCAGAATGTGTTTAACCAAATCCTCTCCACGTTCAAGTTCACTAAATAAATGCTCAATCCTGACGTCAAATTGAATCCAAAGATCTTCTCTGACGACATCGAGCAGAAGCCGACTCGAGCGGGCTTTGGAGACGGTTTGCTTATCGCGGGTGAAGCGGACGAAAACGTAGTGGCGCTGTGCGCGGATCTTACGGAATCCACGTATTCCCATCTTTTCGCCAAAAAATTTCCGGACAGATTTTTCGAGTGCGGCGTGGCAGAGCAGAACATGGCGACGATCGCCGCGGGCTTGGGAGTGTCCGGTAAAATTCCCTTTATTTCTTCCTATGCGACGTTTTCACCTGGCAGGAATTGGGAGCAGATCCGTACGACGATCTCGTATAACGATTCAAACGTAAAGATCGCGGGCCACCACGCGGGCATTTCCGTGGGGCCCGACGGCGCGACGCACCAGGCGGTAGAAGACATCGCGACCATGCGCGTCATGGCGAACATGAGGGTGATCGTGCCGTGCGACGCGATCGAGGCGAGGAAAGCCACGGTCGCCGCGGCAAAACTTTGGGGACCCGTGTATCTGCGGTTCGGCCGTGAAAAGACCCCGGTCATGACGACCGAGGAAACGGCGTTCACCCCTGGCAAAGTAGAGGTGTTTTGGGAATCGGCCTCTTCGACCAGCTCAGGGCGAGTAAAGCCGCAGGTCGTAATCATCGGATGCGGCGGATTGCTCTATAACGCGCTCCTTGCGGCGCGGGAGCTTGAAAAAGAAAAGATCGGGGTCGTGGTGCTGAACAGCCATACGATAAAGCCGCTGGACGAGAAAAAGATCGTTGAGCTTGCGAAGAAGACCGGTGCCGTGGTGACGGTAGAGGAGCACCAGGTCTCGGGCGGCTTGGGCGGAGCAGTTGCCGAGGCGCTTGCGAAACACGCGCCGACACCGATGGAGTTCATCGGCATGCAGGGCGTGTTCGGAGAATCCGGCCCGCCAGCAGAGCTTATTGAAAAGTACGGGATGGGCGTGAAGCATATTGTCGCGGCGGCGAAGAGAGCAATACGGAGAAAGTAGTTAGTAGCTAGGATTTAGGAGTTAGTGTAATGGAAAAGACGAAATCATTTCGAGAGCTGACCGTTTGGCAGAAATCCATGGACCTCGTTCTGAAAATTTATCAACAAACAAACAACTTTCCGCAGGCCGAATCGTACGGGCTCACGAGCCAGATGAGGAGAGCCGCAGTAGCGATTCCGTCCAACATAGCGGAAGGATATGCAAGAAGCCACACGAAAGAGTATGCCCGGTTTATCAGCGTCGCGTTTTCATCCGGGGCAGAATTAGAAACCCAGCTGGAAATTTCCAAGAAACTCAGCTATATAACTGACAGTGAGCATTCCGACGCGGTGGCGCTCTTGGACGAAATTATGAGAATGTTAAATAAACTATCCCAAGTCCTGAGAACTAATTCCTAGTTACTGATTCCTAACTACTAGCTACTAACTCCTATTCCTATGTACGACGTAATCACCATTGGTACGGCGACGCGGGACGTATTTTTGCAAAGCCCGCTGTTTAAGGTTTTAAAAGACCCGAGGCATTTGGAGAAGCTTGGGTTTCCGACTGGCGAGGCGCAGTGTTTCGCGCTGGGCGCGAAGATCGAAATTGGCAAGCCGGAATTTTTGATCGGCGGAGGCGCGGCGAACGCTGCGGTGACTTTCGCGCGGCAGGGATTTCGCGCGGGCGCGTTAGCGGAGATAGGAGCCGATTTTATAGGCGCGGAAATTCTCAAAAAACTTAAAAAAGAAGGCATACATCCGCTCGTGGTGCGGGATCGCAAAAAGAAAGGTACGGCATGGTCCGCGATCCTCCTTTCTCCGGGCGGCGAGCGGACCATTCTGAACTACCGGGGCGCGTCCGAGGATCTGGCCTTGCGCGACCTGCCGTTTGCGAAGCTTAACGCGAAGTGGGCGTACATCGTTCCCGGGAAGATCCCGCTTGCGATCATCATGCGCGCGATCGCGGCGCTCCGGCGCAAAAAGGCGAAGATCGCAATGGACCCTTCAAAGTATTATCTGAATCTCGGCGCGCGGCGCCTGCGCCCGATCCTGCGCGAACTCGACGTGATCACATTGAACCGTGAAGAGGCCGCATACCTGACCGGCGTGCCGTACGGGAACGAGCGGGCGATCTTCAAAAAATTCGATACGCTCGTTAAAGGGATCGCCGTGATGCACGACGGTCCGCGCGGGGTTCTCGTGTCGGACGGGCGCACGATCTATCGCGCCGGGGTCTTTAAGGAAAAGAAGCTTGTGGACAGGACGGGCGCGGGAGACGCATTCGGTTCCGGATTCGTGGCGGGCCTTGCGCGAATTCAAGACATCGGATACGCTATTCGGCTCGGGTCGGCGAACGCGACGTCGGTCGTGGAAGCGATCGGCGCGCAAGCCGGAATACTCACGAAGCGCAGGTTCGAATCGGAGCCGCGCTGGAGACGTCTCGCAATAACCCGGAAGATACTCTAAACCAATGGCGCTTTCTGCTGAGCAAAAACAGGAAAAAGTCGCAAAGATCCTGCGAACCGATAAGCATCTTTTCATCGCCATCGAAGAGCGGCTGAGCGCGCTCACCGGCAAAAAAGGCGTGATCGAGAACGTCCTCGAGGAGAACGAGGAGGTGATCGCGAAGCATCTTGAGGCGCTGGGCCTCCGGAGGGATGCGCGCGCGCGCGCCGTGTATAATTCTTTGATCTCCAAAGTGAAGGCGGACGACTATAAAATGTTTGAGTGTCTGGGGCGGCCGGATTTCCAGGCGGTCGAGCAGTGCCAGAAGATTGCGGAGATCGCGAAGCGGGTGGCGGTTCCGCCCAAAGGATTTTTCCTGAAACTCGACAAGGCAAAGGAACTTTTGCGGAAAAATCCTCCTGCGCAGGTCATGAAATTTCTCGGATACGATTCCGTGGACCGCATGCTCGACAAGGAAGACCTTTTTGAGGTCTACAGCGCGCTCCGGTTCGTGGAGGGCAGCGAGTGGCTGAATGCGGTGTTTTTCAAGCAATACGAGAAGCTCGCGCCCGGCGACTTCGAGGAGCGCGAGGTTCAGGTGAGGGCGCTCGGGCAGGTGTGGGATCAAGCCGCCCAGTCGTTCGCAAGGAAGAAGTGGCACAACATCAGCCACCTCAAGGAAATGGGGGTAGTGTTCATCATCCCCATCACGCTTGGCATTCCTGGTGAGCTGCTGCGCATGGTGAGCTTATTGCTCCACTATCTTCACGAGATCCCGTTCTACTCAGAGATGTTCCGGGCGTCCGCAAAACATCCCCGCACGTTCAGCAGAGACCTCGTCTCGCTTCTTCGCGGGGACGTGCTCCAGGAGCGCCGCGAGGAGAAAGGGAAAAGCACGTGGCTTGTGGTCCAGAGGTATCTTGCGAAGGACGACGAGAATGACTGGCGCCTGTTCGTCCCGCGCATCAACCCGGAAGCGCTGCATTGGTCTCGAGCGGAGACCGACCTTCCGCGAGTCGGCCAGGCGAGCAAGGAGCTTCCCGACGAGCTTATGTTCTGGTCGCGGCTGGGATGGGCTGGAGATTTCTTCCGCGACGAAAGCGGCGTGGACGTGCTCGTGAGCTTCAATCTCGTTGATACCGTTATGTCGCTCGTGAAGCAGCGGGAAATGGTAAAATACCTGTACCATCATCAAGAAGCGCTGTGGAACAAGATCTTCGTCGAATATTTCGGGCGCGAAGAACTTGAGCGATTTTCCAAAAAATATCTCCTGCAAGGATATTTCACGCTCTAGGCCATGCATCCCTCACCTTTCAGAGATAGAGATGGAGAAGCAGGCAGTCTTGATCTCTTGTCATTACGGAGGATGGTTCCGTGCGGATTGCATCGCTTCGGAGTCGCGAAGCGAAAAATCTCTGAAAGGTGAGGGATGAAACTATTACGGGAAACTCTCGCGGAGGCGCAGGAGAAGGGCGGGGCGGTCGGCCATTTTAACATTTCCGACCTCGTCGCACTCAAGGCGATCTTTGAGGCGGCATGGGAACTTAATGTGCCGGTGCTTATCGGTACGTCGGAAGGGGAACGCGACTTCCTCGGGCCGCGGCAGGCGGCGGCGCTCGTCCGCGCGCTCCGAGAAGAGCATCAGTTCCCGATATTCCTGAACGCCGACCACACCCATTCCATGGAAAAGGCGAAGGAGGCGGTTGCGGCCGGATACGACGCGATCCTTTTCGACGGCGCAAAACTAAACTGGGAAGAGAATGTCACCCAAACGAAATTCGTGGTCGAGTACGTAAAATCCGTGAATCCCGACATCCTGGTCGAGGGCGAGATCGGGTATATCGGTTCTTCGTCAGAGCTGCTTAAGGAAATTCCCGCGGGCGCCGCGGTCCGCCCGGAAGACCTTACGACTCCCGAACAGGCGGCCGAATTCGTGAAGAGGACAGGCGTTGACCTACTGGCTCCGGCGGTGGGGAATTTTCACGGCCTCCTCGGAGAAGCGTCGGGGCCGGATGCGGCCGGGAAAAATCTTGACATCGTGCGGATCGCGGCGATCAAGAAGGCGGTGAACGTTCCTCTCGTGCTCCACGGAGGGTCGGGAACCTCGGACGCGGATTTCCGCGAGGCGATCAATGCGGGCGTGAGCATCATCCATATCAACACAGAACTGCGGCTCGCTTGGAGAAAGGGAATGGAACTTGGCCTTCGCAGGAAGCCGGATGAAGTTGCGCCCTATAAGCTCTATTCTTTCCCGCTTGAAGCGATAAAAAAGACGGTGAGCGAGCGTTTGCGGTTGTTCAGCAGCCCGCAGTAAAGCCCCCGCGCGGACTTTGTTAAGAAAGCCGTCCCGCAGGCCGAGCGGGCACGGTGCTCCGCCTTTTGACTTCCGGGAATCGGCGTTCGGTTCGCTCCTGCGGAGAACCGCCGCCTGCATCTCGGCGTCAAAACTCCGATCGCGATCGGAGGCCGAACTTTTGACGCCTCCGATAGCTTCCCGTAAACCAAAATGCGGAGCGAGCGAGCAGGGGGTTGCGGGACGACCACTCTTTTGCTACGCTATGGTGCTATGGAACTGGTCGCCCAAATCAGAGACAAACTCGGAAAAGCGAGCAAGGCCCTTCGGGAGCAGGGCCTCATTCCCGCCGAACTCTATGGGCACGGCGTGAAGAATCTTCATTTAGCGGTCGGCGTCAAAGAGTTCAAAAAAGTTTTTAAAGAGGCCGGCGAGAATACGGTTATCACGCTACGCGTGGACAAAGAGACGCGTCCCGCGCTTATTCACGACGTCGCGCGCGATCGCCTGCACGACGATGTGACACACGTCGATTTTTACGAAGTGCGGATGGACCAGAAGATCACCGCTCACATACCGGTCGAATTCGTGGATGAAGCGCCGGCAGTAAAGAACCTGGGCGGCATACTCAACAAGACGATGACGGAGATAGAAGTGGAGGCGCTGCCCGCGGATCTGCCGCATCGCTTCACGGTTTCTCTGTCGCCGCTTGTTGAATTGAACCAGAGCATCTACGTGAAAGATCTACGGCCGCCGAAGGGCGTGAAGATTCTTGTCGCGCCGGGCACCGTGATGGTGACGGTGACGCCGCCGCTCAAGGAAGAGGTGGTGGAGAAGCCGGCAGAGGTGAGCGAGGTCAAGGTTGAGTCCGAAGAGAAGAAGATCGAGCGCGAGAAAGAAAAAGAGAAAGACAAGGAAAAGGAGAAGCCCGCGGCGTAACTCCGCGCCTATCCCTTCGTTTCCCATAAGGTGGATTCGCGTTATGATATATTGGCGATCGCCATTCTTACTCCCTTATGCGGCTCCTTCGACCAAAATCTCTTCTTGACATCCAGACCTCGCGCGACAGCGTGTATCGCGCGCGCGCGCGGCGGATAAACCTCGACTACCACAGGACGCGCCGGGTGTCCCTTACGGCGTTCTTGAAATTAGCCGCCGTCGGCTGTGCGGTGTGGTTCTTGGTTGTGGGATTGGCTGCGGCGCCTACCATGGTGACGCGGGCGCAGAACGCGGTGAGCGATGAAGAACGAAAATCACTCGAGGATCAGTTGCACACCCTCGAGTCCCAGATCGACCAATACGAGGACCAGATCGTGAGCTACCAAAAACAGGGAGGCACGCTAAAGAACGAGATCTCCAAACTGGACAGCAAGGTCGCCAAGTTGAATCTGCAGATCAAAGCGGTTCAGCTCACGCTTGCGGGGATCGATCAGAAGATCGGCGAGACGCAAACCCAGATCCGTGCCACCGAGGGCAATATCCTTAGCAAACGGGCCGTCCTCTCCGATCTTTTGAAGAGCCTCTACGAGAACGACAATTTGACCCTGGTGGAGATCTTTTTGAAGCATCCCAAGCTGTCCGACTTTTTCAGCGATCTCAACAGCCTCGCGCTTCTGCAGAATAACGTGCGAACGACCATTATCGAGATCAGCAATCTCCGTGATCAGCTGGAAGATCAGAAGGATCAGTTCGCGCTCGCGCGGGCGGACGCCGCGACGCTCCAGGAATACCAAGTGTCCCAGAAGGGCGAGACCAGCCAGCTGAAACAGCAAAAGAACGACCTGCTTGCCGCGACCAAGGGCCAGGAGTCGAAATACCAGTCGCTCCTCAAGCAGACCAAGGAAACCGCCGCGCAGATCCGCAGCAGGATCTTCCAGCTCTTGGGCGGCGGCGAGCTGAGTTTTGAACAGGCCTACCAGTATGCGAAGCTCGCATCTGGCGCGACCGGCGTGCGCGCCGCGCTGATCCTCGCGGTTCTGGACCGCGAGTCGGCGCTCGGCAAGAACGTCGGCAGGTGCAGCTACACGACCGCGATGAGCCCGAAAAACCAGCAGATATTCCTCACGATCGTAGCCGAGCTGAACATTTCTCCGGACGCGGTCACCGTATCGTGCCCGAACGCGGACGGCGTCTACGGCGGCGCGATGGGGCCGGCGCAGTTCATCCCTTCGACCTGGCAACTCTATCGCGATGCGGTGTCGCAGATCACTGGACGCACTCCGGCGTCGCCGTGGAATAACGCCGATGCGTTCGTGGCCACCGCGCTGTACTTAAGGGACGCGGGCGCGGCGAATGCGTCCATCGCGAACGAGCGGAGGGCCGCCGCGCGCTATTATGCGGGAGGGAATTGGCAGAGGTACTTGTGGACGTACGGCGAAGCAGTGATCAGCCGCGCACAGCGGTTCCAGCAGGATATTGATACCATTACGGGGTAGCTTGTACCGCCATGGTCAAAAAAACAATATTCAAAAACGGCCTCCGCGTGATCCTCGTGCCGCAGCCGTCGAGCCTCACCGCGACGGTCCTGGTGCTGGTTGAGGCCGGCTCCGAGTACGAAACACGGAGGATAAACGGCATCTCGCACTTTCTTGAGCACCTCGTGTTCAAGGGCACTACGAAGCGTCCGAAGCCGGGCACGATCTCTGCGGAACTCGACGCCTTGGGCGCGGAATATAACGCGTTCACCGGCCAGGAATACACCGGCTATTGGGCCAAGGCGGAGCGCCACAAGCTTTCACGCATTCTGGAGCTCGTATCCGACCTTTACCTGAATCCTATTTTCCCGGCGGGAGAGATTGAGAAAGAGCGCGGGGTCATCATAGAGGAGATCAATATGTACGAGGATACGCCGATGCGCCGCGTGCAGGAAGATTTCTCCGCGCTGCTCTACGGCAACCAGCCCGCTGGATGGGATATCGCGGGGAGAAAAGAGGTCATAAGAACTCTGCGGCGCGATGATTTCGTCGCTTATCGCGCGAAACACTATGTCGCGCCGGCGACCGTGGTGATCGTCGCAGGGGCGTTCCATCCCGCGCAGACGATGCGGCAGATCAAGGGGCTGTTCGCGCATCTTCCACGCGAGCCCAAGACCGGCAAAGCCAAGACGCGCGAGAGCCAGCGCGGGCCGCAAGTACTCTCCAAATTTAAAGGATCCGATCAGACGCATCTCGTGCTGGGGACGCGCGCGTTCCATATTTTGGATCCCCGGCGGTACGCTTTGCAGGTCTTGACTGATGTCTTGGGAGGTGGAATGAGTTCGCGTCTTTTTACTCGTATTCGTGATCAGCTTGGCGCCGCCTACTATGTGCGCGCTGGCGCCGAACTGTTCTTGGATCACGGCTACACAACGATCTCTGCGGGCGTAGACCACAAAAAGACAGAGAAGGTCATTGAGGCGATGCTGGACGAGCTCCGGCGTCTCCGGAGAGAGCTTGTCCCGCCCGCCGAGCTCAAAAAAGCGAAAGACCACATGGTCGGCAATTTTATGCTCGGCCTGGAAACGTCGGACGAGCTCGCGAGCTATTACGGCGGGCAGGAGATCATTACCCGATCCCTTATCGCTCCAGAGACCCTCATACGGCGGATCCAGGCCGTGCAAGCCAAAGAGATACGTGCTATCGCACGGACGCTTTTCGTGAATTCGAAGCTGAACCTTGCGGTCATCGGCCCCTATAAAAAGCCCCAGGTATTTAAAAAGCTTCTGCGCCTGTAGTCCTTGCTGGCGGCCCGTTTGGCAGGGAAGCGCCTATTGTATCCGCCTGATTTTGTGTGTAATCTGATACTAAATCGTATCGGTTGCAAGATCTCGTATCACCGGCATGGAGAGGAAGACATTGGAAATCTCGTGGGCCAGTTTATGGCGTGTGTTGTTCTTCATCGTACTTGTCGCCCTCATGTTCTGGGGCAAGAGGATCCTCCTCGGCCTGTTTTTGGCGATCGTCATCTCGTCGGGATTGGAGTTCATCGTGAATTTTTTGGAGCGGCGCGGCATCCCGCGGGCGCTCGGGGTGATCATGGTGTTTCTTGCGGGCGCCGTCGGCATCATCCTTACGGTGTACACGATAATCCCGCTCATCATCGTTGATATCAACACCGCGCTCATCACGCTCAGCCAGACGACCGGCGGGACGTGGTGGGGGCCGCTCGTGAATTTCCGTACCGCGCAGTCGGCGAGCACGCTCATCAACCGTATTTCACAGGAATTCTTCTCCGGCGCCTCATCGCCGCTCGGCGTGGTGTCGCACGTGCTCGGCGGCGTCATCCTTTCGTTCTCGATCCTGATCTCCGCGTTCTACTTGAGCCTCACCCGTGACGGAATCGAGCGTTTCATCCGCGCGGTCTTCCCGCCGGACTACGAGGATACGGCCCTGCGCATCTACGCGAACTCATCGAAGCGGATCGGCGACTGGTTCCGCGCGCAGATCGTCTTGAGCTTTGCCATCGCGCTCACCGTGTTCATCGCGCTGTTCCTCCTTAAAGTGAAGTACGCATTTCTGCTCGCGATCCTCGCCGGGTTTTTCGAGCTCGTGCCGTATATGGGGCCTATCCTCTCCGGTTCCGCGGCCGTGCTCTCTGCGTTCACCACGTCCGTTACCCTCGCGCTCTATACGCTGGGCGTCTTCCTGGTGATCCATCAGATCGAAGGCCACTTCCTCGTGCCGGTCATCGTCGGACGTCACGTAGCCCTGCATCCGGTGATCGTGATCATCGCGCTCCTTCTCGGATTCGAGCTCGGGGGGATCCTCGGCATGCTCATCTCGATACCGGCTACCGTGGTGTCGCAGGAAATCCTTGAAGATTGGTCCGGGAAGCGGCGCCGCCGCGAGCCGGTTGGGGCGTAAATGAAAAAGTTCTACATTACGACGTCGCTCCCGTACGTGAACGCGCCGCCCCATATCGGTTTCGCGTTAGAGATCGTTCAGGCGGATATCCTCGCGCGGCATCGCCGCCTTGCGGGCGACGAGGTGGTGTTCAATACCGGCACCGATGAGCACGGACTGAAGGTGTACCGCCAGGCGCTCGCAGAGAAAAAAGACCCGCAGGCGTATGCGGACGAGTATGCGAAGAAGTTCGAATTATTGAAAGATGCCCTGAATTTGAGCTACACCGATTTTATCCGTACGACCGACCCGCGCCATATGAGGGCCGCGCAGGAATTCTGGAGGCGGTGCGAGAAGAGCGGCGACATAGAGAAAAAGGCGTATAAGATAAAATATTGCGTCGGCTGCGAGCTCGAGAAGACCGATTCGGAGCTTACTGACGGCCGCTGCCCCGTTCACCCGAATCTCGCGCTTGAGACCATTGAAGAGGAGAATTACTTTTTCAAGTTC
Source organism: Candidatus Liptonbacteria bacterium RIFCSPLOWO2_01_FULL_56_20 (assembly GCA_001818655.1). Lineage (GTDB taxonomy): Bacteria > Patescibacteriota > Minisyncoccia > UBA6257 > 2-01-FULL-56-20 > 2-01-FULL-56-20. The sequence goes on from MHLC01000024.1 coordinate 10,195, forward strand.
TCGAAATACCAGAAAAAATTGCTGGATTTCTACGACGGGCATCCGGATTTTGTGGTGCCGGACTTCAGATTCAACGAGATCAGGAAATTCGTTGCCGGAGGCGTCAATGATTTCAGCATCTCGCGGCTCAAAGAGAAGATGCCGTGGGGAGTGCCGGTGCCGGGCGACGACTCGCACGTGATGTACGTATGGTTTGACGCGCTGGTGAACTATATCTCGACCCTGGGCTGGCCCGAGGACGAAAAGAAATTCAGAGATTTCTGGCCAGGTGTCCAGGTCGCGGGTAAAGACAACCTCCGCCAACAGACGGCGATGTGGCAGGCGATGCTTATGTCGGCGGGCCTTCCCAACTCGCGGCAGGTTTTCATCCACGGCTTCGTGAATGTCGCGGGCGGGAAAATGTCAAAGAGTGTGGGCAACGTGGTGGACCCTCTCGAGCTCGTCCGTGCCTACGGGACCGATGCCGTGCGTTTTTGGCTCGCGCGGGAAGTGAATCCGTTTGAGGACAGCGATTTTACGCTCGAGAGGTTCAAGGAGAGCTACAATGCGAATCTCGCGAACGGCCTCGGCAATTTCGCAAGCCGCGTAACCGCGCTCGCCGCGGATACGGAATTTGTTCTGTCCAAGCTGGCCGTTTCGAAGGAGGTTGAACAAGCAATTGCGGATAGCCGGGAGGCGTGCCGGAGGAAGCTTGCAGGATTTGCGTTCAACGAAGCCATAACAGCCGTCTTAGAGCTCATCCGCTTCGGGGACGCGTACGTGAACGAGAAAAAACCATGGGAAACAAAGGATGCGGCCGTGATATACGATCTCACAGTCATCTTGGACAATGTAGCCGCGCTTATCGCGCCGTTTTTGCCGAAAACAGCGGAAGCGATCACGAAGTGCATACGCCATACTGACGGCAAGGTTAGCGTGGATAGATGTCCGACGCTTTTCCCGCGCATCGCGTGATATGCGATTCATTGACGCGCATACGCACGTTCAGTTTGCGGCGTTCGACGCCGACAGAGAAGCGGTGGTCCTACGCGCGCTTGAAGCGGGTGTGTGGCTCGTGAACGTCGGCACGCAGAAAGACACGTCGGCCTCCGCGGTCGAGCTCGCGCGGAAATACAAGGAGGGCGTGTATGCGGCGGTCGGCCTGCACCCCGCGCACACCGCAAAGTCGTTCCACGACGCGCAAGAGTTGGGCGGGGGAGAGGCGGCAAAAGGATTCACGAGCCGCGGCGAGGAATTTGACCATACGTATTACAGGGATTTAGCTTCAGATTCCAAAGTGGTTGCGATCGGCGAGTGCGGGCTTGACTATGCCGCTTTTGTTCGCGAGCGCAGCGAGAGATCACAAAAGCGAGCATCCGCCGAAGCCGGAGGCGGATTGACGCAAGAAGAAATTGAACAGCGAAAACAAAAGCAGCGTCAGGCATTTGAGGCGCAGATCCGGCTCGCGCACGAACTCGAAAAACCGCTTATGATCCATTGTCGCGGCGCGTTTGAAGATCTTATCCGACTCCTATCTACTAACTCCAAGTTCCTAGGTCCTAATCCCGGCATCATCCACTTTTTCACCGGAACACTTGACGATGCGAGCAAGCTTCTTGCATTGGGTTTTTCTTTCACGTTCGGCGGCGCGATAACATTCCCGCCTCGACTTGCCGAGCAAGGCCGAGGCGGGAACTATGACGAGGTGATCAGGGCTATTCCGATGGATCGTATTCTCTCCGAGACCGACGCGCCGTATGTCGCGCCTGCGCCGCACCGCGGCAAGCGCAACGAGCCGAGATATGTGATCGAAGTGGTGAGGAAATTAGCGGAATTAAAACAGGTCTCTGTCCAAGCAATGGATGAGCAGATTTTTGAAAACGCGAAACAGGTTTTCCGGATATAGCTTGTTTTAGCCTCGTAAATTCAGTACAATTCGTGCATCATGATGTCTTCGTACGATTTCTCCCGCATCGAGAAAAAGTGGCCCTTCGACAGGCTCAGGGCAAGCCCTTCGATAAACTCAAGGTGAACAGAAAGTATGAAGTATAACTTCCACGATATAGAGCGAAAGTGGCAGAAGGAGTGGCAGAGGCGGAAAGTTTACGAGCCGGACTTAAAAAACTCCAAGCGCCCGTTCTATAACCTCATGATGTTCCCGTACCCTTCAGGAGAAGGGCTGCATGTCGGGAACGTGTACGCGTTCACGGGCTCGGATATTTACGGGAGGTTCAAGCGGATGCAAGGGTATGACGTGTTCGAGCCGATCGGGCTTGACGGGTTCGGGATCCACTCGGAAAACTATGCCTTGAAGATCGGCAAACATCCGATGGAGCAGGCAAAGATCACCGAGAAGCGGTTTTACGAGCAGCTTGGAGCGATCGGTAACGGCTTTGCGTGGGACGAGCGCCTTGAAACGTACGACCCGGAGTACTACAAATGGACGCAGTGGATTTTTACGCGGCTTTTTAAACGCGGGCTTGCGTACCGCAAGAAGCAGGCAGTGAATTGGTGCCCGTCGTGCAAGACCGTGCTCGCGGACGAGCAGGTCATCTCTGGGAAGTGCGAGCGGTGCGGCGCGGTCGTGGTCAAGAAAGAGCTTGAGCAATGGTTTTTCCGCATCACTAAATATGCAGACAAGCTTTTGAGGAATTTAGGGAAACTGGATTGGTCGGAACGCGTGAAAATCGCCCAGCGAAACTGGATAGGCCGGAGCGAGGGCGCGGAGGTCGATTTTGAGGTTAAAACGACGGAAAAACTAAATTATCTTATTCTCCATGGCTATACAGGCTCTCCTCAAGAGAACAAGTATCCCTGGATTAAAAAAGAGCTTGAAAAGAGGGGATATGAAGTAAACATACCGAAACTTCCCAATACCAATGATCCAAGCGAACAAGAGCAAGTTAATTACGTTTTAGAAAATTTCACGCTGGACGAAAACACGGTTCTTTTTGGTCATAGTTTGGGTGCGATTGTTGCTTTGAAGGTCCTTCAAAAAGCAAACACACCCATAGCAAAATTGGTTCTTGGCGCCGCAGCTCTTGATCCCAAATTCTCAAGAGATTCTAAAAGACCTTTTTGGGATAGTTTTAATTGGAACTTCAATTACAAGAAGATAAATGATCTGGTTTCAGACAAGGTTATCATTTCCGACGTCCGTGAGCCCCACAGAGCCAGTTACTTACGATATTTATCAGAAAAATTATCCGCCAGATTAGCAGAAGAAAAGAGTATAAAAAAGCACTTCACGGGGTCAACCGAACCGGCTATATTGAACAATCTTATTCTTTCAATCCGTGTCTTCACCACCCGGCCGGATACTCTGTTCGGCGCGACCTATATGGTTCTTGCACCCGAGCACCCGCTCGTTCAAAGCTTAAGGCCGAGGATCAAGAACTGGCACGAGGTCCAGCGCTATATTAAAAGCGCCGCAGGCAGATCAGAAGAAGAGCGTATTGCCGAAGGGCGAGTCAAAACAGGGATTGAGCTCAAGGGGATACGGGCCGTAAATCCCGCGACCAAAAAGGAGATTCCGGTATGGGTCGCGGATTACGTACTCTCTTCCTACGGCACGGGCGCGATTATGGCGGTTCCGGCGCATGACGAGCGGGATTTCGTATTCGCGAAGAAATATGCGCTGCCGATCGTGCCAGTGATAAAGCCGGTTATTATACGGCAACCTCCGGGCGCGGGTGCGCGAGGGATGGCGGCTGAGGAAACGGTTATCCAGAGCGAATGCTGGGTCGGCAGCGGCGAAATGACGAACTCGGGAAAGTTTGATGGTATGGATTCGGAAAAAGCCCAATGGGCGATCACGAAAGCCGTGGGCGGCGCGCGAAACGTGCAGTACCGTCTCCGCGACTGGCTGATCTCGCGCCAGCGCTACTGGGGCCCGCCCATCCCGATGATCTATTGCGCATCGTGCGCCAAAGCGGGGAAAGGCGAACAAAAAGGAATGCCCGGCTGGTACGCGGTTCCCGAAAAAGACCTGCCCGTAAAGCTTCCGTTCCTCAAGGATTTTCGGCCGCGCGGCAAAGGAAAATCGCCGCTCGCTTCAGTAAAGTCATTCTATGAGGTGAGGTGCCCCTCGTGCGGAAAAAAGGCGAGGCGCGAGACCGACGTGTCGGATACGTTCTTGGATTCCGCGTGGTATTTCCTGCGCTATGCTTCCGTACGCGACAGGCGGCGCGCATGGGATCCTGCGGCGACCCGCGCGTGGCTCCCGGTCAATATGTACATCGGCGGCGCAGAGCACTCGGTCCTCCATCTCCTTTACTCACGGTTCATGGCAATGGCGTTCCACGACATGAAACTTCTCCGCTTTGACGAACCATTTACGCATTTCCGCGCGCACGGGCTCTTGATCAGCGAAGGCGCGAAAATGTCGAAGTCAAAAGGGAACGTGGTGAACCCTGACGAATACATCAAGAAGTTCGGGGCGGACGCCTTGCGGATGTACCTTATGTTCCTCGCGCCGTTCGAGCAGGGCGGCGATTTTCGCGACCAGGGGATCTTGGGGATCACACGGTTTCTGGAGCGCGCGTGGAAGTTCGGACATGTGGTGAGCGCTTCGCCGCGCCCCAAAGACAGCGGGCCGGAAGTTTTTCGTTTGCTGAATCAGACCATCAAGAAAGTCGGGGAGGATATCGAAGCCCTGCGCTATAACACCGCGGTGAGCGCGCTCATGATCCTTTTGAATAAAATAGAAGCGGACCCGCAGCATACGTCGCTGCTTACCTGGAATGACTTCCTCAAGCTCCTTGCGCCGTTTGCGCCGCACATGAGCGAAGAGTTGTGGGGCATATCAGGCGGGAGAGGCAGTATTCATCGCGCGTCATGGCCAAAGCACGACCCCAAAGTGCTCCGCGAGGAAACATTCACGCTCGTCGTCCAGGTAAACGGCAAGATGCGCGATGCGGTCGAGGCGTCCATTGGCATCGGCGAGAAGCAGGCGCGCGAGCTTGCGCTCGGACGCGAGCGAGTACGGACGTTTTTGGGAGGGAGGACGCCGAAGCGGATCGTGTACGTACCCAAACGGCTCGTAAATATTGTAGTATAAGGACGCGCCTCCATGATCCAAAACCCCCTCTATATCGTCGGCTTCGTCTTTATCATCGCGTTCGGCAGCTATCTTTTGCTTACGCGGACCGTTACGCTGCCGAATTTTAACCTTCTGTATTCTACATCGACCACGCGCGTGGGGGTAAGCGTCACCTCGCCGCCCTCGGCCGGGTCGTCGCAGATAAGCTCGCCGCCATCCGGCTCGGGAACGCCGACCTCTCCGCAGATCTCACCCTCCGAAATCCCCAGCGGCTTTACCCTTGAAGATCTTTCTCCGTTCTTCCACAAGGTCCGCATGAACGGCGTGAGCCCCGGCGGGTTGTACAGCTACAGCCAGGTCAATCTTTCGGCGTACGGCCTCTCCGGCGGAGAGGCGGTGGATATCACGGGCTGGCTTTTCAAGGGCAACAGCGGCAGCCAGTACATCCCGCAGGCGGTCGCGCTCTACGATCCTTCGGGGCTCTCCGGCGAGGGCGACATTGTTCTTAAGAACGGCGACATGGTTTCCATTTATTCGACCGTGAGCCCCATCGGCAGGAATCTTCGGCTCAACAAGTGCATCGGTTATCTGGAGAACGCCGCCGCGTTCAATCCGTCGCTCTCTAGGAACTGTCCCTACATCAACCGTTCCAGCGTCGGGGGATTCACCGGCAGGTGCCAGGACTACATCATGTCCTTGAGCGGCTCATGCCGTCTTCCAGCTGCGAGCCCACCGATTGCGCAGGACGATTACGCCTGCCGCGCGTTTTTGGATACATTGAATTACAATGGCTGTTACAGTAAGCACGCGAGCGAGCCGGATTTTCTGGATCGTGAATGGCGGGTGTGGACCGGCTCAAAATTCTTGGACGATCGGCACGACCGCGTCCGCCTTCTTGACCGTCAAGGGTTCCTCGTGGATCTGTACGAATACTAGAATAGGGAGTAGTGAGTAGAAAGTAGTAAGTAGGGAGTGCGATGGAAAAAGGATACAAAGATCTCATTGTGTGGCAGAAAGCAAAACAGCTGGCGGTAGAAGCGTATCGACTCACCGGGAAATTTCCTGCCTCAGAAATATACGGGATTACCGCGCAGATAAGACGCGCGGCTGTCTCTATACCTTCCAATATCGCAGAGGGCTACCGCAGAAATCATAAAAAAGAACAAGCCCAGTTCTTGCGTATCGCGTTCGGTTCCGGCGCGGAGCTTGAAACCCAGATGGAGATCAGTAAAGAAATTTTTAGCAAGAATGGGCTTGATTTTGCGTCCGCCGAGATCTTGCTCGAAGAAGTGATGAAGATGCTTAATAAGCTGATCTCTATCGCGTAAGATCGCTACTCCCTACTTCCTACTCGCTACTTACTATTTGCGCTCTGCGAGCGTGACCTTGAGATTAAGCTGTTTATTGCCGCGCTGGACGAGGAGATGCAAGGCGTCTCCCACCGCGAGATTCTCAAGCACGTCCTGGACTGGGTGGTCGCGGTCAACCCGTTTCGCGTTGCATTCCAAAATAATGTCTTTCTCCTTGATGCCGGCGCGGTCAGCCGGACTTCCGGGCACCACGCCGTGGTCATGCGCGCTCTCGCGCACCACGAGCGCGCCGTAGCCGACAGGAAGGCTCATCTTCTCCTGCAGCTTCTCATCAATGATGACGTAGCGGACTCCGAGGAGCGGCCTCCGGATTCGGCCGAAATGTGTGAGGTCCTCGAGGTCGCGCTTCGCGGCGTTTATGGGGATCGCGAATCCGATGTTCTGCGCGCCGAATACGATGGCCGCGTTGATGCCGACTGCCGAGCCGTTCACGTCCACGAGCGGCCCGCCCGAGTTGCCCGGGTTGATCGCCGCGTCGGTTTGGATCAGCCCGCGCATTTCCTGCGGTGGCGCCATGGGGTCGGCTTTGGCCGCGATCGCGCGCGAGAGTCCGGAAACGATCCCAAGGGACACCGTGTTTTTGAAAAGCCCCAGCGCGTTCCCGATCGCGACCACGCTCTGACCGAGCTCAAGCCGCGTGGCGTCGCCCAAAGGCACGGCAGAGAGATTTTTCGCCGCGATCTTGATGATAGCCACGTCGTTCACCGGGTCGCGGCTCAAAACCTCTGCCGGGAATTTATTGCCGTCATTCGTGACTACGGTGTATTCGGCTTTGGGGTCGATGAGGACGTGCTTGTTTGTAAGAATGAGGCCGTCCTCGCGGACCGCGAACCCGGACCCGCCGCCTACGGCGACCATGCCGTGGCTGTCCACCATCGCGTCAGGGATCTTGAATTTCGGCTTTACTTTGAGCTTCTGATTGCCTTGCCGGCCTGGGAAAAAGAGATAGAGCTCGTTCTTCATCTCTTTTTCCAGGTCTTCGAGGTGCTTCGAAATAATGATCGACACCACCGCGGGCATGACGCGCTTTATGGTAGAAATGATCTTTTGCTCATCCATCCCTCACTCTTTCATAATTTGCCGCTTCGCGACTACGAAGCCAAGATGATTAATGGAATGTATGTCTTTTTTGATGCCTCACCATTCCAAAGAGTGAGGGATCCATGGATCCTATTATACCAAATGTGGAGAGTATGATACAATTTTAGCCATGAACAAAACACTTTGGATCGTGCTCGCGGTCGTTGTCCTCGTCGGCCTGTGGGCGTGGACGGGGTATAACGGGTTCGTGTCGGCGAACGAGGCGATCGATAACCAATGGGCGCAGGTGGAGACCCAGTACCAGCGGCGATTCGACCTGATCCCGAACCTCGTGGAATCGGTCAAAGGCACGATGAAGCAGGAGCAGGCGATATTCAACGCCCTTGCGGAAGCGAGAACCCGCTATGCGGGCGCGAAGACCGTTGACGAGAAATCTGCGGCTGCGGGCGGGGTGGAGAGCGCATTCGCGCGGCTCCTCGTCGTGATGGAGAATTATCCACAGTTGAAGTCCGCGGAAAACGTCCAGACCCTGATGGTGCAGATTGAAGGGACGGAAAACCGCGTGAGCGTGGAGCGGGGCCGCTTCAACGACCGCGTGCGGGAGTTCAACGTGGCGGTCAAGAGGTTCCCGGGGAACGTGCTTGCCGGAATGTTCGGTTTCAATGAGCGGCCGTATTTTGAAGCCGCGTCAGGCGCCGAGAACGCCCCGCCGGTGAGTTTCTAGACGTCCCTGATCTGGATGAGGAAAGTTTTTCTTTTGCTTCTCGCGTTGCCGCTTTTGGGGAACGCGTATTACAGCCCCGGGAAACCGGCCGGGTTCGTGAACGATTACGCGGAGATGCTCGCGCCCGCAGAAGTTCAGGCGCTTGAGGGCAAGCTCACGAGCTTTGAAAAAGAGACGTCGAACGAGCTTACGATCGTGACGGTGCCGGACCTTGGCGGCGACACGATAGAGAATTTCGCGGTCAAGCTGTTTGAAGAGTGGAAGATCGGTAAGGCAAAGAACGACAACGGCGTACTCCTGCTTATTTCGCGCGACGACCGCGAGGCGCGGATAGAAGTGGGGTACGGTCTTGAGGGCGCGCTTACTGACGCGCAGAGTTTTCCGATCATCGATCAGATCATTGTGCCGGCGTTCCGCGAAGGGAAATACTATGAGGGGTTAAGCGGCGCCGCGGACGCGATCGTGGCCGCGACAAAAGGCGAATATGCGCCGGAGCCCTCGCGCGCTTCAGGAAAGCTGGATCAGGATACGATCTGGTTCATTATAACCGCGGCGTGGTTTGCGCTCGTGTGGCTGGGGAGCGTGCTTGCGCGGTCAAAGTCGTGGTGGGGCGGGGGAGTGGTGGGCGGAGTGCTTGGCATAATCGTCACGATATTTTTCGGATTTTTGCTAGCCGGGCTTATCGCACTCGCCCTGCTTGTGCCCATCGGATTATTTCTTGACTATGTGGTGTCGCGGGAATATCAAAAAGCAAAGCAGTCCGGCCGTATGCCGCGCTGGTGGGGCGGAGGCGGCTTAGGCCACGGCGGAGGAGGATTTGGCGGAGGGTTTGGCGGTTTTGGCGGTGGACATTCTGGCGGCGGCGGCGCGTCCGGAAGGTGGTAGGGGGCTCAGTCTGGCCCGCCTTCGCCAAGGATTCGGCGAGGCATAAGATTTTGTAACGCGCTTTGCGCTAACAAAAACTAATGCGGGGGGTGGGATTCTTCCCTCTCGATATAAATCTTTGATTTGTCTATCGAGAGCAATCCCGCCCTATCAGGAGAACTCGCAAACGCTTTCCCCCGCACAAAGCGGTAGGGGTGAGATTCGAACTCACGATCCCGCTAAGCGGGATAGCGGTTTTCAAGACCGCCGCCTTCAGCCGCTCGGCCACCCTACCTTGTGCCTCGCACTGCGAAGCTTCATGGTCACCTCGCGAAGCGAAGTGGTGGACCGTGCGAGAATCGAACTCGCGCCCCCTCGCCTCGCTGAAGCTTTGGCGAAGCGGGCCGGATGCCCCGATTGACTTTGGTGGGCTTGTGTGGACCCGAGGGGAATCGAACCCCTATCTTCCGGATGCAAACCGGATGCTCTGCCACTAAGCTACAGGCCCACCAAAGTCAATCGGGATCCCGACTTCTTTATTGCAATTACATTCGTGCGTCGGGACAAACCGCCTGCCTGCCTGCCTGCAGGCAGGGGTACACTGCCACTATGCTAACGGCCCCTCCATCACCACTCTACGGCTAAGAACCGAAAAAGTGAAGCTCCACGGCTTTACCGCCGTGGCCTCCGTACCAACAGGGTTCCGTGGAGCGGAACCCCGCACCGAAAGCCATTCATCCATAGGTTCACACCTATGGCTTTCTGGTGCGTGGGCAAATATCACTTCCCGAAGCGGCGCTCGGTTCCTGCGTACGAATTGAGCGCTGCTGTGAATTCCTCGGGAGAGAAAGCCGGCCACAATGTCTTTGTAAAATACAACTGCGCCTCTGCCACGTCCCACATCATCATTCCCGCTGACCAATGCGGCTCTCCTCCGGTCCGGATCACGAGATCCACGGGCGGGAGGTCGTGCGTCCAGAGATTCTGCTTCACGAGCCCGGGGTTCACAGGGGCGGGATGGGGATTGCCGCCCGACCGGCGGATTTTCTCGATCGCCGCCATCATCTCATCAAGCCCGCTGTATGCCATAAGGAACGTCAGCCGATAACGGCTATAGGCGCTCGTCGTCCCTATCACCTCGCGCATCACTCGCTTCAGGCTTTCCGGGAATAACTCTTTCCACCGCCCGATCATGTTCACCCGCACCTCGTTCTCACGCACTTCTTTGCTCTTCCCAAGTTTTGCAAAATACCGCTCGAATATGTCGTAGAGGAATCGCACTTCTTTGGGGTCGCGCTCGGTTACGTTCGCGACCGAACACCCCCAAAACGTGACGCACGGCACTTTAAGCTCAAGCGCGGTTTTGAGGATCTTCTCGATCGTTTCTGCTCCTTCCTGGTGGCCGAACAACGACGGCTTGCCTTGAAGCTTTGCCCAGCGGCGGTTGCCGTCCGGCACTATCACCACGTGATTTGGCTGAGTCATGAACAGCAAGGCCCATTATATCAGCCGCCGCCAAAAAGACAACGAGGTGGACCTCGTCCGAGCCGAGCTTGGCGAGTACTTGGAGCGCAAGAACGCGCTGACGGCGGAAAAACGGACGCTAGAGGAAAAATTGAGTGATTTTGAACGCAAAGGTAATCATTG
>MHLC01000025.1 GCA_001818655.1 Candidatus Liptonbacteria bacterium RIFCSPLOWO2_01_FULL_56_20
TACTTCTTTACTTTGGCTTCCGACGGTATTTGGTTGAACTGGTACATGCTTCTCATTGTAGTCGAAGCTTGTACCAACAGGCTTAGATTGCCCTCGTTGACTCGTGGTGCCGCGGCAGGGATTCTCCGATACTTCGCTCGGGGCAGGCGAACTCCGACTTATCCTGAGTTAATCGACGGAAACTTGCCCGAGGGGCTCGGGCGGAGAACTACTTTAACAATATAACTCCTAAAAAGACGAAGACCGCACCCAAAAGTTTCTGCGGAATATTAGTTGTTTCTTTCAAAATGACTACGCCTCCAAATGCCGTGAGAATTGTTGATATATAAATTATCGGTATCGCCACTGAAGCCTCGGCGACACGGAACGTGCTAAGCATGAGATAGTAGCCAAGAACGCTTATCGCGCCAAGAAGCGGGATCTTCCATGAAGTTGCACGCGTCTCGTTTTTCAGACGCGTGCCCCACTCGCCGCCAAGAAGAAAGCTTGCGTAAAAAGAGGGTACGAGATAGGTGATAATGATATATAACCCGATGGGGTAGTATTCAAATACTGCTTTATCTGCAACATAGGCAAGCCCGAGCGAACATACCGTAATAAGGCCGAACAAGAGTCCGCGTGGCGTAATGTACCCGCCGTGCTTATAGACAGCTATGATGTTGCCAAGCGCGATAAGCGTGATCGCAATGATCTTTTCAAGCGATACGCCTTCACGGAGAAAGAAAACCGAAGCCACAAAAGTTATTACGGGCGTAATTTGGAAAAGGACGGTAAGCCGAGAAGCCTCCAAATATTTTCTGCTGAAAAACTCTGTGCCTTGAAATATAGCAAAAAGGACCGTTGCGAGAAAGGTGATAAAAAGCACTCCCAAGGTGATGTCTCCGAACCTCCACGGCTCGAAGAGGAAAAGAAGGGTTGCGATGAGTGATGACCAAACACCGTAGAGAACTGAGAAAGCAAGCGGGTCGCTACTGGATTTTGCAAGTACGCGCGAGACGAGCCCGTATGTGGTAAACAGAATTGCTGCCGCGAGTGCAAGGGTAAGGCCGAAAGTAGTGATCATACAAGTTGTGGCTAACGGATCTGGTTCGCGCGGGGGATATACCTTAAAATCGTGCGCAAATCTCTTTCGCTTACGACAACGCTCGCGGCCGCTTTGACTTGCTGTTTGTTGCAATTAAAAGCTATAGAAAAACCAGCTTTCTTAAATAGGGGAATATCGTTCACTTCATCGCCAACGTAAATACACTCCGAGGACTCCACTCCGTTTTTTTGGGCTAACCGCAGGAACGCGTCCACCTTTCCTTCGTAATCGCAAGGATTAAGTTCCCAATTGCTTAGTTTTCCTTCCTCAAATTTCAGATTGCAGTGAGCTATTGCATTGTCTATACCAAGCTCTTTTTTCGCTCTTTCGGCCAAAGTGGTAAAACTACCCGTGATTACTGCGGTTCTCATCTTTCTTTTCTTAAGTTCATCAATCGTCTCCCTTGCTCCTTTCATGAACTTTTGGCTGTTGATAACATCTAAAAATTTATCTTCTGTTAAACCATGCCTCTGAAAAACCCTGCAGGCCTCGTCAGACCAACTCATGTACGAAGAAAATTCACCGGCTTCAAATTTTCGCTTTAACTTTTCATCTTCGTCTAAAATTCCGAGGGCTTCGTAAATCGCTCTCCACGTGCTTACTCCTATCTTATCGCTGGGTTCCTCATAGTACCCTACGTCGATAAGTACGCCGTCCATATCAAAGAAAACCAGTTTATTATTGGTCATAAGAAACGAAATTCAGAATTAATTCCTTGTCGTTCATGCTGGCAATTATAATATAAAATCCGCTGACCCGCTTGCCCTGAGTTAATCGAAGGGAACTTGCCCGAGGGTCTCAGGCAGGGGATTTACAGATTTTCATCCAAAAACTTCTTCAGGTTTTCTAAATCTTTTTTGTCGCTGTCGTAATGATATGTAGTAATGCCTGCTGACTCTGCGCTTTTTACGGCGTCTCGGCTGTGTTCAAAATATACAACATTATTTTTCTTTAGCCCAAAATACTCTAGCATTCTTTCGTAATACTTTGTGTCTGTTTTCTCTGGGTTATGTTTTAGGGTAAAAATCTCGTATGGCATATTGGTTAAGCCAAATTTCACCATCTGTTCGTCATCGGCGTTGGTAAGAATAATTTTCTTATTGGGATATTTCTCAAGCATATCGAACATCGCTTTGAAGATACCTTGCCCCTCGATTACAAACGCGCCGATTGCGTCAACTAAGATTGTTTTCATGGTTTTAGGACTGACCCGGATCTAGTGAGAGCACCTTACTCCGTCGCGAGAATCCACTCCAGGTTATTGTCCTTGAGTGTTTGATAGATAGCCGGCATCCCAATGGCATAGCTTATTGTTGTATTCGTCGTATCGACGGCAGACACGATTCCCACAATGTAGCCCTGCCAGTAGATAGGCGACCCAGAACGTCCACTAAGTATGTCATCCGCTTTCCACTCAAACCTCAGAGGCTTATCTTTAAAGTATTGGTCGCCACCGTAATAGGTTATCAACGGCCCCACAGCGCCATGGAGGTAAAAATCAGTAAATCCGCCGCCATAACTGTTTATTGCCTCGGCCGGATAGCCAAAATTAATCAGCTGGTTTGTCATGTTCGGCTGACCGGGAACTATGTCGTATAAAACGGGATTGTAGGGGAAAGTAGTCGGCAGGTCACAAAGATTAAATGGTTTACAGTTGTGCAACGGCCCAGTTATTTTTAGCACCGCAAAATCCATCTCTCGATATTCAAGATCGCTTAAGTTTCCACGTGATGGCTCGAAGTAGGATGTTGCAACATAGGGAAACGGATTGGTGAGTTGCAACGACGGGTTGACGGTCTTGACCTCATCCGGTGTCGGCAGGTTGTCGATCTGCGGAACTCCGACATCGCAGTAATCGAATTGTAAACTGTCGTTCAGACGCTGAATTTCCGCCGAAGTCGTCGATGCATAGGCCCAATTCACCCATTGCGGATCGACAAGGTGTTTTGCCGTAAGAATATAGCCCCGTGGATTAACGATGATTCCGCTTGCTTTAAGGAGAAGCTCGCCGCTGCTGTCTTCGGCATAAGAGTAGATAGCCTTAAGAAAGAGGTCGGTTATTTTGTAATGGCATAGCAGCCCTACATTCGCTTTTGCAACGATAGTCCGCGGCGGTGGCGCTGTGGATATATTTTGCGTTAAACACTGAGCTGGCCCGCTCGCGGGGCATGAAAATTGGGAACCCGAGGCGCATGGGCTATACGATACGCCGTTGCAAAAGACGTTACCCGTCGCCTGCGGCTGTGCGGTTCGAGTAGCAACTACTGCCGCGGCTGGCGCGGCTGGCGCGAATGAAGAAGTAGCAAGAGTAGTAAGCGGGCAGCCCTTATCGCCATTCTGCCATACGCCGTTACAGAAAACATAATACGGTACGCTATTCTTCTGAGTGGAGCGGGATCCGCTAATCGCACTAATAATGACGAGAGAGACGAAAATACCGATAATGACCTTCCATTTTTCTCTTTTCATTTCTGGGTTCTAAAAATGATACTAACCGATGCTCCTCGGACGCTCCCGATTAAAGAATCTTCTGTAGTTCTTTCCACGTAATAGGTTTAGCCCAATTAATCAGGGGATAGTTCGTAAGGATCATTTCTTTCTCCTGTTTTGTGCCAGCGTGGGTGTCGGTCGCCTCCTTGAGGATTCTCACTTTATAGCGGCGAAACCGCAACTCTTGTGCCGTGCAGAAAACACAGCAATCAAGCGTCAGTCCAACCAATACTACAAGATCTACATCTTCCGGTTTCCCGGTTGTGGCCTCCAGCCAGCGAGTAAAGGCCTTTGGATTTTGATATGGCTCGCTTGGTTTCTTTGTTCTGTCGCCAATATTTTTTGTTACCCAAATGGGGGAATTTTGACATTTGACCCATACGTTCTTATTTTTATTTTTTGCCGGAATCTCGGAGGTATAGCCCCATGTTCCAGGCACGCAAGTATCATTATCTTTGCGATTATACTCTCTACGGTAATCTGAGATAATTTCAGAAATTTTTATTTTCTTTTTTTGCAAATACGGCAATAGGGTGCCTTTAATAAACTGTACCGCCGGGCGTGCCTTATAATGTTTCCCGCCCTTAGCGCTGAAATCCTTTTGTAAATCTACCGAAACAATCTTGATGTTCATGACTATATTCTAAACCCGTAATTGGCGTGGCGTAAACCGATACTCCTCGGACGAGTCGTTTAGGCGAAAACATAATGGCCTATTGCCCAGCTCCGCTCTCCGGGTGGCTCAATAGCCCTCACAAGCTTCCCGTCTTTATATAGTTCGTCCTGAACGATTTCTTTTTTGTTGATTGCTTCCGTCCAAGCCTGAGTCGGTCCTTTCCCCCGGGGAAGCCATGGGGTGAGGTCGTCTATTATAACGATCGTGTCAGGACGGGCGAGAGATTTCATGTTTTGGATATCGGCTCGTGCGGTTTCATAATCATGTCCGCCATCGATAAAAATCAGATCGAATTTTATATTTGGATTTTGCCTTGCAAATTCTGGAACGGCTTTGGTCGAATCACCATATAAAATGGTGTGCCTCCCGGGAAATTTGCGATCAATAATCTTTTTTGCGGCTGAGATAAAAGGATGGCTTCCGATATCGAACGAGATAACGCTTATTTTGCGATTAGCTTTCAGAAACGCGTACGAAGAGAATCCTAGATGAAAACCGATCTCGGCAACGCAATCGATGTTTGGCCGTTTCGCTGTTTTGTAAAGATACATAAGTTCGGCAGGAGACGAAGCTCCTTCCTTAATTTTATAACCTCGCAAACGCAGTTCTGCATAAACCAGGCCCCTCATTACATTAAACTGAAATTCGGTCATTAGAAGAATTTTAGCAGAAATCTGATGCTCCTCGGGCGGGGGTTATTTTTTGTTATCCAAAGAGAATCTTTTATAAAGTGGATCGCTTTCTACGTTTTCCTTCAATTCCTTTATCTGTTCATCCGTCATTCCGCTTCTTTTCAATTCAGTCAATCCTTCTGGAGTATTAAGCAACCAATCCAATTGCTTATCGATTCGTTGAGTTTTTATGAGTATCCTATCTGCTATTACGGCTACGATGAACCACGTGAGAAGGCCGAGAAAAATTGAAAATACTAAATTAAATTTGAAGAATATTGAGTATAAGAAAATGCTGGTTAGACCAATAATGAAATATATCGCGGCATAAATACGACCCCAGCGAGTACTCTTAAGCAATTCGAGAGTTTGCCTCTCAAGTCCTTTGATCCTGAGCTTTTCCATCCGCTCTTCGAGTTGTTCGATGGTTGCCATTTGCTTATTTTAGAAGCCCTGACCAGTCTTGGCCGGAACGGTTAAGGCGCGTAAAAGTCATTTAGATCCTGTAATTCATAGGTTTGATCCTCAGCCGTTCCTGGTCCGTAATCCCCTGGATTCCAGTAAGTTGCGTCGAGAAAATAGTAAACTGCTATCACTATGCCTGCGATTATGGGGAGTACAACAAAAACAAACACAGGATCTTTAAACGCCTCTTTGGTTTTATTTAGAATAGTTCCCATCAAATTTTTTTGGCTGGCCCGTCTCGGTCGGCTCACTTACTTTGCAAATGTTCTAAGCACCTCTGAACAAGGAGCGGCTTCCCCTGTTTTTGTATTGTAAAGTCCAGATTCATTAAGCTCAGGAGACTGTTTACAACGTTCTATCGCTGCTTCCCTGATTTGCGCTTGCTTAATCTGTTCGGGGATAGATTGTATCGCAGAGTACTCTGTCTGTTGTTGTGTAAGTTTCATAGCGTAAATGGAAACGATAAGAGCAATGGCAGCAACGGATAGTGTCAGATAAGCTATCCTACTGTTTTGCCTGCTGTGTAGTTCAATCAAACCAAGAGTTGCTTTTGAAAAATAGGCTGGTCCAAAAGTGGCATTATCTACAGATAAATCACCATAGCGATCGATTAAATCTCCTAATTCTTTATCGGAGTAACCACGCGGATAATCCTTGGTATTTCTAGACTCAGAGCCGGATCTTTTTAATGCTTTTACTAGTTTATTAAGAATTTCTTTGAACATTAGTTTTAATTTATTTTCCTCCAGATTTCAGTCGCTTCGACACCGCACCGACTTCGGTAGCCCCGATGCTCGCTTCGTTCGATCGGGGCAGGCGAACCCCGACTTGTCCTGAGTTAATCGAAGGATACTCTGCTCTCCCGCACATAGCTGGGGGGCTAGGAGTCGGACCTAGATTCGTGGCTTCAAAGACCACTGTCCTACCATTAGACGACCCCCCAGCTATGGGCGGAATTTATGCGCCCCTCAATTTATCAGCATTATACCCACTTTCTCGGATTTTTCCAGTTTTTACGGCCTCGCGTGAGTTATCCACACCCCGTTTCCGAACCTCGCGCGGTTTCTGGTATAATCAACGCATGTTTAAAAACATCATTTCGCTGTTTTTTGTGTTCGCGCTTGCCCTTCCTGCAGGCGCGCAGACGCGGTCTGTAGTCGCAACCAGCACGCGCGACGCGGTCCAGCAGTTCAAACAGACCGTAAGCAGTACGCGCGCGAATTTCCAGATAATGATGGAGCAGAGCCGCCTGCAGTTCCAAGAGTCAATGGACGCGGCACGCACGCAGCTCCAAACACGACTCGGGGAACACCGGCAGGCGCTCCAGACCCAGCTCCAGAAGATCCGCGACGAGCGCAAGCGGACTTCGGTCCAGAACATTGACGATCAGATGAACGACCTGAACAAACGCCGGCTCGAGCACTACACGAACGTGCTTGACCACCTTGTAACCGTGCTTGACCGCATCGCCTCGCGCGCAGACAAGGCCGCGACCCGCGGAGCGGACATTTCAGCCGTACGCACCGCGATAGACGCGGCAAGAGTGGCGATCGACGCCGCCCGCGCAGCGATAGCATCGCAGACCGCGAAAGTGTACAACATCACGATCTCGGACGACACGACCCTTAAAAACGACGTGGGCAAAGCCCGCCGCGCGCTCCAGGCAGACCTTAAAATCGTCCACGAAAAAGTGAAAGCTGCTTACGAAGCCGCGCGGAACGCCGCAACTACGCTTGCGCAGATACCGCGCGTGGATGAAGCGACGAGCACCATTCCAATCGCAACATCCAGCACGTCGACCGTTCAATAACCAAAACCATGAACAGAACATACATTGTTATCGGCATCATCGTACTCCTCCTTGTGATTGGCGTGCTCGTCTGGAAATTCGGCACGTCAGAAGCGCCGACCGTGCCCACGCCGGGCCAGACGCTTGCGCCGCCAGCAGACGACACGACAGGCGCCATCAACCAGGCGCTTGACGGCGTAACGCTCACGGACCTGAATCAGGAATTTCAGGCAATAGACGACGAGATTAATAAACTCTAACTAGCGAGTAGTAAGTAGGAAGTAGAGAGTAGGGGAAACATAAAAAAACGTCCGGGGCCGGAGTTGGCAGAGCCGGACGTTTTCTGTCCCAGGAAAAAACATATCACCCTCGCATCTCGCCCCACCTCACCTCATATCACCCCATGTCTCCCATATTCGCTCATTCGCGCGAATGGTGGAATAGTGGGTGAAGCAGTGGTATGATCACGTCGTGGTTGCGGCGGAATAAAAACTCCTGAATACCATACCAAGGCCATGCGTGAACTCGAAAAACAGCTTAAGGCGCTCGCGAATCGCAGGCGGCTCGCTATTCTAAAATATCTCAAAACGCGCCGCGAAGCGCCGGCAGGGGAGATCGCCGACGAGATCGATCTCTCGCTCAAAGCCACGTCAAAACACCTTGGCGTGCTAGCGGCGCTCGATATCGTGGAACGCGACCAGCGAAGTTCGCAAATGTTCTACCGGCTCGCCCCGCGCCATATGCTTGCAACACAACGCATTCTTTCACTCCTCTAATACCCTTATACTCACCTCGCGTACTATTCGCTCATTCGCGCGAATGGTGGAATGAAGTAAAGACAACGGAATGGAGCAATGGCGGCGATAATACAAAAGCAATAATACAGCAATGCGCACTGAAAACATGAACGGTGCGAATGATGGGAATATATAGTACGATTCGTTCACCATTCGCTCATTCGCGCGAATGGTGGAATGGAGCAAGGGCAGTGGAATGGAACAATGCCAGCGGTGATACAAAACGACTATGAAAATTTATCCGCGATTCAGTAAAGAAGCCGTGCATGCGCTCACGCGCGGGGGAGTGGGTATCGTCCCCACGGATACGATCTACGGAATAAGCGGGCTTGCGCTCCGCAAACGCACGGTGGAGAAGATCTATCGCCTGCGAAAGCGGAACCCGAAAAAACCGATGATCGTTCTTATCGGGTCGCTCGCCGACCTCAAAAAGTTCGGCGTCCGCCTACGCCATAGCGAGCACGCCCTATTGACCCGGCTCTGGCCGGGAAAAGTGAGCGTGGTGCTCCCGTGCCGCGGACGCAAGTTTGCATACCTCCATCGGGGCAGACGCACCCTTGCTTTCCGGATGCCCGCGTGGAAGCCGCTTGCGGCATTTCTCAAAATAACCGGCCCGTTGGTTTCTACAAGCGTAAACCCCGAGGGCAAGCCGCCTGCGACAAGCATCCGAGAAGCCAGAAAGTATTACGGGAACCGCGTAGCTTTCTATATAGACAAGGGCCGGCTCGCATCAGCCCCGTCAACGCTCGTCGCGCTTGCGCGCGGCAGGGTCGCCATTCTCCGGCAGGGCGCGGCGCGGATCCGTGGTACGAAACAATGAACATGGTACAATAATTGATATGGAACCGTCCCATCTTGATACGCACTTTTTCTTCGCCGTTCTTCTTGGCGCGCTCGCGCTCACACTGCTCATTTTCCTTCCGTATCTCGGCGTCATCGTGCTCGCCGTGACGTTCGCCATTCTTTTCGGGCCGCTCCACCGTTATATGCTGCGGCTCTTCGGCCGCCACGAAGGCGTCGCCGCATTCATATCGGCGCTCGTCGTATTCCTCATCGTATTCGTGCCGCTTACACTCGTGAGCATCAAAATGTTCAGCGACGCGGCAACGCTCTACACGCGGATCACGCGCGAGGGAATCGCGTTCCAGACCTCGGAGGGCGTGAACCGCTTCCTTGAGGCGCGCTTCGGCCAGATGGTCCCGTTCTCGATACGGATAGAAGAATACGTGAAGCAGTTCCTGGGGTGGCTTCTCCAGAACGTCGGCACGCTCTTCTCCGGCATTGCACGGCTCTTCCTTATGCTCTTCCTCACGCTCTTCGCGCTTTACTATATGTTCAAAGACGGGGCAAAGCTCCGTACCGCGCTTCTAAACCTGATCCCGCTCCCAAGGGAACACAAGGAGGCCATCTTCAATAAACTCCATATGACCGTGCACTCGGTGATCCGCGGCTCGCTCGTCGTCGCCATTGCGCAGGGCGTGATCACGGGCATCGGATTCTTCCTTTTCGGCGTCCCGAACCCGGTGTTCTGGGGAACGATCAGCGTGGTCGCAGCGCTCATCCCGCCGGTAGGCACCGCGCTCATCACGGTTCCGGGTGCGCTCTATCTCGTGCTCGTCGGCAAGAACATTCCCGCGATCGGCCTCCTCATCTGGGGAATCTTGGTCGTGGGACTCATAGACAATTTCCTGAAACCCCAACTCATGAAACGCGGCGTGGGCATCCATCCGTTCCTCATCCTCTTGAGCGTATTGGGCGGCATCGGGCTTTTCGGGCCGATTGGATTCTTGCTCGGGCCGCTTGTCTTAAGCTTGTTCTTTGCCTTGCTCGACATCTACCCCGTGCTCATCCGCGAAAAGAATTAACCGCGCGGCCCTCCGTGTTGCGGAGGCGCGTGCTACGCGATACAATCCACCCATTCGTCCGATGGTCAAACTCTCGCGCTCAAAAATAGATCTCTTTCTGAACTGCCCGCGCTGTTTTTGGCTGGACGTGAAGCACGGCGTGAAGCGACCGCCGCCGGCGCCCTACACCATCAACTCGGCCATAGATTATTTGTTGAAGCAGGAATTTGATGTGTATCGGGAGAAAAGCAAGGCGCATCCGATAATGACCAAGGCCGGCATAGACGCCGTGCCGTATAAATCCGAGTATTTGAACGCCTGGAGGCATAATTTCACCGGCGTACGCTTCCATCACGAGCCCACAGATTTTCTGGTCTTCGGCGCGGTTGACGACGTGTGGGTGAACCCGCACGGGGAGCTGATGGTCGTGGATTACAAAGCCACTGGCGCGAACGAACACAAGATCCACGAATCTTATCCGCGCCAGATGGAAATTTATCAGTGGCTTCTTGTACAGAACGGCTACAAAGTTTCGCCGACCGGCTATTTCGTTTTCGCCAGGGTGAATAAGGCCAATGGCTTCAGTCCGCCGGCCGGCGGGGAACCTGTTCTGTCTTTTAATATATTCGTGGAGCCATATAACGGCGATTACGGATGGCTGCCGGGAACACTCACCCGGGCCAAAGAAGTTTTGAACGGGAAATCCGCGCCGGAGCCCGGGGCAGATTGCGAGTACTGCAAGTATCGACGCTCGGCAGGCGAGGCCGCGCGAAACTAGATGTATGTAGCAAGCAAGCTCAAAACACTCCACTGGACATACCACAGCCGCGAGAAAATGCGGTTCTATAAATTATCCGAAGCGCGCGTGCGAAGGA
This sequence comes from Candidatus Liptonbacteria bacterium RIFCSPLOWO2_01_FULL_56_20, assembly GCA_001818655.1. Lineage (GTDB taxonomy): Bacteria > Patescibacteriota > Minisyncoccia > UBA6257 > 2-01-FULL-56-20 > 2-01-FULL-56-20. Next base: position 10,692 of record MHLC01000025.1, read on the forward strand.
TCATGCACTCGCCGAGCCGCGTAGAAGAGGGGATAGCACCCAAGACGGTCGCTTATATGCAACGTGCAGGAAGCGTGAAACACCCGTACGAACTTTGGACTATGGCGCAGGATGTCGGTTCCCGCCGCAAGGTCATCAGCGCGTGGCGCTACCCCGGCGTCACGAAACCGAGGAGCGAGGTCACCCTGAACCTGCTCACGCATGAGTATGCAAACTATCTCAAAGAATCCGGCGAGAAAAAATCGCGCTTGCAAAAAACCCTGAAACGCTCGCGGTGGTTTAAGACGCAGTAATTGACAAGGCCTTTTCGTTTGTGCTATTTTCCCAGTAGAGTTTTTGATCCATATGAGGGCGAGCTGGGAGGCAGGAGGCCGGGATCACCTCCCTCGGCCACAATGGCGCGGTGCCGTCTCGGGCTTCCTGTGGATGTTCTGTCCCAGGAACACCCGCAAATGGGGGATGGCATTGGCGCCACTTGCTTTCAGTATCGCCCTCTCCAAATTCAGTTATAGGTGTGCGGTCATGGCTGCTTGAACACGCCGCGCTTCGGAGGCCGTAATCCTGCGGCGCTCCGCACACGGCGTGGTGCTGAATCTGGGGAAGCTAGTCGTGATCGCGGCATCTTGTCCTTGTTGTCCACGCACAAAAGACAAGAAGCCGGCAAGGGACGTCCTTGCCGCACCCGCCTGTTCCACAAAGCTCCAGCACATCGCATACGCTGGAGCTTTTGCATTTAAAATCGTAGGTGAATAAGTTGTGAATATCTCCAGGTAGGATTTTATTTTTCTCCTTATAAATCAAGGGTTTTTTAACTTCGTGCAAAAAAAGTTCTTTATTTTGACAAAAACACTGTGTGGCGCAGAATTAAACAGAAGTGGGGAATTGTGGATAATTCTGGGGAAAAAGTACCATTTCTGGGGATATCTTAGTCGGTCTTAGCGCGAGCGAGTTGCGAGCGCTTAGAGCGACTTAGACCCCGCCAAAGGCGGGGACAACGAATTTTTAAACCCTATGCTCCTCGGCGAATACCAGCACAATTTGGATATCAAAGGTCGGATGGCGATACCGGCGAAGTTCCGCGAAAAACTTGCGACCGGCGCCATTATCACGCGGGGACTGGACAATTGTCTTTTCCTCTTCGCAAAAAACGAATGGGAGGCATTGGCGCAGAAGCTCGTCGCTTTGCCACTCGCGCAAGCGAATTCCCGCGCATTCGTCCGTCTTATGCTCGCGGGAGCAATGGATGTAGAACTCGATACGCAGGGAAGGATCCTGGTGCCGGACTATTTGCGGAAATACGCAGGGCTCAAGAAACAAGCGATCGTTGCCGGCCTCTATAACCGCATAGAAGTGTGGGATAGGGAAACGTGGGAACGCTATAAGCAAAAAACAGAAAGCGCGTCAGAAGAGATCGCGGAGAAATTAGGCGAATTAGGCATCTAAGGATGCACATCCCGGTTCTTTTACAGGAAGTCGTACAGATCCTAGGGCTAAAGAATGGCGACTTCGTCATTGACGGCACGATAGACGGCGGGGGACATGCCGCGGCGATGCTCAAAAATATAGGCCCGAAAGGAAATCTGCTCGGTGTCGATCTGGACGCCGCCATGATAACGCGCGCGACGGCGCGATTCTCACGCGACAAGAACGTAGCACTCGTAGCCGGAAATTACGCAGACCTTCCGAAGATCTTAGAGAGCCGCCGGATGGAACGCGCGCATGCCTTGCTCCTTGACCTCGGCTTCTCCTCGGAACAGCTCGCGCATTCGGGGCGTGGCTTCAGCTTCTCGGCAGATGAGCCGCTTCTCATGACATATGACGACGGCCAAACGCCGGTCCGCGACATTCTACGGCAGGCGGGCGAAAAACAGCTCGCGGACATTATTTTCACGCTCGGCGGCGAACGTCTCTCGCGCAGGATCGCGCAAGCGATCAAAATGCGCGAACGGGCAAAGCCGATCCGCACGAGCCGGGAACTCGCAGAAGTCGTACGCGGCGCCGTGCCGAAACATTACGAGCGCGGCCGAATGGACCCCGCGACTAGAACCTTCCAGGCGCTCCGCATCTATGCGAACGACGAACTGGGGAATCTCGATCGCCTCCTCCATGCGCTACCCGAGGTCGTGCGGCAAGGAGGCAGAGTCGCCGTCATAAGCTTCCACTCGCTCGAAGACAAATTGGTGAAAGATAATTTCAGAACAATGGCGCGCAGCGGAGAAATAGAACTCCTCACGAAAAAACCTGTCGTCCCTTCGCGCGAAGAGCAAGCGGCAAATCCGCGGAGCCGATCCGCGAAACTGCGCGCCGCAATTATGATTTAACTACTCGCTACTCTCTACTCACTGCTTTCTACTCTCTATCTCCTATGACCCTTATCCAACCAAACAGAACGAACACCTTTCTCGGACGCACCCTGATCTTTTTAGTTATCCTCACAGTCGGCGCGTCGTTTTGGGTCGTGATGCTCTATAATAGAGTGGTGAATCTTCAGCACTCTCTATCCAATATCCAGAGCGAACTGACCGACCTCAAGACCGGGAACGCCGAATTAAGCGACAAGATCTTCGCCATATTTGACAACAATAATCTCGAGCGTCTGGCCGCCGAGCGGCAGCTCGTCAAGGAACGGGTGCCGAGCTATTTTGAGATCGACCCGCGGGCTCTCGCCGTGGAACGCTGATCACGCCGATGGTCGCCCGCCCTACGCTCCTTGCCGCCGCTCTGGCGCTCGCCTATATCCTTGTATTCTTCAAGCTCTACGATATCCAGATCATGCGCGGCGCGGGCTTCCGCGCCCGGGCGGAATCGCAGTATGCCGCGGCAAATTTATCGCGCGCGGAACGGGGGCTTATCCTCTTCACCGACAAGAATGGCGGCTACCTTCAGGCAGCAGGAAATAAGAATTTTCCTATCATTTACGCCGTGCCAAAAATGATAGAGGATACGCAGGAAGCCGCGAACCAGCTCGCGCCGATACTCAATGAACCCGCGGCCGGGCTGCAAGACCGCCTCGCGGAACCGGGAGCTGCCTATAAACTCCTCCGCAGGAAAGCCGACAAGGAAACCGCGGCGCGCATCGCTGAACTTAACCTAAAAGGCGTCTATATCGAGCTGTCGCCGGAGCGGTTCTATCCTTTGGGGAAGCGCGCGGCGCAACTCGTCGGCTTCGTTGGTCCAAATGAGACGGATTTCGGCGAACAGGGAAAATATGGCGTCGAAGAATTCTATAACAGCGCCCTCGCCGGAACACCGGGCTCGCAGGAAGACGGCGCGTTCCGACTCCCCGCGTTCGGCAAAAATCTCATACTCACTATCGACCCAAGCGTCCAAGCCGAAGCGGAACGGATCCTCGAGGAACTGGTGATGAAACACCGCGCAACGGGCGGAAGCGTAATCGTGGAAGAACCGCGAACCGGGAAGATACTCGCGATGGGAAGCTATCCGACATTCGACCCGAACAGGTACAGCGAAGCCGAGCTCGGCGACTTCCTGAATCCGGTGACCCAGCAGATCTACGAGCCGGGATCCGTGTTCAAAATCATCACGATGGCCGCCGGCATCGACGCGGGCAAGATCGCCACATCAACGACGTTCAACGACACCGGCGTGCTCATCCTGAACGGCAAGAAGATACAGAATTGGGACCATAAAGCGTACGGCAGGGTCACGATGACGAATGTGATAGAAAAATCGCTGAACACCGGCGCCGCGTTCGCAGAGAGGACGACCGGCGATAAGATATTCACCGATTACGTGACGAAGTTCGGATTCGGCGAGCCAACCGGAGTCGACCTCCCGTATGAACTCAAGGGCGACCTCAGGCGGCTGAATCCTTCCTCGCCCGCCATCGCATTCGCCACCGCCTCGTTCGGCCAGGGCGTCGCGGTCACGCAAATGGGCCTCATAAACGCCGTCGCCGCGATCGCGAACGACGGAGAACTGATGCGGCCGTACGTGAACGCGGACCTCGCGCCTCACTCCGTACGCACGGTGATCACGAAAAAAACGGCGGACGCGGTGACAGAAATGATGGTCTCCGCAGTGGACAAGGCCGACGTCGCGAGCATCAGCGGCTATTCCATCGCCGGGAAAACCGGGACCGCCCAAGTGCCGGACTTCGTGCACGGCGGCTATACCGACAAGGTCATCAATACCTACGTCGGCTTCGGCCCCACGAGCAACCCCCGCTTCGCCATCCTTATCAAACTCAATGAACCCGAGGGCGCGCCGGTCGCGGGACTCACGGTCGTTCCCGCGTTCCGGGATCTCGCGCAGTTCATCCTGAACTACTTCAATATCCCTCCTGACCGGCTCGGCTCCACGCCATAACCCCCTGCGAATTACCATGAGACGCGCGTTCATAACCATCCTCCGCTGGAACCTGAAGAAGCTCGCCCAATGGACTCTCTCTCGCCATCGTCCGGGCGTGATCGCGATAACCGGAAGCGTGGGGAAAACATCGGCCAAGCTTGCTATCGCCTCGGTCCTCGCGACTGAACGGCACGTACGCTGCTCGCACGGCAACCTGAACAATGATCTGGGCCTGCCGCTTACGATCCTGGGCGACTGGAGCGAGGAAGAGTTTGCGCTCGTGAGCCGCGAGATCCCCGCGGGCAAAAAGCTGTTCCGCAAGCTTGCATTCTGGGGGAAGGTCATTGTCCGTTCCTTCGCGCATCTCGCTTTCTTCGGCGAGCAGGAATACCCCGAGATCCTCGTTCTGGAGTACGGCGCGGACAGGCCGGACGACCTCAACTACCTGCTCACGATCGCGAAGCCGAACGTGAGCGTCATCACGGCGATAGGGGATATTCCGGTTCATGTGGAATTTTTCACCGGGCCCGATGACGTCGCGCGTGAAAAAGCCCGCCTGATCGAGGGGCTCCCCTCAACCGGCTTTGCGGTCCTGAACTATGACGACGAAAGCGTGATGAACCTCAAGGATCGCACACGCGGGCACGTAATCACATTCGGCATGGGAAAAGGCGCAGAGATCCGCATCGCGAATTTTGAAAACCGCGCAGAAGTCGGCCCCTCCGCGTCGTTCAGGAGCGGCCAGCCAATGGGCATCGCATTCAGAGTGGAATACGGAGGACGAGGGATCACGGTGCGGCTCCCGGGGGTGTTCGGAAAAACGCATGCGTACGCGGCCGGCGCCGCTGCGGCGGTTGGCCTTATTTTCGGCATGAGCCTGCAGGGGATCGCCGAGAAACTCAAGGCATACACGCCCGCACCGGGACGCAGCCGGCTTATCCCTGGGATAAAAGGCACCTTCATTATTGACGATACGTACAACGCAAGCCCGCTCTCCATGCATGCGGCGCTCGATACATTGAAAGACCTGCCCGGCAAACGGAAGATAGCGGTCTTGGGCGATATGCGGGAACTGGGGAAATACACCATGCAGGCGCACGAGCGCGTCGGCCGGCTTGCCGCAAAAGCCGCAGACGTGCTTGTCACGATCGGGCCGCGCGCGAAGTTCATCGCAGAAGCCGCGCGCGGAGCAGGCCTTTCCAAAAAGAATATCTGGAGTTTTGACAGCGCAGAAGACGCACAAACCTCTGTCCAAGATCTCATCAAAAAAGGAGACCTCGTCCTCGTCAAAGCATCGCGAGCGGTTCAGCTTGAAAAGATCGTGGAAGAGATCCAAGCGCTTCCGGAGACGACTTGAAGATAGGGCACGACTCAGCTACACTCAACTGCGGAGTAAGATACGTATGGCGCGTTCGTCTAGTTTGGTCCAGCCCCGCAACTCTCCGAGCGCAAGCGAGATAGGGTTGGCGCGGTACCGCCTGTTGCGTAGTTGCCGAATCGGTACTAAATTCAACAAGTGAGAGTATGGGATTCACGCCATTGTAATCTCGCTCCGCTCGAACAATGGGCGAGAGACACGTGGTTCCCCGCCTGCATGCCCCTATCGTCTAGTTTGGTCTAGGACGCATGGTTCTCAGCCATGAAACTCGGGTTCAAATCCCGATGGGGGCACAGAAGATATTACGGCGGGCAAGTCAGCCATGGAACACGGGTTCTCCTCTGAAGGCGCCTGCCCGTCCGTAGTTTTAGCGCAGGCGGGGTTCAGTCAGCGTCAGTTTTCCTCTCGTAGTAGGTTCGCGCAAAGTGTATAATGACTCTGCACACAACAACGAGCATGGCATAGAATGCGCCCGTTTTTGTTTTCCCCTTGACGCGTCCCGCAAAAACGAGATAATGACCCTGCTAAGAGCCACGCGGCTTTAGAGAGGAGGATTCGTGAGCGTACATCGTTCTCTCGCGAACAAGGGAGCTGCTCAACGCAAGGGGATGAGGTCAACACGCATCATCGCGAAAGGAGACCTTTCCCCGCCGATCTCATTTCAGGATCCAAAGCCGCCGTTCTTGAACCGGCCGCCGCTCGTACCGCTCATTCCGCGGTACAAAAACCCGAGCCGGTTCCCCTAAGCTCCTACGCACCAATTACCGGGGACTCTGTCATAGGGTCCCCGGATTTCTTACGCGCAGACGCTTATTCCCGTTTAGAAATATGACTTTTATGCTACAATACGATGTATCTTACCCCCGCACGACCATGCCAAAACTGATCATTGTAAATTGTTCCCGATTTTCTTAACAAGCAGAGTGAGTTTAGAAAATCGCAATCCCGCCACGGCGGGAGAAACTGAATCCTAACCAATGAAAAAACTAATCGTTGCAAACTGGAAATTGAATCCCTTGCGAGAAACGGATGCGATCCGGCTCGCGCGGGTGAGCGACAGGGACCATACGGTCATCTGCCCGCCGTTCGTGTTCCTTGAATCAGTGGGGAAAACGCTGCGTCGCGCAAAACTCGGCGCGCAAGACGCGTTCTGGAAGGAAAGCGGCCCGTACACGGGCGAAGCGTCGCCAGTCCAGCTGAAACGTCTGGGCGTCTCGTACGCACTTATTGGACACTCCTCCCGCAGGACGGAACTCCGCGAGACCGACGCAATGATCAACAAGAAGATCCGCGCGGCGCTCCGCGCCGGCCTCAAAGTCATTCTCTGCGTCGGCGAGCCGTGGAACGTACGCAGGAAGGGATTGCCTGCGGCAAAGTCATTCGTGCGCACGCAACTCCAAAAAGACCTCGCGGGCATACGAACGGCAAAACCGACCGCCCGGAACCTCATCGTGGCGTATGAACCGATATGGGCGATCGGCACGGGCAGGGCGGATGCGCCGCACGACACGATAGAGATCTCGAAATTCATAAAGAACCTGCTCGCCGCCCGCTACTCACTGCGCGCCGCCAAAGTTCTTTACGGAGGGTCGATGACTTCCCGGAACGCAAAGAGTTTTGTACAATACAAGGAAATCGACGGTGCCCTGGTCGGAGGCGCCAGTTTAAAGGCCGAAGAAATAAGAACAATAATCAGCATCGCTACACAACAAAATGGAAACAGATAAAGCAAAGATGTATTTTTGGGTCATATTGGACCTGCTGCTTTTGGGGATCCTCGTAAATCTCGTGGTCTTCGTGATGCCGGCGATCGCGGCGTACCGCAATTCGCTTCCGTCGATGTACGTGATGACGGTAAGCGCAGAAGGGAAAACAACGGTGGAGCCGGATATCGCCTTGGCGTCATTCTCCGTCATCTCGCGTGGCCTCAACCCGGAGCAATTGACCGAGAATAACAACGACAAGATGACCGCGGTCGTCCAGTTCGTAAAATCGGAGGGGATAGACGCGAAAGACATCAAGACCACGAATTATGATCTCTCTCCGAACTACCGCTACGACCCCGAGACCGAACGTAATTTCATCACCGGATACACGCTCACGCAGACCATCCACGTGAAGATGCGCGATCTCGCCAAAGTGGCGAAGATCGTCGGCGGGCTCACGCCCCTGGGAGTGAACCAGATCGGCGGGATCACCTTCACGCTGGACAACAAAGACACCGCCCTCGCGGCGGCGCGGAGCGACGCGTTCAAAAACGCGAGAGAAAAAGCGGCTGTGATGGCGCGGGAGAACGGCGTGCGACTCGGAAGGATCGTGAACATCAACGAGTACACTCCTGTCACTCCGTACTACGGCGTCTACGCGGGGAAGGGAATTGGCGGAGGAATGGAAGCGGCAGCGCCCAGCATAGAACCCGGTTCGCAGGAATACACCATCCAGGTTACGCTCACCTACGCGATCAAATAACCCCGCATGAGAAGGCGTGATCTTTTCCTCGTCACGATCATTGGCGCGGCAGTAGGACTTCTTTCGCAACCCATCGTCGCGAATCTCCTGGATGCCCCGAGCGCCGCGGCTCGTATCGGGTTTTTCCTGACGTTCACCGTCGTCGCGCCTGCCGCACTTGCGGTCGCGTCGCTCATCGCGCGATTCGTCCCGGTCGTCTACCAGTTCGCGAAGTTCGCGGCGGTCGGTACGCTCAATAGCTTTGTGGACGCAGGAGTCCTGAATCTCGCGATCTACATAACCGGCATTTCGGCCGGGTGGCTGTATTCCTTGTTCAACCTGGTCTCTTTCCTCGCGGCGACCACGAACAGCTTTTTCTGGAACAAGTTCTGGACGTTCGAAGCCAAGGAGAGCATCAAAACCGGCGAAACCACCAAATTCTATCTCATCGCGGCGGTTGGCGGCCTCCTCAATGTGGGCATAGCGTCGCTCGTAGTGAACGGATTTATGCGGCCGGAGGGCATCTCACCTAAGCTCTGGGCGAATATCGGCAAGCTCTGCGGCATCGGCGCGGCATTTCTCTGGGATTTTCTTGGATACAAGTTCATCGTGTTCAAGAAACCGAAAAATGAAGCAGGGGATAAGCCCCTCCGTTCTCTGGTCAATAGCTTGGAATAGCTTTGAGAATATCGGCGGG
>MHLC01000026.1 GCA_001818655.1 Candidatus Liptonbacteria bacterium RIFCSPLOWO2_01_FULL_56_20
CGCCCCGTACGAAAAAAGCGTTTCCGGGTTTGCGAGAGGAAGGGGTGAAAGAAAGGTGACGTGCCCTAGCTGGTTGGTGGATACCGACTGGACATCTATCTCGTCAAGTACGATGCCCCTGTTGCCGCTCCCTTCACACTTTTTACCGGACTCTTCTGAATCCTCTGAGTCCTTAGGCGAGGTGTGTTTAGGAATCCTTGAGCTCTTGCCTTCAAACGGAAGACTACAGTGCCGACAAGCAATGCGCATAGCGCCTCCTCATGGTGTAAAATTCCTGTCTTAATAGTGAGCGCTGAGAAAAATAATACAACAGTTTCAATGTCAAAAAAGTTGTCAACACGGCAGGCTTAAACAACGCATCTTAAATATGAGGCGTTTTTCACGTCATAAGGATAAGTCCCACAACCCCACCACGATGTTTCGAGAAAATATTTACCTCGTCAACTCTACCACCCTCCGGAAAACTTGCGGTTCGTGCTGGGCGAGGTCTGCGAGGATCTTTCGGTCGAGTTTGATGTTCTTCCGTTTGAGCGCGGCAATGAGTTTGCTATAAGTCATGCCGGCTTCGCGGGAGGCGGCGTTCACGCGTACGTTCCAGAGCTTCCGGAATACGCGCTTTTTCTCTTTGCGTCCCCTGAATGCGCGCGGGAGCGCATGCAGGAGCGCTTCTTTCGCGGCGCGCTCTTTTGATTTCCTGTCCCAGCGGAATCCTTTTACGCGGCGAAGGAGCCGTTCGCGTTTCTTATGTGCAATTGTTCCGCGTTTTACTCGTGACATATATAGGAGCGAGGGATAAGGGCGTGAGGGTTAACGGGGCGAGAACGAGTAGTTTAAAATGGCTTTTCTGGGGAAGTCCAGGGTGTGTTCGCCCCGCTTATGCATGAGGTTTTTCTGCGATTTTCGGGTGCGGGAATGATTGGTCGCCATGCGGCGCCGCATAATCTTGCCTGTCTTGGTAAATCTCAAGCGTTTTGAAACACTTTTGTTCATGGTTGGTCGTTCCTGCGATTATTGCGTTCTGGGCGGGTCGCAGCATACGAGTCACTATTTTCTTGAGATGTGGACGATCATTCCTCTGCCGCCGAATCTCGGCGCGCTCAAGATCTTATACTCCCCGGTGATCATTTTCAAGAACCCGTCGAGTTTTTGCCGCGCCCAATCCTTGTTGCCTTTTTCGCGTCCACGCAGACGCATCTGAATCTCCACCTGGTGGCCTTCGTTCAGGAATTCTTCGAGCTTGCGGAGCTTCACCAGGAGATCGTTCATCGCGGCGCGGGCGCTGATCTGGATCTGCTTGAGCCCAGCGGATTTCTTCGCGAGCCGCTCCTTCTTCTCCGCCTTTTCCTGCTCATAGCGGTACTTGTCGAAGCTCATGAGCCGCGCGACCGGCGGTTTGGCGCTGGGGGCGATCTCAATTAAATCGAGACCTTCGTCCGGTCTCGCAAGCGCAAGCGCTTTTTCGCGCGTCATCACGCCGAGATTTTCGCCCTTGCCGCTTATCACGCGCAATTCCGGCGCGATTATTTGATTGTTGATTCTCGGCCTAAGGATGGTGTGTGGGAGGCAGAAGGGGTTTATCCGCCCGGTTCATATTAATAGATGGGAGGCCGGATGTCAAAAACCGAGGAAAAACAGGGAAGAATTATCCACAGCGCGAGGTTGTTGATATGCCGCCGCGTTGCTAAACTGAGATCAGTAAGTATTGACAACCCACATGAACCCATTGCCGACGCATGGCGTCGGATCACATACAAGGGGTCCTCTCACGGGGACCTCTTACCATTTTAGAGGGTACAGAACTGTTGTTAAGGAACATGTTGTAAACGCAAACGCCCCGCTTTGTTGCGGGGCGTTTGTCTCTTATGGGAGGTCCAGGGTTCTTATCAGAGCCCGGTCGTCGTGAACGTTTGTTCGCTTGAAGTCGCGACGTTACCCGACGCGTCTCTTGATTCAGCCGCGAAGTAGTAGGTGGTCGTGGCGGTGAGTCCCGTAAGCAAGAGCGAGTGGTCCGTGACGAGCGTCACATTCTCCATGGAGAGCGTGGAGGTCGCCGTAAGTACGAGCGGCGTCACGGTCGAGTAGTAGACCTTGGTCGTCCCTGGCTCGTTCGTGGTCCAGTTTACCGTCGCATTCATCGAGCTCGGCGTTGCGGTGAGCGCAGAGATGACCGGCGGCGTCGTGTCAGGAAGCGCGAGCGTGACCACGATCTGATCGGATGACGTTGCGGTATTTCCTGATGCGTCCTGTGACTGAATCCGGAAGTGGTACGTGGTCGCCGGCAGGAGTCCTAAGATCATCTGTCCGTGGCTTGCGACGAGCACCGTATCAAGCGTGGTGCTTGAGCCGTACGCCGTGGTCGTGCCGTAGAACATCCGCGAATTTGCCGGTTCGTTCGTGACCCAGCTCACTGCGACCGACGAAGTGCTGGGCGATGCCGCGATGCCCGAGATGACTGGTGCCGTGACATCTGCGACCGCGAGCGTGACAAAGGTCTGGTCAGACGAGGTGGCAAGATTGCCGGCTGCGTCGCGCGACTGAACCTGGAAGTGGTACGTGGTCACCGGCGAGAGGCCGCTTAGGGTCTGCGCGTGTCCCGTGACGAGCGTGCCGTCAAGCACCGTGCTTGAGCCGTACGCCGTGGTCGCGCCGTAGAAGACCTGCGAACTCGCCGCTTCATTGGTAGCCCATGTTATCGCTGTCGAGGATACGCTTGGCGATGCCGCGACGCCGGAGATGGCAGGCGGAATGACGTCGGTGGTAGAAGTGGGAGAAGGCGGCAGTTTCTTTATGATGCCGGGCGGCAGGATCTGACAGACGGGGACGAGCGGTTTGTCGTGCTTCCGCAGCCACCCCGGCGCGATGAGATGTCCTGGAGGGACGATCGCGCAGAGCCGGCCAGCGGTCCCCGACGCATTTATAATGATAGCCATTTTTTTGGCATCGCTATCGTCGTCATCGTCATCATCGCGCGAAGATTCGATGCCGAGCGGATGCTCCTCAAAATACTCGTTCAGCTTCTTCAGCGTTTTCGGGCCGACGAATCCTACCTGTTCGATCCCGAACTTTTTCTGGAATCGCTTCACCGCGTTTGCGGTGAGCTGGCCGAAGTAGCCCGTGACGAGCCCCTCGGGATAGATCTCCGCGTCTGCGGCAAGGAGCGCCTGGAGCGTGCTTACCTCATCGCCCCGCATGCCCTCCCGGAGCATGGTAAGGAGCTGGGAGACCGTTTGCTGTTTCTGTATCTCGAGCTGCTGGATCTGCGCCTGGAGCGTTTTGATCTGCTGCAAGAGGGCCGCTATCTGCGCCTGAAGCGCGGCCACGCTTGAACTCGAGGTTTGCGCGAGCGCCGTTCCTCCCGGCGCGAGGTTAAGGAGGAGGACCGCCGCCAAGCCTAATGCAATGCGTTTCATGTGTGTATGCATGATTTTTTTATGTTTTTTCGACTTTTCGACCGTTCTAAATACTCTAATACAAACGAAGCAAACAAGGAAATGTTACATATTTGCGTATGTGCGGGATTTTCATAAAGCGATCCGCCCGGTTCATATATGGAGAGCCGGGCGGCGAAGGGCAAAACGTGTGCTGCCCATTGCATTGCAACGGGCAGCGTTGTGCGCGGTTCAGGCGTGCTGATCGGGTCGCAGCGTCTCGCCCGGCCGCTTGAGGCCTAGGCTCGCGTAGGCCTGATCAAGGTAGATATGGTTGTCCGCGAGGTCGGGCCGGCCTCGCATCTCGGGGTCTTGCCAGTGCCAGTGTCGCATCCAGATCTCGGAGAGCACCCGGAAAGCGCCTTCGAGCTTGTCAGCTGCTTCGGCAGCGGCAAGGATGGTCGCGATGGTGATCTGCCCCGTGAAGCAGAACCGTCCCACCATCTCTTTCGCTTCGTCGAGCCGGTCCGCCGGAATCTGTTCCCGGAGAAAGTTCTCGATGCGCGAGTCAAGCGTCTGCGATTCGGTCATGAGCCACCTCTCTGTGTTTAGGAAATATGCCAAGCGTTTCTGGCCGCAGGATAACAGAGGGGAATGCGGCGGGTCAAGCAAAGTGGCACACGCTTGATTTTTCCGAAAATCGGCGTATAATATAGACGCAATTGAAAACTGCACACGGGGATGATCAGCTTCGATAAAGACAGGTCACGGACTGGCGAGCCGAGCGCTGACTCGTAAAACCGGCACCACGCATAACTGCTAACCAAAAAGTTGCAGCTCCCGCATTCGCTTACGCGTAACGCGGGGATCGCCTGACCCCTTGTCTCTTGGGGTCAGACACGGTCTTATACAAGGGGACTAAGTTCCGCCGGATGATCCTGCGGCGGGATCGAAAACCAAGGATCAATTCGCCTGACTTCGGTTAGACTACGCTCGTAGAAGGTTCGCTGATACTGTTTTTAGACGGCGGCTCACTACCGCCCATCTCCACTCGACTCGATTCATTACATTCCGCTCGCTCGCGGCGAGCCGCTTAGAAAATCTTTCCCGCCGCAAGGCGGGATTTAGATCGTGAAGCGCTCCGATCGCGGTATCGGAACTGCATTCTCTTGGGCCTCGCGAAGGACGCGGGCGAGCGATCAAAGGGCCCGCGCGATATGGTAGAATGATCTTATAATGCTCAACGCCGGGTTTGTATTCCCTGTTGCGGCGCTTGCGTTGGGGATCCTCACGAGCGCCTATTTCTTGATCGAATGGTGGCGCGCCCACCGGCGCCCCCGATTCCTTTTGCTGTGGGCAGTAGCGCTTTTCCTTATGTATTGGTTCCAGGTGCCGACCATTTTAACGGGCCCGGGGAAGGTCATTACGGTCACGGACTTCAACTTGTTCTTTGCCCTCACGCTTCCCATAACATTCGTGGCTCTGGTGCTGGTCTATATCGGCTCTTTGGAGGTTGTGGGATCGCGTTTGAAGGGAAGGACGAGGACGTGGTTTCTCTGCTGGTTCTTATTCGCGGTGATATTTTTCGCGTACCACTTTATCATGAGAAAAGGAGTCATTGAGACGCACACTCTCCCGTTTGTCGGGAATGTCGCGTTCTATCTGCCGATCCGCATGCTCATCCTCTTTATATTCGTGAGGTGGCTCTCCGGCCCCACACCCAAGGGCGCATACGGAGTTCTCGGCGCCGCAGCGGTGATAGGGGAAGGGGTCATCGGGATCTTCCGCAACTTCCTCGTCTTGAAGACGATCCTCGTCTATCCGCCGCAATTCTGGTACGTCGCCCTCACGTCTTCAAAAGCATTTTTTCTTTTGCAAACCTTAAGCATTATTCTGCTCGCGCTAGGATTTTACCTGCTCTATCGTATGCATCAGCGGTTGAGGAGTTGACGCGGATCCATCCTCGTTTCCCGACTAAACCAGACTTTACTGGACAGGCGCGGGGCGCCGGGTATTATTTTTCTTATGAGCATCGGGTCGGAAATCCATCCTGTTCAGGCGGCAATCCTGCGCGTCCTCCACTACACGCCCGAGGCGCGCTTTTCAGAGCTGAACACCGGGAACATTTCAAGCGACCACTTCACGTTCCACGTGAAAAAACTTTTAGAGCTCGGCCTCATTGAGAAGTCCGGAGAGCGGTACCGGCTCACTCCGGCGGGCAAAGAATTCACGAACCGCTTCGACACCGACACGGAGAAGATCGTGCTCGAGCGGCAGGCAAAGATCGGCGCGCTCGTGATCTGCACGCGCGAAGAGAACGGGCAGGCCCAATATCTTGCCCAGCAGCGTCTGAAACAGCCGTTTTACGGCTTCCACGGCTTTATCACCGGCAAAGTGAAGTGGGGCGAGCAGGTATTGGAGACCGCGGCGCGGGAACTGCGCGAAGAAGCCGGCCTTGCGGCCAAACTCACGCTCGTGGGCGTTGAGCACAAAATGGACTATTCGCCGGCGGGCGACCTCCTTGAAGACAAATACTTTTTCCTTTTCCGCGGCGAAGAGCCCGAAGGGACGCTCACGGAGAAATTCGAAGGCGGACGCAATTTTTGGACGTCAAAAGAAGAGATCCTCAAACTCCCCGACCTGTTTGACGACGTATCCGCAATGCTCGAGGCGGTCGGGCAGGACAAATTCGTGTTCCACGAGCGGAAGTATACGGTGGCGAAATATTGAACGCGGGTCAGGGAAGTTCTGGCCGGCTTCCTCGCTTGAGCATCACAAGCGAGAGAATAAAAATGGCAAGATAAAACACGAGTCCGTACACGCAGGTCGGGAAAACAAGCCCGTAATCCGGATTTCCCGAAGAAAGCCATAGAACAAGCTCGCGCCACACGAACTGCCCGGCGAACAAGATGCCGGCGGCAGAGATCCAGGCGATCCATTGCGCGGACGCCCGGCTGGCCAAGCCCCGGTAGCGCGCGGCAAGCACGAGGAAAAACATCGCGAGGAACATTACGAAGCCGTACCAGCACGCGGGGTAGCCCAAAAAGTAGGGGCAGGATTCATTGAACGCGCACGTGCCGGTCGCGAGCTTGACCGCGCTCAAATAGCCGGAGAAGAGCACGCCTGCAAGCGTGAGCCAGAACGTAATGCGGAGATACCTAGCAGGGCTCATTACGATATAAGTATAGCGCGAGGTAGAACGTTCAGCCCGCGGGCTTCCTCGCCGCCGCTCCCGCGAGCAGGAAAACGATGATAAGGAGGAATGCCGTAAGCGACATCGTGGGAATGGCGACATAGCCGTATTCCATGAAGAATTGCTGGGTGCATGATGCGACGCCTGCGGGGCAGACCGTGGATTCCGATCCGGCAAAAAAAATATATGAGTGGTACGCGGCGACAAGGCTGCCCGCTGCGGAAAGAACAAGGGCATATATTCTCGCAGCTGCTTCTTTCCGCACAAGCGCGAGCCCCAAGATGATTACTTGCGGGTAAAGGAATATTCTCTGCCACCAGCACAAGACGCACGGCGGGAAGCCCGCGACTTCAGAATAGAACAAACTGCTTATGACGCCGGCAAGCGCGACAAGGAACGAGAAAAGGAGCGCCCGTTTTCCGAAAAAGCCGAGCGCGGATTCAAATACGCCATGGGCAAAGCCCATTTTCCGCGCGAGAAGCGCGAGCGAGAGAAAGACGAAGAGCGCCCCTCCCAAGACCGTGAGGAGCGACAAAAGATCGGTTACGCTCTGGACAAGCGGCGTCATTGCGGTTCTGGCAGGACGCAGCCGGACTTATCCGCGAGCGTGCGGAGAGGCACCTCGCCGGAGAGACGGCTTCCATCCGCAAACACCCACGTGGGGTACCCTTTTATTCCGTTTTGTGCGCAGACCGGAAGCTGGCCCTGGCCGTCCGGCGTGGAGCATTCTATGTACGGGAGCTCGCCCGCCGCGCTGCCGAACAGTTTTTTCTGCGCCTGGCAGTACAGACACCAGAACGTTCCATAAAAGAGCGCGCCCTTGTCTTTGAGGCACGCGGCGAACGGCCCAAGATTCGTGGGGCCGCTCTGGAAATTCGGGTAAATAAGGAGGCCGAGGCCGACCAATACCAATACGAGGACGATCGAGAACGTTGCAGTGTGCTTGTTCTTCATGTGAACAAAAAATCCCTATCGGCCATGCGGCCTATCATAGCAAAAATAATTCTGCGTAGCCAGCAGGAAGATTTGCACAGCGCATAGCCGGCCCGGCTATTGGAGGTTCCTTACAAAACTGATCGGATCTACGGACACGCCGTTGATCTTTATCGATAAGTGGAGATGTGGCGTCTCGGCGTAGCCCGTATTTCCCACGGTGCCGACGAGAGAGCCCTTCTTCAACGCGGCGCCTTCCTTGACCCTGATCGTGTCGAGGTGGATATAGAAAGAGAATATGCCTTGTCCGTGGTCCACGATGACCAAGTTGCCGTAGACCGCATCAACATATGCTTTACGAACCAAGCCCGCGTTTATCGCGCCCACAGCCGCGCCTTTTTTCGCGGTGAAATCCGTTCCCATGTGGCGTATCTGGGTCTCGCCGGTTTGCCGTATCTCGCCGAACACGCTTCCCACGCGCCGGTTGTCCGCGAGCGCGAGTCCGAACTGGCTTGAGAAGAAAACATTCTCAGCTTTTTTCCCGAATATCTCATCCAGGATCACTTTTTCCGTTTGGAGCTTGTTCACCAAACCGGTAGGCGTGAGCCCAAGTTTTTCCGGAATACCCAGCACTACAAGCGGGAATTTTTTGGCGCGCACCGCGACAGTTTGCTCTTGCACGGTGCCGTCCGCGAAGTCCACGCGCAGCACATAGGCACCAGGCGGTTTTGTCGCGGAGACGCCGAACACCGCGCGGTACGCGCCCGCGTACGGGAAAACAGAGATCGCCGCGCCGTCGAACGTCGCAGATCGCGGGTTTTTAGAAAAAGAAACGACCACGGCGTCGCCCTGAAACAGCGTCTTGGGAGAGAGCGCGAGCGGCGTCTCTGCTCGCGCAGCGATAGGCAAGAGTATGACGATAAAACAGGAAAGGATTATTCTGTTCATGATTTTTCCCGCGCGGTTCGCATCTCGCGCTCGGCCGCGCGTTTCTTGAGGACCGCGCGCTTGTCGGATTTTTTCCTGGACTTACCAAGCCCGAGCTCGATCTTTACGAAGCCGCGTTTTATATACGCGCGAAGCGGCACAAATGTTAGCCCTTTTTCGCGGACGCGGCCGGTTATGCCCTTTATTTCCTCGTGCCGGAGAAGAAGGCGGCGCGTGCGGCCGGAGTCATAATCCTTCGGCGCGTTCTTGGGCTGATACGCAGGGATCTGCGCGTTCAAAAGCCAGACCTCGTTGTTTCGTACGACCGCGTAGCTGCCGCTCAAATTGATATGGCCGGCTTTCGCGCTTTTCACTTCTTGGCCGGTGAGCTCGATGCCGGCTTCGTAGGTTTCAATGATGTCGTAGTCGAATCGCGCCCGCCTGTTCTCGGCGAGGCAGGCCCGCCTGTTCTCGGCGAGGA
The DNA here is from genome assembly GCA_001818655.1 of Candidatus Liptonbacteria bacterium RIFCSPLOWO2_01_FULL_56_20. Taxonomy (GTDB): domain Bacteria; phylum Patescibacteriota; class Minisyncoccia; order UBA6257; family 2-01-FULL-56-20; genus 2-01-FULL-56-20. The sequence continues at coordinate 8,903 of MHLC01000026.1, forward strand.
ATGCGCGGCGGTTTCGGACGGGTGCGTTCATGCTTTTATTCTAACCCAGAAATTTCATTGTCAGAAGCCGTTTTTTGCGGTATTTTTAGCTTGTATTGCCGCTCAAAATCGCATGCTTCAGACAAGGATAAGAATTATTGTGAGGAATGCTGTTCCCGCGAACATTGAATTCGACGTGCTCGTGCCGGAGAAAAGCGCGTTCGGCCACTATGCGACCAACGTTGCGTTGCGAATGGCGAAGCACGAGCGTAAGGATCCGATCAAGCTCGGCCATGAGCTCGCGACAAAAATCCGCGAGCGTGCGCCGCAGGGGTTTTTTGCGAGGGTCGAGGTTGCGCCGCCCGGATTCATCAATTTTTGGCTTTCGCCGCACGCGTTTGCCTTGGTCGTGGGCGAGATCGTGAAGCAGAAATCCCGCTACGGGTCGTCCCGGCTGGGGAAAGGAAAAAAAACGCAGGTGGAATACGTTTCCGCGAACCCGACCGGCCCCCTCACGCTCGCGAACGGCAGGGGCGGGTTTTTGGGAGACGCGATCGCGAACGCGCTCAAGTTTGCGGGCTACACGGTCGAGCGCGAATACTACGTGAACGACACGGGCGGCCAGATAGAAACGTTAGGCAGGTCAATCCTGGCGTTTGCGGGCTATGTCCCCGAAGAAGACCATTTCTATAAAGGCGCATACCTCAAGGATTGGGAGAAGAAGCATCGCGCCGTAGCAAAGCGTTACGCGAAAGACCCGCTGCGGTTAGGCCAGCGCGCCGCGCGTGATTTCTTGGGCGCGATCAAGTCCGTGCTCGCCAAGGAAGCGCGCATCCGCTTTGACCGGTTTACTTCGGAAGAGGGGCACATCCACAAGAAAGGGTTCGTCAAAAAAGCGCTCGCGCTTTTTGAGCGGAAAAAACTGGCGTACGAGAAAGAAGGCGCGGTGTGGCTCCGGACCACCGCATTCGGAGACGATAAGGATCGTGTGCTCGTAACGCGCGAAGGGAGTCCGACATACCTCCTTGCGGACTCCGGGCACTACTTAGAGACCAAAACGCGCGGTTTCCACGGAAAGATCAATATTCTGGGGCCGGATCATTACGGGTACGTGAAGCGCATTCAGGCCGCAGCAGCGATCGTAGGTCTTGATAACTCCGAAGTGATTATCACGCAGGCCGTGCGGCTCGTGCGAAACGGGAAAGAGGCGAAGATGTCCAAGCGCAAAGGCGAGTTCGCGACGTTTAAAGAGCTTATCCGCGATGTCGGCTCTGATGCCGCGCGATTCTTTTTCCTCATGATCGCGCCCGAGACGCATATGGATTTTGACCTCGCGCTCGCCAAAGAGCACTCCATGAAAAATCCGGTCTATTACGCGCAGTACGCGGCAGTGCGCGCCCGCGCGATCCTGAAAAAACTAGGGAAGCAGCCGGTCCTATCAAATGAGAAGCTCGCCGCGCTCCTTGTAACCGAGGACGACGCTCGCCTTATGGCGATGCTTGCGCGATTTCCCGAAGTGCTGGAGGAAGCGACGCGCACCCGGCGCATCCATGAGCTCACGCGCTATGCGTCAGACCTCGCCGCCACGTTCCATAATTTCTACGAGAAAGAGCGGGTGATCGAAGAAGAAAAAGACGTGCGCGCCGCGCGCGGCACGCTTGTTTCTGCCGCTTCCATCGTATTTACGAACCTCTTCGGCATTTTGGGCATTGCAACGCCGAAGAAAATGTAGGCGTCGCGCGAATGGGAGCAAAAAGCCGTTTGTTATGCGTTTTGCCGGGCAAACAGCGACCCCTTGCGTTTCTTAATGATATATGCTATAATGTAAAGCGTACCTTGATAATGCTTGGCTGCGCGCTAGAAGGCTTGATATTATTGAGCCCTCTGGCGCGCAACCAATGCAATCCGTCTACCTAAAAAGCTTCGTATAGTGCGAGGTAAGGGGTAGGCAAAGGAGTGAGGTCATGGAAAAGATGAGCGTAGGACAGGCTCGGGAGCTACACAGCCGCTTGGTGCGGTGCGCCCCCGACGACTTGGACACCGATCTCGCGCAGGCATTGAACGACGCCTCGCCCGAGATCATCCGCGAGTTCCTCGCTGGGCTGAAGACCCTTCAGGTCTTTTGCTCTGTCCCCGAGGACGGCGAGGAGTTCGAGCTCTCGCTCGACGGCAACGCCGTAGACCCGCTGGCGATGGTCCGTAAGGACGGCTACAGCGGGGAGTGGCAGTTTAACGGGCCGAAAGTGGAGGGAGTTCAGACCCGCCGCTTCCAGCTCGTCCGTTTGGGATACTGCCCTAACCTCGACGAGGCCAAGGCGAAAGCCCAAACCCGGGGTTACCGGCTCGCCGAGGGTGAGTGGCGGGAGGCTTTCCGCAAGAGGTTTCTTCGCCCCGCCGTTGGCGACCTTATCGCCTTCGGTGGTTCCGGGTGGACGTACCCGAATGGCGACCGCAACTTCCCGTATCTCGACGAGAGCGACGGAGCGTGGGACTCGGACTTCGACTGGGTTGGCAGCGGGTTCGACGAGGACTGGCGGTGGCTCGTGAGCAAGTAGCGGGACTTGGAGCCTCGGGCGCTTGGCGTTCCATTGGCCCCTCGGTTCCTTCGGCCTCGCACGGTCAATATGACGTGCGAGGCCTTTCGTTTTACAGGTAAGAGGCGACAGCCTTGTGTTTCAATACTAGTGGCGATAGAATAATTTACGGAGAGTAGATTAATAGAAGCCCGCGGCTACGGTTTCGGGCGATCAAAATCCGAGATTTGTCGTATGCGGAGTAGCATCGGGTACGCCTTGTGCTAGCGTCATCCTCAATCTCCAAAAAACAAAAGCTACTTGGTACCAGGCGCCAGCGAGTTTTTAGACTCCAAATACGATACAATCCGGAGACCGGCCCGCCAACATAGTGCGGCACTCAACGGACGGTGGCGCAGATGGCGTCTGGTATATTGGTTCCGAGTGGACGAACCCGAATGGCAACCGCAACTTCCCGTATCTCGACGAGAACGACGGAGCGTGGAACTCGAACTTCAACTGGGCTGACAACGATTTCGACGAGAACTGGCGGTGGCTCGTGAGCAACTACTTTTGTTCCCCGCCTCTGGCGGGGTTTATTATTGTATTGACCTGTTTCTGCCAGCCGCCGAGCATTCTGCCAATTTCAGAGAGGTTTTCTGATAGGGCTATATATTTTTTATTGTCCAAAGCCTTGATCTCCCAGGCGATTTGCAGAAAGAATTTCAAGGAGTCCAGCTTGGCACTGGCCTCAAAAATGACCGGCAATTTTCTCTCCCCGGGTAAGCGACTCGCTGTAAAAACAAGTTCAATCATTTCCGTGAACAGGCCGTCAATTTTCCCGCCCAGCGTGTAGCGCGAGGTCTTGGGAAAATGCGGCAGGAATTCGTGCCATAGTTTGTAGGCGGCAATCAGGCGCTGGATGATGGATAAATTGTTCCTGCGGGGGGGGCTTACTGGTAAAGAATTCATGAAAAAATTTGATTGCAACTTTGAGCGGATGGTAAGCGTGGAAAATCTACTGGACGCTTGGCAGGAATTCGTCCGCGGCAAGCGGGCGAAGCCGGACGTGCAGGAATTCTCTCTGCGGCTTATGGATAACATTTTACAGCTCCATCATGAACTTGTGAACCGAACCTACCGGCACGGCGGCTACCAGTCGTTCAACATCTCCGACCCGAAGCCGCGAAACATCCATAAAGCAAACGTCCGCGACCGACTCCTGCACCACGCCGTCCATCGCATACTCTACCCCCTCTTTGACCGGACATTTATCGCCGATTCCTATTCCTGCCGTTTAAGCAAAGGCACACACAAAGCCATTAACCGCTTTAGGGCGTTCGCCTACAAGGCGAGCCGCAACCACACCAGGACCTGCTGGGTTTTGCAATGCGATGTCAAAAAGTTTTTCGCCAGCGTTGATCACAGGGTCTCGCTGGATATCCTCAAACGCTACATATCGGATACTGACATTATCCGGCTCTTGCGAGAAGTTGTCGGCAGTTTTCACTCCGGCATTCCGGGCAAGGGTTTGCCGCTCGGCAATCTCACTTCCCAGCTTCTGGCCAATGTATATATGAATGAGCTTGATCAGTTCGTGAAGCACAAACTCAAAATAAGGCATTACATCCGCTATGCGGACGATTTTACGATTTTATCCGAGAACAAAACCTTACTGGAGAGTTTAACCCCGCAGATAGACGGTTTCCTCCGTCAAAACCTTAAACTGGAATTGCATCCGGACAAGATTTGCATGAAAACCATCGCTTCCGGCGTGGATTTCCTGGGCTGGGTGCATTTCCTCGGCCACCGAGTTTTGCGGACGGCAACGAGGAGGCGGATGCTGAAACAGATTGCGGAACATCCTGCGCCGGAGACACTGATTTCGTACGCTGGCCTTCTGCGGCACGGGAATGCGTACAAGCTCCTCGCGTCTTTAGGATTTTAGTTTGCGGCTACGAAGATTCTCCGCTATTATTCAGTCATTACGAAGAGGATAATCCAATAATGTTTTTTGGAGAAAATTTCAAACTGCCCGAAGTAGAGGAAAAGGTCTTGAAGTTCTGGAAAACAAACCGGATCTTCGAGAAAAGCCTGGCGCAGACCAGAAACGGAAAACCCTTCACCTTCTATGACGGGCCGCCTTTTGCGACCGGCCTGCCGCACTATGGCCATATCCTCGCCTCGACCATCAAGGATGTGATACCGCGCTATCAGACGATGAGGGGGCGGTTCGTCCGTCGCCGCTGGGGCTGGGATTGTCACGGCCTGCCCGTCGAGGAGATCGTGGAGCGGAAGCTTGGCATCTCCGGCAAGAAGCAGATCGAGAAAATTGGCATTCGGAGATTCAACGAAACGTGCCGGAACACGGTGCTTGAGTTCGTGAACGAGTGGAAAAAGACGGTCGAGCGGATCGCCCGCTGGGTGGAGTTTGATAACGCATACAAGACGATGGATCCCGACTATATGGAATCGGTCTGGTGGGCGTTCAAAGAGATGCATGAGAAGAACCTGATCTACGAGGGACGGAAAGTGCTTATGTATTGCTCGCGGTGCGAGACGCCGGTTTCGAACTTCGAGGTGGCGATGGACAACTCCTACAAGGACGTGACAGAGGAGGCGGTAACCGTAAAGTTCAAGGTGAGGCCGGGTCAAGGCGTCGGCCGCTCGAAGCTTCCCAAAGATACATATCTTCTGGCTTGGACAACGACGCCGTGGACTCTGCCGGGGAACGTTGCGTTGGCAGTAGGGGAAAAAATCAGCTACACCGCGCTTCGTACGCGGGGATCGAAGGAGTTATATGTCGTGGCGAGCGCAGCCGTGCCGAAACTTTTTGCGAAACAGGAGATAGAGGTCGTGCACCAGGACATCGCTGGGAAAGACCTGGTGGGCTTGGCCTACGAGCCGCTCTTTGACGTACCAGCGGTGCGGTCGGCGAAGGCGTTCAGGATTTATTCCGCCGATTTTGTTGCGATGGACGAAGGAACGGGCATCGTGCACACAGCCGTGGTCTATGGCGAAGAGGACTATGTACTAGGACAGAGGGAGGGCCTCCCGGTCGTGCCGCTCCTTGACGAAAAGGGAAAGTTTAATGATAGGGCGCCGAAGTTCCTGTGCAACACATACTTTAAGGACGCGGACCCATTGATCGTTGCCAATCTCGAGAGGCGCAAGCTTCTCTTCCGTAAGGAAAAACAGACGCATTCCTATCCGCACTGCTGGCGGTGCGGTACGCCGCTCTTCTACAACGCCATTCCCGCCTGGTTTGTGAATATTCAGAAAATGAAAAAGCAGCTCATTGCCTCGAACGCGAGAGAGATGCACTGGTACCCCGCGCACTTAAAGCATGGCCGTTATGAGAACAGCGTGAGAGAGGCGCCAGATTGGAATATTTCCCGCAACCGGTATTGGGGGAATCCGATTCCGGCGTGGAAGTGTGAGCGGTGCGGTCGGACAGAGGTCATCGGGAGCTTGGACGAGCTTTCGGAACGCACCGGTGGGGCAAAAAACCATTACTGGGTCCTCCGGCACGGATTTGCGGAGTCCAACCTCGCGCGCACCATTGATTCCGGTCAGAGGCAATTCCACCTTACCCCTACGGGAATTATGGAGGTAGAGACGGGCATCGCTAAGTTTAAGAAGGAACTTGCCCGTCACGGAGAAAAGATTGACCTTATCGTTTCCTCAGACATCCTCCGTGCTAAGGAGAGCGAGGCGGTTGCGGCGAAGGCGCTCGGCGTCAAAAAAATCAGTTTTGACAAGCGGCTGGAGGAAATTCGTTTGGGGAAGGGACTTTCGGGGTGCCATGACGCGCAGTACCACAAACAATATCCGACCTATGAATCAAAGTTCGAAGAGCGCCCTAAGGGAGGCGAATCCCTAAGAGATCTTCGTGCGCGGGCATGGGGGCTTCTTGGGGGGCTTGAGGAGAGGCATCGCGGCAAGAACATATTGCTCGTGAGCCATGAGTATCCGATCTGGATGCTCTTTCATACAGGCGAGGGATGGAGCGAAGAGCGGGCGATCACGGAAAAGAAAGGGCGGGGGGCGGATTTTATTGAAACCGGGGAGGTGCGTGAGTTGCGTTTCAGGGCCGTGCCACGCAGCGAAACCGGCGAGGTGGATCTCCACCGGCCTTATATCGATGAGATTACTCTGCGATGCAGGAAATGCGGCGGGAAAGCAAAGCGAATCGCAGAGATTTTTGATTCGTGGACCGAAGCCGGTTCGATGCCCTTCGCGGAGTACCACTACCCTTTCGAGAATAAAAAGACGTTCGAGAATAGATTCCCCGCACAATTCGTGGCCGAGTACATCGCGCAGACCCGGGCGTGGTTCTATGTGATGCATGTGGTTGGCCTCGCCCTCTTCAAAAGGGCGCCTTTCGAGCACGTGGTCACGACTGGTACCATTCTTGCGGAGGACGGCTCGAAGATGTCGAAGTCAAAAGAAAATTACCCTGACCCGTGGAACGTCATCGGAAAGTACGGCGTGGATGCACTCCGTTTCTATCTGATGAGTTCAGTCGTGATGCAGGCCGACAATTTGAACTTCAACGTACGGGATCTCGAAACGGCGTACCGTAGAGTTATCGTCACTCTGTGGAACGTGTACAACTATTTTGCCATCTATGCGGGGGCGGCGGAGCGGAGCCGCGCCGGCCGCGTGAAGAAAACAGTCTTGGATAAGTGGATTGACGGCCGCAGAGAAGAATTAGTTCGGGCGGTAACGAGCCACATGGAGTCTTATGATACCGTGCGCGCCACGAGAGCGATCGCGGAGTATATTGACGATCTTTCGCGATGGTATCTGCGGCGCAGCCGAAAGCGAACCGACGCGGCGTTTTTTATCACGCTCCGTGATGCTCTTTTCACCGCAAGTCGAGTGATTGCTCCATTCATGCCATATCTTGCCGAGGTGCTCTATGGGAATATTGTGGGGCATACCACAGGAAGCAAGCATCCTGTGTCGGTGCATCTCGTTTCTTGGCCGCGGGCGGACAAGCGACTGATTAACAAGAGATTGTTCAGTAAAATGGTTGAGGTGCGGCGGCTTGCAAGCGTTGCGCTCGCAAAACGCGCAGAGGCCGGTATTAAAGTGCGTCAGCCGCTGTCCGTGCTCAAGATCAAAACTCAAAAGACGGGAGTGAAGCTGGATAAGGAACTGCTCGGGATTTTAAAAGAAGAAGTGAACGTGAAAGAGGTCGTGTTTGATAAAAAACTCAAAGTGGAGGTTGAACTTGACACGAACATCACGCCGGAGCTGCGTGAAGAAGGGTTGCTCCGCGAGCTCGTCCGTATGGTCCAGGACCTGCGTCAGAAAGCTGGGCTAAGGCCCAGGGACAAGATCGTGCTCCTTGCGGAATTGCCTAAGGAAATGAGAGCCGCGGCAGTAAAACAAGAGGGTGCGCTCAAACGCGAAGTGAACGCGAGAGAGGTTCAATATAAGAAGTCGGATAAGTTCATCGCAGAGGCGCAGACAAAAACCGACGAAGGAGAGGCGTGGCTCGGGGTAAGAAAGAGTTAGGCAGTAAGCCCGAGTCGTTTTTTTACTTCCTCGATTTTTTTATTCGCTATCTCGGCGGCTTTTTTAGAGCCCTCAAGGAGTACTTGCCTTAAGAATTCACGCTTAGATACGAGTTCTTTTTTCTTCATACGAATACCGACAAACTCATTATGGATCGCCTGACATACATCTGATTTAAATTCGACATAACTCTTTCCTTTAAAGCGTCCCTCAACCTCCGGAATATCAATGTCCTTGAGAGCCGCATAAATCGTAAGGAGATTACTTACTCCGGGCTTTTTATCGGGGTCATATTTCACATCTGAACCGGAATCGGTCACTGCGCTCATAATTTTTGGTTGAAATTCAGCATCCTCTTCGTCGATAAAAAGACATCCTGTCGGCTCTGACTTGGACATTTTCTTTTCCGGATTGCTCAAGCTCATCACGCGGGGAGTTTTGGTCAAAAGCGGCTGCGGTTCAACAAATGTTTTACCGAATTTTGCGTTGAACTTGCGCGCAAGCGTGCGGGTGAGTTCCAGGTGCTGGAGCTGGTCTTCTCCCACTGGCACGAATTTCGCGTCGTAGAGCAGAATGTCTGCGGCCATAAGAACGGGGTAGTCAAAGAGGCCGGCGTTTTCAAACTCGCGCATATCAACCCCATCCTGGAGGATCCCTTTTTCGACGATGGCTGGGACACGAGCCAGCAGTTTTTCTTTATATTGTGTCATCCGTCGAAGTTCTCCTATTGGCGTAATCGTATTCAAAATCCATGCGAGTTCTGAGTGTGCAGGAATCCGTGACTGGAGAAAAAGCACGGATTTTTTGGGGTCAAGACCTGCGGCCAGAAAATCCGCAAGGAGATTCAAAGTCTGTTCAGGTTTTTCTTTCGGGTCGAAATCTTCGGTCAGCGAATGCAGGTCCGCGATGAAAAAATAACAGGAATATTTGCCGGAGTTCTGGAGCTCCACGAAGTTCTTCAGGGCGCCCAGGTAGTTGCCGACATGAAGCCGGCCTGTGGGTTGGACTCCGGAAATAAGGACTGGCTTAGGCATAAGCATGATGTCAAAATGACGACTTAGAATCGAAAATCATTTTGTCTAACCGAGATACACCACTGCGGAGAGAATTTTAGATTCTTTAATGTCTGATTTTTGTCAAAGATGGCGAGCCTGGGTTTTTCGTTGACATTACATACAATGTAAAGAAAAAAATTGTCTTCGCGTTGCAGAGCTTTAAAATTGTACTCGTTGAAGTTCGCGAATCCAGGGTAGTTTGCTCTGAATCCTTTTACTTCTATTTTACGCCCTCGCGATTCTACGTCGTATCCAAGGTGCTGTGAGGCAACGTTTCTTGCGGGTCCTCGACGATGCTGTTTTTCAAAAGATGCCACAAATTCTATTGCACGTTGTTCAATCAATCTATTATTAGTTCTTTTGCCGTCGCTTTCCATACGATACTTATTTTTTAGATCTCTATGACAACCGGCAAGATCATTGGTCTCCGCTTGGTCTTATTGTACAAGAATTGGCCGATCTGGTCGCGGATGAGCGTTTTCACGTAATCCGATTCCGTGGGCTGGTAGCGCGGGAGGCGCGCGATGAGCCCGCGGATGCGCTTCCGGATCTCTTCGATGATCTCCTGATTTTCTTTGATGTAGATGAACCCGCGGGAGATGATGTCGGGATTTTTGAGCAGCCGGCCGTGGTTGCGGTCAATGGTCGCGATCACGACGATCATGCCCTCTTGCGCCAAGTTCCTCCGGTCGCGGAGCACGACTTCTTCCACGTCGCCCACGCCCAAGCCGTCTACCATTACATAGAACGCCGGTATGGCCTCGTCGGTCACGCGGAAGCTGTCTTTTCCCAGCTCGGCGACTTGACCGTTGTCCATAAGGAACACGTTCTCTTTGCGGATGCCGACCTCGTGCGCCGATTGGGCGTTCGCCGCGCGCATGAAGTAATACCCGTGCACCGGCACGAGGAATTTCGGGTTGATGAGCTTCATCACGAGCTTGAGGTCGTCCTTGGGCGCGTGGCCGCTTGAATGGATATCGATGAGGTCGGAATGGAACACGATCGCGCCTTGGCGGCTCAGATTGTCCTTGATGACCTGGACACTCCGCTCGTTTCCGGGGATGACCGAGGATGAGAGCGCAACGGTATCGCCCGGCTTGATCTTTATCTGCCGGTGCTCGCCGGTGATGATCTTCATCAGGCTCGCGTTCGCTTCGCCCTGGGCGCCGGTCGAGAGGATAAGGAGCTTGTTGTCGTGGTACTTATGGATCTCTTCGAGCGTGACGATGGTGCCCTGTTTCGCCTTGATGAAGCCGAGGTTCTGGGCGATCTGCACGTTCGCCCTCATGGAATAGCCGGAGAGCGCCACTTTGCGCCCGAGTTTTTCCGCGATCTTGATGATCTCGGCGATGCGCGTGAGCAGCGAGGCGAACGTGGCGACGATGATGCGGCCCTCCGCTTTCCGGAAGATCTCTTCGAGGTTCTTTTCCACGGTCCGCTCCGAGAGAGAATGTCCCTCTTCTTCGGCGTTCGTGCTGTCGATCATGAAGGTATGGACGCCCATTTTCCCGATGCGTTCGAACTCTTCAAGGCCGTGCGGATTGCCCGCTTCGTCGTAGTCGATCCTGAAATCCGCGAAGTGCACGATGTTTCCCACGGGCGTCCCCAGCACCACGCCGGTAGTTTCTGGAATGGTATGGGGTACGCCGAAGAAATGCGCCTCGAAATAGTTCGAGAGCTTCACGCGCTCGCCGCTCTTTACGACCTGTACGTGCAGCTTGGGGCTGTTCGGAAAATCTTCCTGTCGTTTCTCGATGATGGCTTTCGTGAGCGAAGTGGCGTAGATCGGAGGGTTGCCGAGGCGCTCGACGATGTGCGGGAGGGCGCCGATGTGGTCGTAGTGCGCATGGGTAAGGATGATGGCTTGGATGTTGGATTTGCGCGGCTCGAGGTACGAGATGTTCGGGATGATGTAGTCGATGCCGGGCGTTTCTTCTTCGGGGAATTGGAGCCCCGCGTCAATCAGCACGACCTCGTTCTTATACTCAAAGAACATGCAATTCCGGCCGACCTCTTCGAGGCCGCCTAATGGCACAAAGCGGACGGCGAGGTCGCCGCGCTCTGTTTTTTTATGCGCTGCTTGTTCGGGCCGTTCGCGCTTCCTCGCATCGCCTTCGCTCCGGCGGAACAGGTGAGGAGCGGCTGACCGCGTGCGCCCTAATGGTTTTCTCATCATTGCTGGTTTGATTTTCGTGCCAAAGGGAGGATACGAACCCCTGGTGATCGTGCGACCGCCACGAAGCACTTTTGTGGGCAGGGAGGGACTTGTCCGCCGGAGGCGGATCCGCCTTTGGCGGAAACCCTTGGTGCCCTCCAGAGGATTTGAACCTCTACGGGATTACTCCCACAAGCTCCTGAAGCTTGCGCGTCTGCCAGTTCCGCCAGGAGGGCAATATAGCTCATTTATAGTTGTAAAAGGTGGGGGCGTGTTTGCCAGTTTCACCACCTGCCCTTGTGTGTATCATAACGCGCGTGCGGGATGTGTCTGTCAACTCCCTGGTCCGACACGACCTAGCTTATGCGTGCTTCATCAGCCGTTTGAGTTCGTCAACTACCGCTGTTTCTCCCGGATCCCTATGATTCAATTTCGCTAGGAAGTAGGTCGCCCAGTCAGCCAAAAGAATGGTTCGCCAGGTTTTCTCAAGGCGCGTGCGGCCCTGAAGAGGGAGCGAGATGACCTGCGCCCCCCATTTCTTGAGGAGCTGTTCAGTGATGCGGGATCGTTTTTGGAGGCGTGGCGAAGTGCGGTGGTCGGTCAAAAAGATCGCCGCGCTTTTTACCCCCGCGCGCTTTAAGCTCACGATTTCGTTATGCGTCATCTCGGGCAGGGCGTTCGTGAACGCAAGCGCTTTCGCAGTTTCATTCAGTGCTATTTTCCACAGATAGCCCAGTTGTTTGTTCGTCTCGTCGGTATAGACGAGGACAAGGGGGCGGCGGATCTTCGTTGCTACATGCTTCCCTGCTGTTTGAAAAGCTCTCGGTTTGAGCGAGGTAAATTCAGGAATTGATCGGGGAATTACGTCTGCAGCGCGGAGAATTTGAGCCAGTCCATAAAACATTCTACCCGTTGCTTGGCGCGGCGTCAAGCCGGCGGCGGCAAAGGTTACGAGGGGCGTGTGGTGGCGCTCGGCGAGACGCTTGAGTTCGCCGCCGGTCGCAAGCGCGGCCATGGCCGGTCGCGGGCGCCTCCGGAGGAGCGCGCGGAATCCCGAGAGCGTTTCCTCGGTGTTCCCGGAGAACGACACAAAGGCATAGAGGGGTCGTTTCAGGTGATAGGCGGCGGCAATGTCGCCTCTCCAGTAATCTTTGAGCGACACCACGGGAATCCGGAGGCCGATTTCCTGCGATACGGTCTTTGCGATCTCTCCTGCGAGCCCCGAGCCGCCCATCCCGCTTACAATGATGCCGTCCGGCCGAGCAGAGCTAAGGAGCTTGAGACGCGAACACGTGAGGCCGGACGCTCCCAGCTGGCGGTTGAACTCAAGAATATTTTTCTGAAATACGTCCATGCTTCAAAGATTATTTGAACATACGGGCCGTGCGAAGATGCCATGTCGCTGCGTCCCTGAACCGGTCTGATGGCTCCTCGATGGGTCCGGGCGTTACGCCCTTAAGTTCTTTGCTTACCACGTGGAGGTATTCGGGGGAATACAAGAAGAGCGCGGGGTAGTCGTTCACTATGGTCGTTTGGAGTTCGCGGAGGCCCTGCGCCCTGCTCTCCAAGTCGAGCTCGGTGCGGGTCGTCTCAATAAGATCGTCAACGTCTTGATTATGATAGAGCGCGAGGTTCAAGCCCGGATAGAACCGCTCGCTCGAGTGCCAGAATGAGTAGAGGTCTGGTCCCGGCCCCACGACGTTTCCGAAAAGAAGCGCCTGGTACTCGCGGTTTTTAATGACGCGGTTTGCAATCTCCTCCGGCGGGAGCGTGACGACCGTTACGCGTACGCCGATGTTCTGCCACGCCTCCTGGAGCATCCGCGCGGTTGCTTCAAGGAACGAGATGCGCGGCACGGTAAGGTCGAACTCCAATGGTATAGTAGCATTTTTTACGATTTTTTCCCTTGTGCCCGAGGCCGTGAGCGTCCACCCCGCGTTCTCGAGAAGTTCGGCGGCAGATGGCGGCGCAGACAAGGATGACGACGGCGCAGAAAAAGGCGCATCCTGCGGGTTAGGAGGGAAAAAGAACGGAGAAAGCGGCCCCTCGGCAACGAGCGCGTTTCCGCCGAACACCTCGCGAACGATCGCGCCCTTGGGGATCGCCGCGTCGAGCGCCTGGCGGACACCCGGTTCTTTCAAGGCAAGGTGCTGACTTTGGTTAAGGAATACGGCGTAATAACTCGGCAGGTCAAATGGGATGAGCCTGTACGGGCGGTTGATCTTCTCGACTATCGCGGGGTCGAATGTCGCAAGGCCGTCTACTGATGCGGCGTTGAACGCCCGGAGGAGCTCGTCGGTGCTCGGGAAGAAGCGGAAGACGATGTCGTCGATAAGTGCGGCCGCGCGGAAGTAGCGCGGATTTCGCACCACGCGATAGCTCGTGATGAATCCATTCGGCTTCTTCTCGTAGGCATCGAACTGGTACGGTCCGCTCCCGATGGGCTTCAGGTTGTATTCTGACAGGCGCCAGTTCGCCGGAGGCGTTTCCGCGAACAGATGCTTGGGGAGAACGTAAAGATCCTCCAGGTTCTCATTGAAGAATGCGTACGGCGTCGCAAGGTTGAATTGCATTTCGAGTTCGCTCACGCGGTTTACCACGACCCCCTGCCAGTTTGAGAAGAATGGGGACTGGCTTTCAGGGTTTTGTATGGTTTGCACCGTGAAGATTACGTCATCGCTCGTGAGTTTGACGTTATTCGACCAGACGAGGTTCTCTTTGAGTCGCACATTCCACGTGCGCCCATTCCGACCGCTCTCGATCTTATCTGCAAGATCCGTGAGGCTCGAGAAGGTAAGACGCACGAGGGCCTTGTCCACTTCGCTCGCCGCGAGGACCGGATTCACGTACGCGGGCTGCCCGACCGCTCCCTCCCGGTATTCTCCGCCCGGCGCAGGGAGGATGCGGGTAGATGCGTGGATGCGGAACACGACGAGCGCCGCAGCGCTCCCTGCGACGAGGAGCCCTGCTGCGACGAAAGAGATCCGTTCGGATCTGGTGAGCGCGAAGAAAATGTTTTTAAAACGCGTCATATATGCTCAAAGGGTCGGATGCGACCGTAAAGGCGCCTGACGTATGAAGCACGCAGAGCCGAAGCCCGCTAGAGGATCAGCTGCATCACCGCGAGTCCCATGAATACAACCGCAAGCACGATCGTGCCCCAGAAGATGAGCTTTTCCATTCCACGGCGGGTCTGGTAGAATCCGCCGCTCTCGCCGCCGAAGATGCCCGAGAGCCCCGCCGAGCGTTCCTGGAGCAGGATGAGGACGATAAGGAGAACGGAAACGACGACCTGCGTAATGGGGATGATCATGTTTTCGTAGCAAGATGAAAGACGAAATTAATGAAACTTATGATCAGCGACGCGAAAATCAGCGAACTTACGCTCTCGATACTAAGGTTTTTGGATAAAACGTCAAGCAGGTACAGCACGGAGGCGTTCACCAGAATGAGCCCAAACCCCAGCGTGATGACGATGACGGGCCCGAACACGAGCTTGAGTACGGGCTTGACCGCGAAATTCAGGATGGCGAGGAGAAGCGCGATCGTCGCGATGTCGCTCCAGCTCCCTTCGAGGCGTACGTTCGGAACCCATTGGTTTGCGGCCAAGAGGCCCAATGCGTTCGCGACGACGACCACGACGATCCTTGCGAGCCACCGCATATCTATAAAGTATATACTGTTTCGCGCGTTTTTACCCCACCAGGTTCCGGAGCAGGCTTTTACCCGTCATTTCTCCGGGTATGGGAATGTCCATGAGCTCAAGGACGGTCGGCGCGACGTCGGAAAGGATCCCGGTGGTCTCTCTTGTAAGATCGCGAACGCCGGCGAATTTTTTACCCATAAATTCTTTGCCCACGAGATAGAGCGGGACCGGGTTCGGGTCGTGCTGTGTTTCAGCCGCCCCGGTCATCGGGTTCACCATCTCTTCGAGGTTGCCGTGGTCGGAGGTGATGACGAGGAGTCCGCCCATGTCGCCCACGGCTTTGACCACGCGGCCGATCTCGCGGTCCAGCACTTTTACGGCCTCGATCGCCGCCTGGTAGTTGCCGCTGTGGCCGATCGTGTCCGCATTCGCGTAATTCGCCACGATGAGATCGAACGCCCGGTTTTGCACGGCCTCGATGAGCCGGTCGGTGATGGCGGACGCGCGAAGTTCGGGCTGTTCATCTGGATGCATGAGGTTCAGCGAAGGAATGAGCACGCGGTATTCGTTCTCATACGGCGGTTCGCGGTAGCCGTTCATGAAGTAGGTGATGTGCGCGTACTTGTAGGTCTCGGCAATCCGGAGCTGGACTTTTCCGGCCTGGCTCACGGCGTATCCCAGCGATTGCTGAACGGTGTCGGGGAGAAATGCGGCCGGCGCCGTAAAACTGTCTTCGTAGCGGGTGAAGGTCGCGAAGAAAACGTTCTGGAACTTCTTCGTTGGAAACGCGGAGAATGTCGGGAGCAGGAACGCCTCGCTCAATTGGCGGATGCTGTCTTCGCGGAAATTGAAGAAAATGACCGCGTCGTTCTCTTCGATGGGCGCGCCGTTCTTCATGCGGAGCGGGGGCAGGAATTCTTCGGAGAGCCCCTGAGCGTAGATGTCGCGGACGGCCTGCGAAGGGTCTTGCACGCGTTCGCCGCCTGAACCCGTGAGGCACTCATAGGCGCGTTCGGTGAGCTGCCAATGCTGGTTCCGATCCATCGCGTAGTAGCGGCCGATGAGCGTGCAGATCTTTTCCTGCGGGAGGGTCGCGAGAAATTCTTCCAGGGTGCGCGGCGGGCTGTCTTTGCCGTCCGCGAACAGATGGAGCTTTATGGGTACGCCTTCTTGTTCCGCCATGCTGATGAGTGCGTGGAGCTGGTCAAGCGATGCGTGGGTGTTCGCTTTGCTCAGGAGGCCGACCAAATTCACCGAGGAGTTGTGTTGTTTTGCATGCTGAAGCGCGCTTTTCAAAGCAGGATTCTCGAAAAACATTCCATCGCGGATCGCCATCATGATCTTGGGATAGTATTGATACACGGTTTTCCCGGCGCCGAGCGTAAGGTGGCCGACCTCGCTGTTGCCGGTTTCGCCCCACGGGAGCCCCACGCTTATGCCAGACGCCTGAAGGCTGGCGGTGGGGTATTGCTCGGCGAGCGCGCGGAAATTCTGCGGCTGCACCACGTGGATAGGATTGGATTCGTTCTCAAGCCCAATCCCCCAGCCGTCAAGAATAACGAGCACGACGGTTCGCACCATGCGTTTATTCTACGCGATTCCCCGTATTTCCCCAATGCGCGGTACCGGGGGAGTTGACGGCGCGCGCGGTTCGCGGTACCATGGATGCATTAAAGAGTCATCAAACCATTTTACTTCCTAAAGAACTCTGGGATCATCACATCCAATGAAGAATTTAGGAAAGGACCTCAATGTGGATCTCGTTCCCCGCGATTGTAATCGGCGGAATTGTGCTTGTCGCGTTGGGCTACTTTGGCAGGCGGACGCTTGCGCAAAGGACGGGCGATTCGATCGAGCAGAAGAGCCGGCATAAGCTCGACGCCGCCGAGACAAAAGCAAAAGAAATAGTGCTTGAGGCGCAGGGGAAGGCTGCGTCGGTTTTGGAGAACCTCAACAATGAAGAGCGCGAGCGGAAAAGCCAGCTACATGCGATTGAGACCCGCCTTCTTCACAGGGAAGAGCTTTTAGATAAGAAGCTTGCGGGCATAAGCGACGAAGAGGCAGGCATCAAAGAAAAGCAGGCGCGTCTCGCGCGCGAAGAGGTAAAAGTGGATGAACTCAAGGCGCAAACCGCGCAAAAACTTGAGACCCTGAGCGGGCTCACCAAGACGCAGGCGCGCGAAGAGCTCTTCCGTGTTGTCCGCGAGAAGAACGAGCAGGAGCTCGCGCAGTCCCTGCAGAAGTTCGACCAGGAGCGCCGCGACGAGGTAGAGAAAAAATCCCTGGAGATCATCACCGGGTCGCTCCAGCGTTACGCGCGCTCGCACGTTTCGGAACTTACGACGACCGCGTTCCCGCTAAGCGATGAAGAGCTCAAGGGGAAGATCATCGGCCGCGAGGGCAGGAACATCCGTGCGCTTGAGCGCGCAACCGGCGTGGAGCTCGTGATAGACGAGACGCCCGACAGCATCGTGATCTCGTCGTTCGACCCGTATCGCCGGGAAGTGGCGCGGCTCGCGCTCGTGAAGCTCATCAAGGACGGCAGGATCCAGCCCGCGAAGATCGAAGAAAAAGTGGACGAGGCGAAAGCCGAACTCGCCAAGCGCGTGCTTGAAGTCGGCGAGGCCGCCGCGATGGAGGTGGGAGTGTACGATCTGCCCAAGGAGATCCTCCAGCTCCTGGGAAGGTTGCATTTCCGGACGAGCTACGGCCAGAACGTGCTTACGCATTCGATCGAGATGGCATACCTTGCCGCGATGATGGCGGCGGAATTGGGCCTCCGGGTCGAGGTCGCGAAAAAGGGCGCCTTGCTCCACGACATCGGGAAAGCGATCGACCACGAGGTGGAAGGCACCCACGTAGAGCTCGGAAGGAAGATCCTTAAAAAGTACGGCATTGACGAGGCGGTTATTTTGGCGATGCAGTCGCATCACGAAGATTATCCCTACGCGATTCCCGAGGCATACGTGGTGTCTGCGGCAGACGTATTGTCTGCGGCGCGTCCCGGCGCCAGGCGGGATACGCTCGAGCACTACATCAAGCGGCTGGGAGACCTCGAGAAGATCGCGATGGAGTTCCCGGGCGTGAAACAGGCCTATGCGATCTCTGCGGGCCGCGAGCTTCGCGTGTTCGTGGTCCCGGAGAAGGTGGACGACTTCCGCGCCCTGGAGCTCGCGCGCGAGATTGCGAACCGGATCCAATCCGAGTTAAAATACCCGGGCGAGATCAAGGTGAACGTCATCCGGGAAATGAGGGCGGTGGAATACGCCCGCTGAAGACGGCGGCTCGAAGCCCACACCATATGCTTCTAAAACTTTCAAAAACTTCTCTTTACACGTCGTTCTTCGCGGTCGTCGTCGTCATGGCGTCGACGTTTTTCCCTTTCATCGGCGGCAAATACTTTTTCTTCCGCTTTTTTGTCGAGCTGGCGCTCGCGTTTCTTTTGCTGTGGTGGGGATTCGAGGCGCCGCGCGGCGAAGTGGAGCGCCGCGTAATGCGCCTGTGGAAGCAGCCCCTTGTGATCGCCGTCTCGATCTTCGTGCTCGTCTACCTGCTCGCGACGGCGTTCGCCTATGACTCCAGTGCGGCGTTCTGGTCGAACTACGAGCGCGGCGAGGGCGGATTTCAGATGCTGCACTATTATTTGTTCTTCTTGTTGCTTCTCACGGTGTTTACCGAATGGTCGGACTGGCGGCGGGCGCTGCGCGTTTCGCTTGCCGCCGCCTCGCTTATGATCCTCTACGGCGTGACTGCGCAGCTCCTGCCCGGAGGGCAGGGCATTTTCTTGTTCGTAACCCCCTACCAACAGGCGAATCCGCCCACCGCCGTATGGGAGCTTTTAACCATAGCCAGATTCCAAGGATCTCTGGGGAACCCGGCGTACGTCGCTCCGTATCTGATATTCTCCATTTTTTTCACGTTCTATCTGTGGCTTGAGCGGCGTGCGACAGCGAAGGGCTGGATTCGGGACGCGCTCTACGGGGCACTGGTGCTCGCATTCATCTTTTTCTTCTTCTTGAGTCAGACCAGGGGCGCGTTCTTGGGGCTTGCGGCGGCGATCGTCGCAGCATTCGGGTATCTCATCGCGGCAGCGCGGTCCCGCATAAGAATGCTTGCGCTGTGGGGATTGATAGCTATTTTTCTTGTCGGTGGTGCGCTGTTCGCCCTCAAGGACAACTCGTTCGTGCAGCGTCTGCCCGGCAGTCGGATGTTTGACATCTCTTTTTCCGGCGACACCGCGCAGACGCGATTCTGGACGTGGGGGTCTGCGCTTAAGGGGTTTCGCGAGAGGCCGATCTTGGGATGGGGGCCGGAGAATTTCAGCACCGTATTTGACAAGTATTTTGACGCGCGCCACTTCGTGCCCGGCAAGAACACTGAAACGTGGTTTGATCGGGCGCACAGCGTATTTTTCGGCTATCTCACGGAAACAGGGATCCTCGGCCTCGCAAGCTATCTCGCTATATTCTTTGTCTTTTATCGGCAGTTTTTCAAAAAAGCTTATGCGAATCTCCGCGAGGAGAAATCGAGACAAAAAACACACGCGACATTGCGGGATTCAATAGGAATACGAGCATTATTTTTCGCCATGCCGATCGGATATCTTGTTCAGGGCGCTGCCCTGTTCGACGTATTGCCTATCTATCTCAACCTGTTCTTCTTTTTCGCACTCTCGAGTTTTATCTTTCACGAGCACACGACATGACGCACCACACAAGGAAAAGCATTGCCGTCGCCGCGACGATCGCGATTCTCGCAATCGCATACTACGGGAGTTTCCTGCCGCTCCGTAAGTCCCAGCTTTTCATCCACGCGCTCCGGACAGTTGGTCAGGCACGTTCATTTCCCGAATTCGCCGAGGCCATGTCGGTGCCGCTTGATGCGCCGTCGCCGATCGGGCAAGAAGAGCTCGTACGGAACATGGGGAATTACCTCGTCAACATCATCCGCGGCAACGCGCAGAATCCAGAGCTTGTCGCTGCGGTCATGCAGTATATGGAGCGCTACTACGCGCCGATCCTCGCGCGCGGCCGCGGCATGAGCTACGAGCAGAATCTTTTCGTGCTCGGTACGGCGAGCGAATTCGCGTTCATAAAAACGAATAACCCGCAGTATCTTGCCGCGGCAAAACGATACTATCTTCAGGGCTTTTCCCTTGGCCCTAACCGCCCGCAACCCCTGTACGGGCTGCTGGACGTCTATCGCATGGAAGGGGATCTCGATCGGGCGATAGAGATGGGCGAGAAGATCGTTTCTCTGTGGCCATCGGATGAAAGGACAAAAGGAGTCCTCGAGGAGCTTAAAGGAGATAAACGGCCTTGAGGTTTTCTCGGCGGCGGTGTTTAATGTGAGCGATTATTTCTGACTATGCCCAATTCTAAAGTTGCTTTAGTGTGCGGCGCCGGCGGGTTTATCGGGAGCCATTTGGTTCGCCGCTTAAAGAGCGAAGGGCACTGGGTGCGGGGAGTGGACCTGAAATATCCGGATTTCAGCGGGACGCCGGCGGATGATTTTGTGATCGGCGACTTGCGCGAGCCGACGGTGTGGGAACGCATTCTTGACCGGCCGTTTGACGAGGTCTACCAGCTCGCGGCCGACATGGGCGGCGCCGGATATATTTTTACCGGAGACAATGATGCCCACATTATGCATAACTCCGCGCTCATTAATCTGAACCTGCTCACGCTTGCCCGGGAGAGGAGGGTCGGCAGGATATTCTATTCTTCGTCCGCGTGCATCTACCCGAAACATAATCAGGAGGATCCGGAGAGCCCGAATTGCGCCGAGCACACGGCATACCCTGCGAACCCGGACAGCGAGTACGGCTGGGAAAAACTCTTCAGCGAACGAATGTACCTCGCGTTCAATCGCAACCACGGCCTGGATGTGAAGATCGCCCGCTTCCATAACATTTTCGGTCCGGAGGGACCGTGGACGGGTGGGCGGGAAAAGGCGCCGGCGGCTGTGTGCCGCAAAGTCGCGGAGGTGAAGAACGGCGGGACCGTGGAGATCTGGGGAGACGGTGCCCAAACCCGCTCGTTCCTCTACATTGACGAGTGCCTCGAAGGCGTTTCGCGTTTGATGAACCACCCGAACTTCCGCGGTCCGGTGAATATCGGCTCCGAGGAGATGGTGAGCATCAACCAGCTGGTTGCGTTGGTCGCCGACATCGCCGGCAAGCGCGTGCATATAAAACACGTAGAAGGCCCGCTCGGCGTTCGTGGCCGGAATTCTGACAACGAACTCTCCAAGCGTCACCTGAACTGGGCTGCTTCCAAGCCGCTCCGCTACGGCATGGAAAGAACGTATCGTTGGGTGAAAGAACAAGTGAAAAACCCCCGAGCAAAATGAAAATCGTCTTCACTGGCTTAGAAAACGAGCGCTACCGGCCGGAGCTCGGCAAAACGAACGAGCATAACAATTTTTACCTGCTTCTCAAGGCCGACCCGAGGAACGAAGTGTTCTATATTCCTTTCGACCGGGTGCTCGCGGTCGGGAAGAAGGGCTACAATCGCGAGATCGTGGAGACCGTACGGCGCGAAAAGCCGGATCTATTCTTCGCCTTTATGTACACCGACGAGCTTACCTACGAGACGCTTGACGAGGTGAAGAAGCTTGCCGTGAGCATCGCGTGGTTCTCCGACGACCACTGGCGGCTGGACAATTACTCGCGTTTTTACGCGCCGCACTTCACGAAAGTCATTACCACCTGGTCCAGGGCGCCGGAGCGTTACGCGAGGTACGGCATTACGAACGTTATCCGTTCGCAGTGGGGGTTTAACCCGGGCGTGTATCGTCCCGTTGTCGTCCCCGGGCAGGACATCGCCGTGTCTTTCATCGGCATGAGGACGCCTCATCGCGAGAGGATCGTGAGCGAGCTTCGCGCGGCCGGCATCGCGGTTTTCGTACGCGGCTTCGGCTGGCAGGAAGGCAGGGCGAGTTTCGAGGAAATGTTGGGGATCATATCCCGCAGTAAGATCAGCCTGAATCTGAATCCGCCGATGTCGGCTTTCGCGCTCAAGCCCCTCGCGCAGATATTTTTCCGGCGGCGGCGCAACTGGATCGTGCCTGATTTTTGGCATTTCTATGCCAACCTCCAGTCATTTCTCCGCAAGCGCATTCCGCAGATCAAGGCGCGGCCGTTTGAGATCACGGGCTGCGGCGGCTTTTGCATCTCGGGCGACGCCGACGACATGAAAGATTACCTCGTGCCGGGGAAGGAGGTCGTACTCTACCAAGACATTCCCGACCTGATAGAGAAGATCCGTTACTACCTCGAACACGAAGAGGAGCGAAAGAGCATCGCGAAAGCCGGCTGCAAGCGGTCGATCCGGGAGCATACGTACCAGGTGCGCCTGAAGGAAATTTTCAAGCAATTGCGCCTTATATAGCATGGCCGCCCCGCCATATTTGACGGACGACGAATACCGTTTTGTGTACAGTCGGGCTCCTCGTTTGTGTCTCGACCTTGCGGTGGCGGATGCAGACGGCTTGATCCTCAGTAAGCGGGACATCCCTCCGTTTCAGGGGCTTTGGCACCTTCCGGGAGGCAGGGTCTATTATAAAGAGAGCGTCGCCGAAGCGGCGGCGCGCATTGCCGGCGCCGAAGCCGGGATCACCATAGCCCTGGACGGCCCTGTGGGGCACATAGAAGTTCTGGAGGACGGAGAGTTTGTTCACAGCGTGAGCTTGGTATTTTTTGCCAGGCATACGGGCGGGACGGTTCGCGGCAGCGAGCAGGGAAGAGAGATAAAAAAGTGGAAAGAACTTCCTGAGGACACCCACCCCGTTCAAAAGGATTTCTTGCGGCGGCGCTGGGACGAGGTAGTAAAACATATGCGGCAAACGGAACGAGCGTAATTTACCATGTCACTTCGTCAGACAATAGAAGGATCGGCTCGCCTTCACGCGGAGATCCTCAAAAACGAGGAGTTCCTCGCGCAGTGCGAGCGCGCCGGGCGCGTACTTGAAAAAGCGTTACGTAACGAGCACAAGGTTCTCGTTGCCGGCAATGGCGGCAGCGCCGCAGACGCGCAGCACTTTGCGGCGGAGTTCGTAGCCACGTTTGGCAGGGAGAAGCGAAACGGCTACCCCGTGCTGGCGCTCACGACGGACACCTCGTTCCTCACTGCCTGGGCGAACGACTTCGGATACGAGGACGTGTTCGCCAGGCAGGTGGAGACGTGGGGCAAGGAAGGAGACGTTTTCCTGGGAATTTCCACGAGCGGCAACTCTCAAAACGTGTTGCGCGCGGCGGGAGCAGCGAAGCGGCGTCGTCTCCCCGTGATCGGTCTTTTGGGCGGCTCCGGCAGCGCCCTAGAAGAACAATGCGATGTCGCGGTCGTGGTGCCCTCCGCGGTGACCGCGCGCATTCAGGAGGTACACGCCTTGGTGCTCCACGCCTGGTGCGAAGAAATCGTGCCTCACTTGCCATGATCCCATTAGAGACCTCAAGCTTATGTATTACACCTATGTCATAGGCAGCAGGAAAAGCGGCTATTGGTACACCGGCAGCACGAATGACTTACGGAAACGCCTTAAACAGCATAACGAAGGAAAATCAACCCGGACGAAAAACCGTACACCATGGGACTTGGTATACTATGAAGCGTGTCGTAACGAGGACGATGCAAGGTCGAGAGAGAAATACCTGAAAAGTGGTTCGGGCAAACGCTATCTCAAGAGTCGTTTAAGGCGTTTCCTGTCTCTAACGGGATGATAGTCCAAGAAACGAAGCTCGCTGGAGTTTTACTCATTAAGCCCGAACCGGCCGGGGGCGGCAAGGGAGAGATTTTTGAAGATGCGAGGGGGCTGTTCCTTGAGACGTACCACGAATCAAAGTACAAGGATCAGGGAATCGGCATCCATTTCGTGGAGGACGACATCTCCGTTTCACGGAAAGACGTCTTGCGCGGCATCCACGGCAACAATGAAACGTGGAAGCTCGTTTCGTGCACGTCCGGAAAAATATTTTTCGTGGCCGTCAATTGCGACGAGGCGTCTCCCGAGTTCGGCAAGTGGGAATCTTTTGACCTGGACGACGTGAATCACTGGCAGGTACTCGTGCCGCCGCGGCACGGAAGCGCGTATCTCGCGCTGAGCGACACGGTTGTGTTTCAGTATAAACAGTCCACGCACTACGCGCCCAAGAGCCAGTTCAGTTTTCGATGGGACGATCCGCGTTTTAACATCAGGTGGCCCGTAGATAAGCCCATTCTTTCGGCGCGCGACGCCACGTAGGAAATCATCATGTTTTACGTCTATGTTCTGCAAAGAGAGAAGAACAGAAAGCGCTCCGCCGGCGTTACAAACCATTCACTAACGAGATGCGGATATTGCTCGTAAATTACAAGTACGGTTACGACCGCGCGTGGAATGCCCTCGGGCGGCGGGCGTTGAGCTACTATCTGGAATACCTGCCGCTCAAGGCGGTCGCCGAGCGGCACGGCCACACGGCGGACATTTTTTTCATTGATGAGGCCATTCTTGCCAAGGGCCGCGAGGGCGCGCGGGCCGCATTTTGGGAGTACATTACGACGAACAAGCCGGATGTTTGCTTTGCGGGGTTTAACGAATACGACCTGGGGAAAGAGCTCTTTTGCAGGGTGCGCAACCAAACGAAAACGGCGCTCGTCTACATCGGCGACGACGATGCCTGGCGCTGGGCGCGGGTGGGCAAGCACTTTGCCGAGTGTTTCACCTGGATATTGACCTACGATTCCCGCGCGATACCGAAATACCAGAGTATCGGCTGCGGGAAAATCATCCATCACCAGCCCGGGGTGGACCTCGGCACCTACCGCAAGCTGGATGGCGTGGAAAAAGACATTGACGTGAGCTTTGTGGGGATTTACAACAAGCCGCGGGGGAATCTGATTAACTACCTCCGGAAGGCGGGCGTTGACGTGTTCGTGCGCGGGATCGGCTGGCCAGAAGGGCCGATAAGCCAGGAAGAATTGATACAGGTTTTGAACAGGAGCAAAATAAACCTTGCCTTGAATACGTCCTCTTTCTATATCGGCTGGCGGTCGATCGCGCGCCTCTTTTTCCGCCGGGCGCACTTTAGGGAAAGGGGCTTGCCGGTCAAACTCGACATCCATAATTTTTTTGATAATGTCCGTATGTGGTTCGGGAAGAAAAACCTTCAGGTGAAATCGCGCCACTTTGAGGTGCCTGCGTGCGGGTCGTTTGAGATGACCCAGGACGCGGACGACCTCAAGGATTACTACAAACTCGGAGAAGAAATTGTGGTGTACGCAGATAACGAGGACCTGGTGCGCAAGATTGAATATTACCTGGCGCATCCCGAAGAGCGCGAAGCGATCGCGCGGCGCGGCTATGCGCGCACCATCCGCGACCACTCGACCGAGCGGCGGTTCGAGGACATCTTCCGCATGATGGGCCGGCCCTTGTAGCTTGCGCTTTAAAAACGGCTTGCATTATGATATATGCACGATGATATTCTTTAGAAAACCCCATGGGAGGCATTAAAGGCAATATCGAGCAAATATTGAGAGAGATATCTTCCGTCTTTTCCGACCTGGAAGAGCGTCAGGTTGGCGTATTGGCCGATGAGATACTGAAGGCAAACAAGATTGTGGCGTGCGGGGCTGGGCGAGTAGGGATGGCGGCGCGGGGGTTTGGTATGCGTTTAGGGCATCTAGGACTCCCCGCTTACTCTGTCGGGGATTCTACGGCGCCGCGCCTCAAGGAAGGTGATTTGTTCATTGTTGGTTCCGGATCGGGTGAGACGCAGACCATATACGATCTGGCGCAGATTGCGAAAGAGAACGGAGCAAAATTCGCTCTGATTACGGGGAATCTTGAATCAAGAATGGCGAAAATCGCCGATGCGGTTGTTCTCCTCAAGGCTCCGTCAAAAACAAAACCAGTCAAAGATTTTCGATCTGTACAGCCAATGACGACCCTGAATGAGCAGTGCCTTGGGATATTCTTCGACGCATTAGTGCTCCGGCTGATGGAGAAAATGGGCGAGACCCACGAAACTATGTGGGAGAGGCATTCAAACCTCGAATAATCTTAATGAGGCCGTACCAGTTGTCCGCGTCTCTTGTGTGCGGCGACCCGCTTTCGCTCCGGTCGGAAATTCAGGCCCTGGAGAGAGGAGGGATCGATTACCTCCACTTTGACGTTATGGACGGCATTTTTGTTCCCCGCTACGGGTTGTATCCGGAGTTGTTAAAAGCGGTGCGCTCGGTCACCGATCTGCCGATAGAGGTGCATATGATGACGGAAGAGCCGGCGCGCTACGCTGCAAAGTTTGCGGAGGCGGGGGCGACTATCATTTCCGTGCATGCAGAGGCCTGTAAGCATCTTCATTATACGCTGAAAACTATTCGTGAGTGCGGCGTGAAAGCCGGAGTGGTGTTGAACTACGCCACTCCGCTCAACGCCCTCGATTACATCATGGAAGATGTTGATATGGTCATGCTCATGGCCATCAACCCCGGAGTCGTGGGCCACAAGCTGATTCCCGGCACGATGAAAAAGATTGCGGACGCAAGGAAGAAGATTGATGAATCGGGCCGCGACATCCTCCTTGCGATCGACGGCGGCGTGTCTCCGGAGAGCGCCGCAAATATGGTGAAGGCGGGCGCGAATTATTTGACGTGCGGGACATCCGCGATCTATAAGTCCAGCGCATCATTAGAGGTTACAATCAAGGAATTCAGAAAAGCAATTGAGGGGTAGGCGTGGTACAATTGAGTCATAGAGGTTCGCCGGACATGAGAAAATACCTCATCCTCTTTTTCGCCGCCCTCCCTTCGAGCGGCCAGCTCTACGTGATTGCGAGCCTGCGGAACGGAGGGGGCTCTCACGTGACCTACCAGCTTGATTACTACAACAATGCCGGGACCAAACAGCTTCGTGTCGGACGGGTGAGAGAAGGAGTGGCAAACGACTTTGCGAGCTACAACGTGAATCTGCATACGGGCGCCTGGTACCACCTTGTCCTCTGGTACGACGCCGCGAACCTGAAGTTGTATCAGGATACCGCAGAGCGGGCTTCGCAGGCCTTCTCCGGGAACGTGAGTGAAACTGCGGCTGGAGCGCGGGACGCACGCCGCTCGTTTCGTTTGGCGTGTGGATAAAAAACCGTCGGCAGTATCAGGGTTAGTGATGCCGCCGACGGGCGATAGATCGGGCCGCCGCGCCTTTCAGGGCGCCTGGCATAGCTCGATTTGTTTGAGTTCCAGCTCGTAGACCCCGGCTCTCCAGTCCGGGTAGGCCAGTTCGAGAGGGGGTGCCTTCAGACTGCGCGAGCGCCGCCGCAAGAACTGGAAAAGGAATTGGAAGTAGATGTGGTTCTTCGACCTGCCGAAGCGATCCACGAGGTTGGCCAGGGCAAACCAGCCGACCTCTTCCAGGGATCCATTTCCTACCCCGTTCTTTCTGAGGCGGGAGGCATTCACCGCGATCACGTGCGCAAGGAAAGGCGCGTCTGGTTCTGCCGGCTCGTCGTGGATCACGAGCCGCACCTTCCCAGCCGCGATCTCTAGGCTGGACCTATTAATCGCAGGGCCGAAGGTTCCGACAGGGCTCATCCGTGCCGGCACCACCGAGTAGCCCAGCTTCATGTGAATTGACCGGATTACTGCGTCGACGGGCGTGTCGTCGGTGCCTACGAGGACGTGGTGCCCGCCCGGGTTCGAGGTCGTGCAGGCCGGAGGGTTCGCGACCGAGAGCGCCCCTTTCAGGCGTCGGCAAACGAGAATCTCCAGCTCGCCACCAGATTCTGCGTATCGGAACAGGACAGGCTCTACCACAGGATGGGCAGACGGACCCCACCCCTTCATCCCCTCGCGCTGTACCTCACCACTGAGATGATCGAATCCTCCGAATTCTTTCACGGGCCACCTCCTTCGGTGAAAAAGTTTGTTCTAACAGCCGGAAAGGATATATCATTCTATTCTGACGTTGTCAAGCTCGGATGGCATCTCCCGCGCCCCTTTATTTTTCGCGGATTCATAGTAGAATGGTGTAATCTATGGATCCGGGTTATAAGGTGCTCATCACGACTGCGGGAATCGGTCAGCGGTTGGGGCTCCTTACGAAATTCACCAACAAAGCCCTTGTGCGCGTCGGCAAAAAACCGGCGCTCGCGTACGTTATCGAGGCATACCCGCCGGACGTGCCGCTTGTCATAGTCACGGGACATTTTGCCGACCAGGTGAAAGATTTTGTCGCGCTTGCGTATCCCGAGCGAAAGAACATTGAATTCGTTGAGGTGGACAAATATGAGGGGGAAGGAACCAGCCTGGGCTATTCCATGCTCGCGGCCAAGGACCGCCTTCAGTGCCCGTTCATTTTCCACGCCTCGGATACGATCATCCTGCATCCGGTGCCGAAGCCAGAAAAGAATTGGATCGGGGGATATAAGGGCGACGTCGATGCTTCACAATACGCTTCCTGGCAGGCCGTTGACGAATCAACGCTCACTTTCTCGGATAAAGGCGCCATGGATTTTGATTATCTCCACATCGGGCTTGTGGGGGTGAACGACCACAAAAAATTCTGGGAGATCCTGGAGCGTTCCTACCGTGAAAATCCGAACGACAGCGCGCTGAACGACTGCCGCGTCATCGTTCAGATGATCCAGCAAAAGATCCCGTTTGACATCGTGAATTTTCCGGTCTGGTACGACGTGGGGAACGTGACGGCGCTGCATCAGGCCCGCGAGAGGATGCCGGATAAATTCCACAATCTGGACAAAGTGGAAGAATCAATATTCCTTTTCGACAGGTTCGTCGTCAAATTTTTTGCGGACGAGAAAAACGTCGCGGAACGCGTCGCACGCGGAAAGCTGTTGAACGGC
Organism: Candidatus Liptonbacteria bacterium RIFCSPLOWO2_01_FULL_56_20; assembly: GCA_001818655.1. Lineage (GTDB taxonomy): Bacteria > Patescibacteriota > Minisyncoccia > UBA6257 > 2-01-FULL-56-20 > 2-01-FULL-56-20. The sequence continues at coordinate 37,614 of MHLC01000026.1, forward strand.
TTAGTCCCCGAAATTGAAGGCGAGACCAGGAATTTCTACCGCTATAAGTTTGTCCCCGGCTCCGTCTATTCCCGCGTCGCTACCCCGCACGATTTCTTGAAGTTTCTCGCCTGGGCCAGATCCAATCTCTGGGGGAAAGAACGTGAAATTGACGACGCCGGGTTCAAGAAGGTCTGCAGGGATTTTTACGAGAAAAAAACCAAGGAACGCGTCGCGAAGTTTTTGGAGTTTAACGAGATCTCCGACGAGGCCCACGTGATCAACGGCGAGCACGTGCCCTCCGTACAAGAGATGCTCGCGATGGTGGATTTTGACTACCTTTCCGCCGCCGAACAATATCGGTTTCACGGCGACCTGGTGCTTGATAATATTGTGAGGACTGCGAGCGGGTATTGTCTTATGGATTGGCGGCAGAATTTCGGCGGCCTATTGAGGGCGGGAGATATGTACTACGACCTTGCCAAGCTCAATCACAACCTGACCGTTAACCACGACGTCGTGCTGGATAACGGATTCAACGTAAAGGTTGCGGGGAGCTCCATCGTGTGCGATATTTTAAGGAAAGACAACCTGGTGCGGTGCCAGGAGGTGCTTCGGGAATTCATCCGCGAGGGCGGCTTAGACCTGAAAAAAGTGGAACTGCTCACTCCCATCATCTGGCTTAACATGGCGCCCCTCCATCACCATCCGTTCAACCTGTTCCTGTACTATTTCGGTAAACTGAACTTATGGCGCGTGCTCCAAAAAGACAAATAAATCACGTTAGAAATTCCCGTGGGATATTTCAATCCCCGCGGGGATTGTCCAGTGCGGCAACTCACGTCCCCCTGCGGCGGGGTATTATTTCTAACGGGATAAAGCATTTTATTTTGGACGTTGACGGCGTGTTTACCACCGGTCAGTTTTTGTACACCGCCGACGGCAAGTTCGCGAAGGTGTTCGGGGCCCATGACGCCGACGGCATAAAGCTTATCCGGCCCTATCTGGATATTTGCGCGATCACCGCCGACCACCGCGGGTTTGCCATCACCAAGAAGAGGGTGCAGGACGATATGGGGCTCACGCTGTATGTGGTCTCCGAGGGGGAACGGTTGGCCTGGCTCAAAAAGAAGTTTGACCTCGGCCAGTGCGCGTATATGGGGGACGGCATTTTTGACGTGCCGGTGTTCAGCCACGCGGGGTATGGCATTGCTCCGGCCAATGCGTTCTATCTTGCGAGGAAAGAAGCGGATTATGTGACGGAAGCGAGAAGCGGCGAGGGCGCGGTCGCGGAGGCCTGCTGGCACCTCATTGAAAAATTTTTTGAACCGCTCGATATAAAGACCTTACATGTCAAACGGCAATAAGCCGCTTACGCTCATCACGAGGGACAGAAGCGTGGTCACGGGGAAGAAGCGCCTGGAACACGTTTTGACCTACACGCACCATCCTGTTTTTATCGCGTGCACGGACGAGCCCGCGGAGCGCGACGTGTTCACGGACATGTCTTTTTCGATCTGTAAGGATTCGGGGATCATCCAGCTGGACAAGCTTATTCCGCTCGACGTTTTGTATTCCAAATATCATTCCGAGGCCCTGGGAGGCCTTTGGCTGGAGCATCACGAAAAATTCGTTGATTTTTTGGCGAAGTTTTTTCCCGATATGGTTCTGGAAATCGGAGGGTCGAATTGTTTCATGGCCGAACAGTATCTCAAAAAGCGGACGAGCGCTTATTGGACGAACATTGAGCCCAGCCCTGTCCCGTCAGACAACCCGAGGATCAAGGTGGTATCAGGGTTTTTCGATGCCGCCTTCAAGAAAACGGGCAAGGTGGACGCCGTCGTTCATTCGCACGTCCTGGAGCACATGTATGACCCGGATGCGTTCTTGAAGAATATCTACCGCCTGCTTGACGACGGGGGGCTGCATATTTTTTCCGTTCCCAATCTGGCGAAGTACTTGGAACTCGGCTACAGCAACTGCGTGAACTTCGAGCATTCCATATTTTTAGCTGAATACTTTATAGATCACTTCTTGGCCAAAAACCGCTTTGCGGTCATAAAGAAGCACTACTTCCACGAGCACAGCATTTTTTACGCCGCAAGGAAAACGGAGAAAAAACTGGATACCCGGCTGGCGTCCAAATACCGGGAATACAAGAAGAAATTTTTGGCGTACGCAAGGAACAACAATAAAATCGTTGCCGATATCAACAGGAAGATTGTAAAGACCGAGGGCGCGGTATACTTGTTCGGGGCGCATGTGTTCTCCCAGATGCTCGTTACCCTTGGATTGCGTACGGAAAAGATCAAGTTCGTACTGGACAATTCGAAGATCAAACAAGGGAAACGCCTCTACGGAACGGATCTCTTGGTGCAGCCCCCGGAGTTCATCAGAGGAGAAAAGAAACCGACCATCATCCTGCGGGTGGGGGCTTACAAGAAAGAGATACAGGCGCAGATCCGGAGCATAAATAAGTCGACGGTCTTCATTGAGTAACATGCGGCTTTGTTTCTACAACCCCCAGGTGGCGGACATCCTTGGCCTCACCCTGTTCGCGGCCCTGTTTTTCCCCGGAGAAGTGGGGAAGCGCAAGAGGCGAATGGATTTTTTGCTGGATGTTTTGCGGGACAAAAAGTACGAGACCGCCATTGTGGTTGACGGCACGGTGAGCTCCATTCCTCTTTCCCGCCTCGGCCCTTTTTTCAGCAGCAGCCGCTTTGTCAGGTTCTTTTCGTTTTTGGAGGCGTATGCGTGGTGCGTCGTGAACAGGATAAACCCCCTGAAGCAGGCCATAATATTTTCTTTCGGGCGGCTTGATCCGAAAAACGACTTTCTCTTCGGGTTCGCCTTTTTGGGTAAGACGTTTTTAGACGAGGAGGTGGTGGAGAGAGGTTTTTTCAAAAGATTCCGCGGCGCAAAAGCGCTGCACGTAACCCACTTTTTCGACAACACGGGGCTGATCGCGAATAACGTGAAGAAAACCGGCGCCAAAATAGCGGTTGCCGAGGTCAATCTGAAGAACTCGGGCTACTTCAACGCCTATTTTGGTTTTATTGATTCTGTGTGCCTGCTCCGGTTCGTGCTGCGGGAAAAGTACGTCAGTAAAACAGAGTTCTTTACGAGAAAGAACAAGTGCGTGGCCCTGGGAACTCTTGCGTTCTTTCCGGAAGCCAACAAATCAACCATTGACCACTTCGCGTTTTTCAGGACAGACACCCTGCACCCGATGAGGAAAGTGATTTTTGACAACCGCTCGAAGCTGCGTATAATTGACTCGTTGATCGGCTACCAGCCGAAACCCCGGGTCAAGAAGAAGGGGATCATATCGCTGTTCTTGTCCAACTTCGGCTTTGCCGGCAAGGAGTATCACGGGTTTAACATCGTTGATGTCTTCAACGAGTACCGGATGTTTATCGCTTCGGAAGAAAACATAGGCCTGCCGTCGGTGAGCGTTATCGAGGGTATGGCGTGCGGATGTGCCTACGTCGGGTTGGACGATCCAATGTACGCCGATCTGGGCATGAAAGGCGGAGTTCATTACATTCCTTATAACGGGACCATCAAGGATCTAGTCAAAAAAATCGAATACTATCAGGCACACGAAGAAGAGCTTAGGAAAATAGCCGCGGCGGGCCGCAGGTTGGTGCGGGAGCATTTTGCGAAAGACAGAGTGATACGGGACTTTTTTGAGGCACTGGAGGTGGTACATCGGAAGCATATCTCAAGATCTTCTACGAGCGATGCATAGCGGTACTCCTAAGATCATAGTTTGCGAACCCGAGCGGCTCACAAAAGAGTGTCGCGTGTGCGATTCCCGCGACTTACGGTTGGCGGTAGACCTCGGTTTCCAGCCATGGTGCAATAATTTTTTAAAGAAAGAAGAAGTGGGCAAGGAGCCGTTTTATCCTTTGCGCGTGGTGTTCTGCATGGACTGCCGGACGTCCCAGCTTGATTACGCCGTGCCTAAGGAGATCATGTTCGGCGAGCACACGTATCTCTCCGGCATCACCAAGACCCTAAGCGACCACTTCAAAGCCGTGGCCGAAGAGGTGGATCGCGCATTTTTCAGGGACACCCCCGGCAAATCAGTCCTTGATATCGGCTCGAATGACGGCACCCAGCTCAAGCATTTCAAGAATCTCGGTTACGACGTTATGGGCGTGGATTCGGCCGAAGTTCCTGCGAGAATGGCGAATGAAGCCGGCATCCCCACCCTGCACGCTTTTTTCAACCTGGATTCCGCGAAGAAGATGAACAGAAAGTTCCACATCGTGAACGCCGCCGGGGTGTTTTTCCACCTGGAGGAGCTGCACTCCGCGGCCGACGGCATAAAAGAGGTCTTGGCAGACGACGGCGTCTTCGTGGTGCAGTTTTTGTATATGAAGAAAATTATGCAGAACCTTGCCTTTGACCAGATCTATCACGAGCACCTGCTTTACTACAACCTAAAGAACCTGGAGACGCTTCTTAACCGTCACGAGCTATCCTTGTTTGACGCCTATCTTTCTCCCATCCACGGCGGCTCCATTATCGGCTTCGCCGCTCATAGAAACAAAAGAAAGAAAGCACCGCGGCTCTCCGTCTTGATAGGGGAAGAGGAAAAAAGCAAGAGCAACGAGTTCGCGACGTATGTGCAGTTCGCCGGGAGGATCAAGGAAATGAAGAAGAAAAACCTTGATTATCTTGGTCAGGCCAAGAAACAGGGCAAAAAGATATTCGGTTTCGGCGCGCCGGTTAAGGGCAACACGCTCTTGAATTACTTCGGGGTCGGCACCGACTACCTGAACTGCTTGGTTGAGAAGAACGAACTGCGGCGCGGTCTCTATTCGCCGGGCATGCACATCCCGGTCGTGATCGAGAAAGAGCTTCAAGAATTGCCCGATATGTATTACGTGCTGGCGTGGAATTTCAAGAAGGAGATCCTAGCCAACAATCAGTCCTTGATCGATCGGGGGATCGAATTTTACTTTCCGGTAAATCCGGAATAGAATAAGCCCACTATGAAAATCCTGGTGACTGGCGGGGCCGGGTACATCGGATCGGTGCTCGTGCCGGAGCTCCTGCGTTCGGGCCACGAGGTGACGGTCATAGACAATTTTATGTACGGTCAGACCCCGCTTTTGGATGTCTGTAATTTTCCGACCCTGACCGTGGTGCGCGGCGACGCGAGAAACGAGGAACTGGCGAAGAAACATCTGGTCGGCAAGGACGTCATAATTCCCTTGGCCGCCCTGGTAGGCGCTCCGCTTTGCGATAAAGACCCGGTCGCCGCCCGAACCGTGAACCTGGAAGCGGTGGAGATGATCCTGCGCCTGCGCTCTCCCGGCCAAAAGATACTTTTTCCCAACAGCAATAGCGGCTACGGGCGCATGGTGGAAGGAGTCGCCGCGTGCGACGAGACCACTCCTCTGGACCCGCTCTCTCTCTACGGACGGCTCAAGGTGGAAGCGGAAAAAAAGCTTCTCGCCGCCGGCGACGTGGTCGTTTTCCGCCTGGCGACCGTTTTCGGCGTGAGCCCCCGCCCGCGCCTTGACCTGCTGGTCAACGATTTCGTTCATCGGGCGGCCTACGATCGGGCAGTCATAGTTTTTGAAGGACATTTTAAGCGGAATTATATCCATGTGCGGGACGTGGCGCGTGCGTTCACGCATGCGATGGACAACTTTGAGGCGATGAAGAACCAGGCGTACAACGTGGGCTTATCCTCTGCCAACCTGAGCAAGCTGGAGCTGTGCGCGGAGATCAAAAAACAACTGCCGCACTTCGTATTTATTGAGTCGCCGATCGGCGAGGACCCGGATAAACGCAACTATATTGTGAGCAACGAGAAGATCGAAAAAACCGGTTTCAAGCCGCAGGTCTCACTAGAGGCAGGCATCGCTGAGCTGATCAGGGGTTACCAGATATTGAAGCGCAGCCACTTCGCTAATATCTAGCCCGGGGTCCGAATCCCGGGCTGGCCAGAGCCGTCCCCGTCTTGACTTCCGGTTTGTTTTGTGCCAAGGTTTTGCAGCACAGAATCTTGATAAGTTCACACTGGCTTGGCGATTTTGACCTGTCCGGCGGCACCGGACGCATGAGCGCCGCAGGGCGCAGGGAGAGGACCATGGATCAACCAGTCTTTGGAGTTTGGGAAATCTTTCCCAAACTAACGGAAGTGATCCGGTTGGCCCACGTGGAGTACGAGATGGGCGCGACCGGCCACGACTTCGGTCAGCACACCTTTGCGGTGGCGCAGGTCGCCCTTATCATCGCCGAGAACGAGATCGTGGGCAGGATTGCGGCGGCCGCAGGGACCTGTCACAACGCCGACCGAATGCTCCAGAAACGGCTGGGGGTCGGCAAGAGGGACATACCTGAAAAGCATGTCATCAGCCTCATTCGGGGATGGCTTGAAGAGAGCGGCGAGATCAGCGACGCAGATGAGAAGAAGATCGTCAGAGCCGTTCTTCTGCACAGCGAGCCGAACCTGGAGGATGGCGATGAGGTTCTTGTCGCCCTCCAGGACGCCGATCGGGTGGTGTGCTCGATGGCCGAGAACGTCATGACCACTGCCCAGTTCTGGACGGAGCTGCCGGCGATTGATCCGCGGTGGCTGGGGCACGATCCCGCCGCCCACTCGTACAAGGATCCCAGGTCGGTCCTGAAGCACCTGGAGTGCCGGTACGACTGGATAGATCCCGCTTCACGAGTCTGCGTCCGTCTGCCGAAGGCGAGAGCGCTTTTGGAGCGGCGGGTCCGCTTCTTGCAGGCGTACATCGCCGAAGTCGAGGATCAACGGGCGGAGATCGGCCTCTGGCCCTACCCTTTGGGGTCGTAGGAACAGATGACAGCGGGTGTTGCGCGGCAGCACCCGCTGTTTCAATTTTCGCCCGGATAATTTGCGCATCCGGGTTTTTTGGATTAATATCTATAATCGCGTTTAACCGTGTTCGGACGGGGAGGATCGGGACCGCTATGCGTGACGCCCAAAAAAGAAAAAATTTGATATTGGGAGCGGGCCTGCTTGGCTCGCGCCTGGCGTCTTTCCTAAAGGGAGCCGAGGAAGACGTCGTGGTGTTAGATCGGAAAGCCGGTTACGACCTTAGGCAGTCAGAGAATTATGCAGACCAGTTCAAATGGGCGGACCGAGCGTGGTTTGTGGCGTGGGATGTGGGAGTTTGGAAGCGAGAAACCGCACCGGCATACGAAGCCGAAATTTTGGACTCCAACCTCCGGCTTTGCCGCTCGGTGTGCCGGTCTCTGGAGGCGGCGGGCACGCCCTTCCTTTTCGTGAGCTCTCAAGCAGCCATAGCTTTAGAGGTGACGACCCTTGGCGCGACCAAGCGCGTGGGCGAACTATGGACGCGAATCCTAAACGGATATACGGCCCGCTTTTGGAATATATACGGCTGGGAGCCGGTCGGGGAGAAGAGCCACCTTATCCCGGACTTGATCTGGCAGGGCTTGCGGGGCGGAATAACACTCGCGACGAACGGCGAAGAAACGCGCCAGTTTTTATACGTGCAGGATTGCGTGGAGGCCTTGGTACATCAGTTCAATACCGGACAGAAGGTCGCCGACATCACGAGCAGCGACTGGACTTCAGTGAGGAATGTGGCAGAACTGATCGGCAAGAAGCTCGGGGTTGAGGTCGTTCTTGGCTCAAAACCGGGTAAGCCGTCCATGGCTGCTCCGGGGATACGTTTAGAGTCCTGGCGGCCCAGGTTCTCGCTGGAAGATGGCCTGGAAGAGACCATTAAAGAAGCAAAAGCATGGCGACAAAAAAATCCTTGATCTCTATTCTCTGTGCGGTTCGCAATGACGGCCGGTTCATCCGTGAGACCATGGAGACCGTAGTCGCGCAGTCCTATCCTCACTGGGAGCTGATCGTTATGGACGGCGCTTCCACGGATGAGACCCCGGAGATAGTGAAAGAATATGCGGCTCGGCATAAGAACATAATTTTCCGTTCCGAGCCCGACGAAGGTCAGTGGCACGCCCTGGATAAGGCGCTGTCTTTGGCAAGAGGTGAGTATATACTCCTGCTCTGCGGCCAGGACGGCTATTTGCATAGAGATTGGTTTAAGCATTGCGTGCAAGCGCTTAAGAGCCACCCGGCAGTATCTCTCGTATGGGGCATCCCGTTTAATATGAGCGAGGACGGCAAGCTCTTGGGGCCGCACTATGCCTACGCGAGTTTCTTAAAAGATGAGCAATATAATTCGGGGACGAAGCCGGTAAGCACGCTTATAGCAAAGATCGACTGGCGCCGTGCGTCGGCGCTCAAACGCTTAGGGCATCTCTTTGGTAAATTGACTTGGCCGCGGCTCAGGGTTTTACTTAGTTCGTTTAGGAAGCAGGAAATACCGCAAAAAGAGGATTGGTTTTTTTACTGGCTGCGCACCGGGCGGGTTTTCCCGGAAAGCAACATGTGTGTCCGCAAAAACGTGTACGCCAAGCTTACCACCAGATTTCCCGAAGAGAAGATGACGAACGCCGCGCTTTTGGATTTTTGTTTTGACTTCAACGCCAAGGGCTTCCTCGCTTACGGCCTGCCGCTTGCGGGGAGTTTTGGCCGTTCCCATGCAGCGGGGCAAGCGCTGCGCGAGTATGATGATGTGCTCACCGCGGGTTACTACAGAAAAGTAGCGGACTTTAAGGAGAAAACGAAGGGGCAGAAGGTGCGCTTTATAGACGCATTGGGCAAGGTCGTTTCCGAGCGCGTGATACCGGCATGATCATCAGCAGAACGCCGTTTCGCATATCGTTTTTCGGCGGCGGCACCGACTATCCTTCTTGGTACGGAAAGAACGGCGGCGCCGTGCTTTCCACAACCATTGACAAGTATTGTTATATTACCGCCAGGTACTACCCGTCATTTCACCCGACAAAACATCGCATCGTCTGGTCAAAGATAGAGCTGGTGGACAGCGGCGACGATATCGCGCATCCATCCGTGCGGGAAACCCTGAAGCACCTCCAGATCAAAGAAGGGGTCGAAATTCATAATGCCGCAGACCTTCCCGCGCGATCCGGGCTCGGTTCAAGCTCTACTTTTACCGTCGGCCTCTTGCACGCGCTTCACGCGCTCATGGATAAGCCGGTGACGAAAATGAAACTGGCGCTTGACGCGATGCATATTGAGCAGGACCTCATCAAAGAGAACGTCGGATCCCAGGATCAGCTTGCAGCCTCGTTCGGGGGCTTGAATAAATTTACGTTTGGCGGCGCGAGCGATATCGGCGTTCAGCCGATCGTGCTGCCCGACCGCAGATTAGAAGCGCTCCAGAACGACTTGATGCTCGTGTTCACCGGTTTTTCAAGGACCGCTTCGGAAATCGCGGAGGAGCAGATTAAAAACTCGCATCGAAAAGAGCGCGAGCTGCGGACGATGCACAGTATGGTCGATAAAGCGATCGATATCTTGCGGTCGGACGGAGATCTGAACGATTTTGGGAAGCTGCTGCACGAGACGTGGATCCTCAAGCGTGGGTTGAGCGGCAAGATCAGCAATCCCCAGATCGATGATATATATGAAGCGGCGAGGAATGCCGGCGCGATCGGCGGCAAGCTGCTTGGCGCGGGAGGAGGCGGATTTATGCTGCTTTTTGTGACGCCGGAAAAGCAAGCCAGGGTCCGGGAGGCGTTGAAAAACTACACGTTTGTGCCCGTGAAGTTCGAGACAGAAGGGAGTCAGATCATTTATCGCCAAAATGGCTCAGCGTAGCGGCGGGCCGGACAGGTGCGTGAACGCCGCACACGCGCTTTTGGTGATCGCAACGCTCAGTTTGGTTTGGCGCGCCTGGCATACGGGGAGCATTTACATCGCCCCCATCCTGGTCCCGGAGCTTTTTATCCTTAGCGCTGGTTTCGTGCTTGCGGTCTGTGCGTGGCGTTCGTCTCTGCCGCGCGCCGGAGAGTTTGCCGCGTCTATTATAAGACAGTACTGGTTTCTGATCATTTTACTCGCGGCGCCGCTTCTCGGTCTCTTGGGAAGCTCGCTCGCCGGACTCGCGTGGGGAATGTACTCGTTCCGTGTCGCGATCGATTATGCCTTTCTCCTCTTCGCGCTGCTCTTTTTCGTCATCGCCGCCTACATCGCTTTTGCCCGCCCGCGCACTCTCAAGGCGGTTTTCGCCGCAATTGCGATCTCGTCCGTTCCCTTCTGGCTTGCGCTCCATCGTTCGTGGCAGCCGCTTTTTCTCGTTCAAGGCAACCGGCTCCGCGGGGCGGGAAGCGACCCCAATCAGCTTGCTACGTGGATCGCCGTGGGGCTTATCGTGTCGATCGGTTTTTTTCTTTGGGAGCGCGGGAGAGTCCGGTGGTGGTGGTTCGCGGGCGGTGTTGTGAACGCGCCGCTTCTTCTCTGGACAGCTTCCCGGGCGGGGTGGTTTACGGCGGCGGTCATCCTCCTCGCCGGGGGGGTCTTCTTCCTCGCGGAGAGGTTTTCGCGCGAGAGAGTCCGTCTTTTAGGGACGGCGTTCCTCGGCATTGCGGCCTCGCTCGTCATCGGATTTTTTCTTTTCCCCATCCCATCGCGTGTAGTCATTGCGACGCGCGCGGCGAGTCCGTTCGTCAGCGACGAACAGCTTGCCCTCATCACGCGCTGGGTCGCGGGAGGAACAGAGGCTGTCCCTACGTTTGAGATCCCATCTGACAATCGGACGCGGCTTCTACAAGAAGGAACGACGATGCTTCTCCGTTCGCCTCTCGGTTTCGGGCCCGCGTACTACCTTTGGAATCCAGTCGCCGTTACGGGGAGTGAGTACCGGCTGGGGGTCCATAACGCATGGCTTGATATCGGGCTTACCGCGGGCTGGCTCGGACTCGGCGCGTGGGCGTTCTTCATGGTTGTGGTGGGGCGCGGGGCCGTGCGTCTTGCGCGGCGTGGGGAGCCTCAATTCCTCGCGCTCGCGGCCTCTTTTTTCGCCCTCCTGCTGTTCGGGTTTTTCCTGGGCATGTTTACCGTGCGCTGGTTTTGGCTTATTATGGGGCTAGTTGCGGCGTATTCAATGTTGGACGGTCGGGGCGAGCTTGCGCCCGCACATGAAAAGCAAAAAGAATCGTAAAGCGGTTTTTCTGGATCGCGACGGGGTCGTTATTCGGGAGGTGGACCACCTCAGCCGTCCGAGCCAGCTGCGGTTCCTGCCCGGCGCGGCGGCGGCTCTGCGCAAACTGAATCGGGCCGGCTTCGCAGTCATAGTCGTCACCAATCAAGCGGCCATCGCCAAGGGTTTGCTGACCGAGGACAAACTTCGCCGCATACACGATTTTTTTCTTGATCGTCTGGCGAAGAAGGGCGGGCGGGTGGATGCCGTCTATTACTGCCCCCATCACCCGGAGGGCAAAATAGCGGAATACAAAAAGAAGTGTTTTTGCAGGAAGCCGCAGCCGGGCATGCTTCTGCGCGCCGTGCGCGAACTTGGACTGAAGAGTCGCGGCAGTTTCATGATAGGAGATACAACAGGGGATATTCTGGCCGGCAGCCGAGCGGGCCTCACGACCATTCTTGTCGAAACCGGCCATAAGGGAAAAGACGGGAAATACGCTGCGCAGCCGGATATTACGGTGAAAAATTTGAGCGAGGCCGTTCGCGTCATCCGGAGCGGGCTTAAGGCCTAACGCATATGCGAGATCACTCTACGTATTCTCTAAAAGCGCTTGTCAAAAAAGTTCCCGGAGTTGCGGCGGCGTACCGGTATATGCGGGACTACCGGCTTCTCCGCGCCGAGCCCCGGCCCACGCCTTTCGGTTTCAAGATCGTCGGCAGCAAAGCCATGCAGGATGGCAACTACGAAGTTACGGACACGGAAGTTTTCCGCAAGTTCGCCGCAGGCAGCGATGTGGTAGTGAATGCCGGCGCGCACATCGGCTATTACTGTTTACACGCCTTGGCGCTGGGGAAGCGCGTCGTTGCTTTTGAGCCCATGCCGGCGAACAGCGCCGTGCTTTGCAAAAACGTTTTCCTGAACGGCTGGGGGAACAGGGCGGAGGTTTTTAAGCTGGCGCTCGGGGAAGCTGTCGGGATAGAGCCCATGTATGGGCGGGGAAGCGGATCGTCTCTTATCAGGGGATGGGCGGGATTTTCCTCCAAGTTGCCGACCCTTGTTCCGGTCTCCACGCTTGACGCGGTACTGGGCGACAGGTTTAAAGGGCAGAAGGTGCTCGTGCTTGTGGACGTCGAAGGAGGTGAGCACGAGCTTTTGCTGGGAGCGAAGAAACTGCTGGACGCTGACCCCAGGCCGATATGGATGGTAGAGATAGCCCTCTTTGAGCATCAGCCGAAAGAGCGCGGAAGAAACCGCAATTTTCTTCGCACCTTTGAGTTGTTTTGGGAACGCGGCTACGGGGCGTACGGAATAGTCGGCAAGGAAGTGAGATCGTTCAGCCGAAAAGAGATAACCGCGGACCCGGGCGCAGTCAAGAACAATCTTTCTTCTTCTAATTTCATTTTTATTCATGCCTCAGCGGACGCCGTGTAAGGTCAGCATCATCCTGCCCGTCTACAATGGCGCGCGTTTTATCGCGCGAGCCATTGAGAGCGTGCTCAAGCAGAATTTCGCACAATGGGAGCTGATCGTTGTGGACGACGGGTCGGATGACGAAACGCCGGAGATAGCCGGTTCTTTTGCGAAGCGGGATGCGAGAGTCCGTTATTTACGGAACCCGGAAAACCTCGGCATTCAACGCACGTTGAACCGCGGCCTTTGCGAGGCGCGCGGCCGGTATGTCGCGCGGCTTGACGATGACGACGTGTGGCTTGACGGGGGCAAACTCGGGTCGCAGGCGGATTTTCTTGATTCGCATCCCGATCACGTCCTCGTCGGCACGGGCGCGATCGTGGCCGATGAACAAGGGCGGGAGCTTTTCCGCTTTATGGGGCTCCTGACCGACGAGAAGATCAGGAACACTCTCCTTCGCAAGAATTGCTTCACTCACTCGACCGTGATGTTCCGGCGGGACGCCGTTTTGGCGGTCGGCGGCTACTCGGAGGATGCGCGTACCCGCCACGTGGAGGACTACGATCTGTGGCTTCGGCTGGGCACCCGGGGCCTTCTCGCGAACCTGCCTCTGTTTGCGATCCAGAGCACCCTCCGTTCAGGCAACATAAGCTGGCGCAACAAACCGGAGCAGTTGAAGAAGGACATTGAACTCGTGAAACGGTATAGAGGGTCGTATCCTCGCTCCCGTTCCGCTCTCGTCTTTGCGTGGGTCCGGTACGCGCTGTACCGGCTGCTTCCTTTCTTCCCGTTCAGAAAAATCGCGCTCAAGCTGTATAAGACGTATTAATGAAGCGGATCTTGCCGGCGGAGAATGGCGGTGAGCAGCGGTTCGCGGAGGACAAAAAGCGTGGCGAGGTATAGGGCGGCGGAGAGAGCGACGTTCACGAGCACCGGCGCCCCGGCGAATGCGACGAGAGCCGTCACGGCCGACATGAGGAGCGTCGCTGCCGCAATTCGCGGAAGATGCGGCCAAGGGGCGAGGGGGACGATGCGGCGCAGTTTTATCCAGTTCGTGCCGACCGTTAAGAGGAGTGCGATAACAGTGGCAACAGCCGACCCGGTAATTCCGTAGGGAGGGATGAGGAGGTAGTCGAAGAGGACGTTTGCTCCCGCGCCCAAGGCGGTGGAGGCGATAAATGCTTTTTGCGCGTCGTGCGCGAAGATCGTATTCGCGATAAGCGCACCCGGGAATACGAGAAGCACGGTCGAAAGAAGTAGCTGAAAAGCCGGTGTGGCCTCGGCGTATACGGAGCCGAAAAGAAGCTCCAGAAGCGGTCGGGCTACGATTATGCCTCCTGCGGCAAGCGGCAGAGCCATAAGGAAAGCCGCGGCGAGAGATTTTTCGGTGACGAGGCGTATGCGCCAGCCGTCTTTCTCCTGAACGAGGCGGCTTATGATCGGGAAAAGGCCGGCGCTAAGGAGCGCCGGCAAGAGGTAGAAGAGCTGGATGGGACGCTGGGCCGCGCCGTAGAGCCCCAGTTCATGTGCGCTCCGGAACCAGCCGATGAAGAGAATGTCGATGTTGATCATAAACCCTCCGAAGAGCCCCATGACGGCGAAAGGCCACGCGCTTTTTAGGATCGGCCGCACGAGCGTCCGGTCAAAGTGCGAGATGAGATTTCTGAACTGCCTGATTATGAAAAAGAATACCAGGAGAAAACCTATGCCGCTGCCCATGGTGTAGCTCATCGCGAGGGCGGCTGGTGTCGGTTTAAAGAAAAGCACCGCGAGGCTCAATCCTGTGATCGCGACGTTCGTCGCAACGCTGAACAGCGCCTCCAGATCCATCCGGTTCTGGGCATGGGTAACGGAAAAGCCGAAGTCGCGCAGGGAATCGAAAACGAGAAGGAGGGCGATGAGCGGAATGAGCGCCCGCGCTTCGGGAATCCTGGTGAAAAGCGGCGCGATCGTGACCGTGGCGAGCGTGGTAATGCTGAGGACAATGAGCTTGAGGGTGAAGGTCGTGGAAAAATACGCCTTCAGCGCCTCAGGTTTTTTAACCGCTTCCCGCGTGAACAGGGGAGAGAGGCCGATGTCGGAGAAGATGGTGAAGAACGCCGCAAGAGAAAGGGCGTAGGAGAAGATGCCGTAGCCCTCCGTGCCCAAAACCCTCGCCGCGTAAATGATAAGTACGGCGCGGATGACCTTGCTTACGAACGCGCCCGTCGTAAGCCAAAAAACATTCCTTAGCGCCGTCTCGCGGAGACCGGCGCCGCGGGGAAAAAGAGAGTTGATTTTTTTCCACATCGCTATACGATGATGCAATATGAGCCTAACACACTATGGCGGTTAAAAAAAAGAAGAAAGTAGTGGCGGTTTCCGGAGGATTTGACCCCATCCACGTCGGCCACATCCGAATGTTTGGAGAAGCGAAAAAACTTGGGGATGTGCTCGTCGTGATTTTAAATAACGATAACTGGCTCCGGAAGAAGAAAGGTGCGGTCTTCATGGCCGAGGGGGAGCGTAAGGAGGTGATCGAAGCTATTGGTTGCGTAGATAGGGTGGTGTTGACCCGGCACCCGCGGAATCCTGCCGACATGACCGTGAGCCGCGATTTGGCGCGCGTGAAGCCCCATATTTTCGCAAACGGCGGAGATCGGACCGCGCCCGACCGCAGAGAAGCCGCGGCGTGCGCTCGGATAAAATGTGCGATGGTCCACAACGTGGGCCGCGGCGGAAAAGTGCAATCAAGCTCGTGGCTTTTAACCAACTATTTGAGGCGGAACGGGAAGATCAAGCAGGTCTGAATGTTGCGTTGCGGGCGGCGGAAAGAAGCGCTGATGCAGTGCTAGTATCTGGCGCTTTGTGAACAAACAGGTGCGCGTCAACCCGACAGCGAGGTAATGGTCCTCTTTATCCCCTCGCGCAGCTGGATTTTGGGTTTCCAGCCGAGCACCCTTCGCGCACGCCTCGAGTCGAGCGAGATCTGATACACCTCGCCTTTGCGGTAGGGGGCGTAGCGTGGTTTTCCTCGGAAGCCCGTCTCGCGGGCGACCGCGTCAAATATCATCTGGTCGCTTACGGGCTTACCCCATCCGATGTTCAATGTTTCGTTCCTGCCTCGCCGGAGCGCGATCTGGTTTGCTCGGACGATGTCGCTGACGTGCACATAATCGCGCTTTTTGGTCCCGTCGCCGAAAATAACGGGCCGCCTGCCTGCTTTCATGAGCCCGCCGAAGATCGCGACCACTCCTGCTTCGCCCTTGGGGTTCTGGCGTTCTCCGTAAACGTTCGGATAGCGGAGGATGAGGTGCGTGAAGCCGTATTGCCGGCTGTAGAATTTGATCGTCTCTTCTCCGAGAAATTTAGAGAGCCCGTACGGCGAGAGCGCGATTGGCGGCGTCTCTTCTGGGGCGGGGATCTTTTTTGGTTCGCCGTAGATCGCGCCGCCGGTCGAGGAGAAAATGAATTTTTTATGTCGTCCCCGGCCGTGTTTCCCGAGCGCGAGGAGTACGTTGGCCGTGCCGATGATATTGGTCTCGTACGTGGGCGTGGGATTGCGCAGGGATTTTACCACCTCGGCGATCGCGGCGTGGTGGTTCACGACCTCCGGCCGCTCCTTCGTGAAGATCGCCTCCATGCGGCGGAGATCGCGGATGTCGGCATGGTAGAATGTTGCGCGCGGATCGACGTTTTTTCGGAAACCCGTCAGAAGATTATCTATGACAACGACTTTATGACCCGCCTTTATATAGGCGTCGGATACGTGACTGGCTATGAACCCGGCGCCGCCGGTTACGATGATCTTCATGACTATCTTGGACTGACGAACAAGAGCTTTATTGTTTTGAGGAAAATGGCGACATCGAGGATCGGAGAGCGGTTCTTCAGGTAGTAGATATCATATTGGAGTTTTTGTATGACGTCGTCAATGGTCGCGTCTTTGCGGTGGTTGATCTGCGCCCATCCCGTGACGCCGGGCCGTATGAGGTAGCGGATCTCGTAATAGGGGACTTGCGGCGTGAGGCGGCGGATGATCTCCGGCCTTTCCGGCCGCGGACCGACGAATGAGAGCTCCCCTAATATGATGTTCCAGAGCTGGGGAAGTTCGTCCAGATGGGACGCCCGGAGCGCTCTGCCGATCGGCGTGGTGCGATCGTCGTGCGTGCCCGACCAGACCGCGCCGTTCGTTTCTGCGGAGCCGTCAGGGGCAAGGGCGACCATGGTGCGGAATTTATAGAGCGTGAATTCTCTTCCGCGCTCGCCGACTCGCGTCTGCCGATAGATCACCGGGCCCTCTGACGTAAGCTTGATCAAGGCGGCGATCAAGGCCACGAACGGCAGGAGCGCGACGCCGAGCGCGAGCGCCACGGAGAATTCGATGAGGTGCTTTATGCCTT
>MHLC01000027.1 GCA_001818655.1 Candidatus Liptonbacteria bacterium RIFCSPLOWO2_01_FULL_56_20
GGAGTTTTTCCTCCGGCCCAGATCAGGCGCGGCTTGCGCGCATCCGGGCCGTACGCGACCTCGTTGAATGCGAGCTCGAACGGCGAGACGGCGCTGTGCACAGCAGTTAATTTTTCTGCGACAGTTTTAATGTCTTCTTCATGCCACGGCGGGACAAGCGTGATATGCAGGTTTTTCCCGGAGAGCCATCGCACCGGAAGTTTCTCGTGGAGCTTTTCCCAGCGAAGGATTTCTTCCTGGAGGTCGTTGGGAATGCCGATTGCGACAAAGATACGGTGCTTCATGAAAATGGAAGGAGCTTTCGCGCGCCGCAAAAGCTCCTTACTGGATTTCCAATCTGTCGAGCGCCCGGACAAGCTCGATTGCTATGTGGAATTTGAACTCCACAAGCTCTGGGGCGTCGAAAAGATCGATGCTTACCGGGAAGACGCCCGGGTGTCGTTCCGCCTTCAGTCCGGCCCAGGGCTCGCCGCCTACGTCAAAAGGGATGACTAATCTTTTGTAGACGCCGCGGACGACTACATAGAAGTCAATACCCTTGATAAGGTCGGCGTAACTCAACCGTCCAGTCGGCAGGAAGGCAAGGATGGTTCCTGCGTTTCTCATGTGCATGAGCGCTTGGAGCGCCCGACGCTGTCGCTCGTCCCCAAGCCACCTATTGAAGGGGTAGCGTTCTTGCTCGCGCTCCGAAGTTTCTTGCACTATGCTAACCAGCCGCTCGTATTCTGCGCTGTTCATAGCGCCTCCCTATTGAAGAGCGCCGCCCGCCGATTCGGGCGAAAGGCTGCTGTCAGAATATATGCTTGCAAACGGAAAAGCAAGCTCCCGTTTTGCAAGCCGGGAGAGCGCAATCCTCTCTAAATTTTTAGAGACGAAACGGAATGATCCCTGCGGAACGCGGGGGCGAGCACCTAATTTCGTATCGAGTATATCACGTCTTTCCGTTCCACGACGACCGGCCAGTGGTTGCGCTTTGCCGCGCGGTAAAGCGGCTGGTTCGGGTTAAAGCAGATGGGCCGTTCGACGAGCTTCAGAAACGGGATATCGGATTCAGTATCCCCCACCCCCACCGATCCTTTGAGCGTAAGATTTTCCTTGCGCACGGCGCGCAAAAGGATCTTGGCTTTATCGTTAATGAGTTCCTCGTTCAATATTCGGCCAGTGAATCGTTCGCGGCGGTCGAGCTCCAATAATCTGCCGTATATCTTATCGAAGCCGAGGTGCAATGCGAAGTCGTTCACCACGTATCGCGGCGAATGGGAGATGGCGAGGAGGTAGTAGCGCCTGCGCTTGAGACCTTTAAGCAGGTCGCGCGTATATCGGTACAGGCGGTTTTGATGGAACGCGATGACATCGCCCGCAACCCGCACGAGGTCTTTTTCCCGCACGCCGCGAATGTTGCCTTCAAATGCCCGAACAACGCCGGCAATGTATTTCTCATATCCCCCTCTTCGTTCAAGCCAGTTGCGGTATGCTTTTCCGTAGCGCGAGCGTATCGCGGCAGGGAAGATCTTTTCCAAGATCAGCGCTTCGACGAGTTCAATGAGCAGGCTGGAACGGAATAACGTGCCGTCAATATCAAATACTGCAACGCGCCGTTTCCGTTTCTGTTCAATCATTCAGTTAACATATTCGCGCCTATTGGAGCGAGATCAATATTGCCCCTCCTACCATAAGAAGCCCGCCGAGAGCGGATTTCCAGCCGAGCGTTTCTCCCAAAAAAAGCGCCGCGAGCACGATCACGAATACCAGGCTCAACCGGTCAATGACCACGACTTTTGACGCGAGCCCTGTTTTGAGCGCGAAAAAATAGAAAAGCCACGATAGAGCGCCTGCGACGCCCGCTAGGATGATAAAGAGCCAGTCGCGCGAGCTGAATGACTGTAGCGAGAATCCGTCGAACTTTCTTAACAGCAAACTTATCACGACCAAAAATCCGGCCATGATAAGAGACCGGACAGTCGTAGCGAGGGTGGAGTCAATGTTTCGCAAGCCGAGTTTTCCGAAGATCGCGACGAGCGCGGCAGTGATGGATGAGAGAAATGCGAATACGAGCCACATCGCGTTCATTGTAGCAATAGCAGGCGAGGCCGGCAATTTTTGACAGAAAGCGAACAGAATGCTATACTGATAGCAGTTCACCAAAACGTAACTTTCTCCACTTTCTCCAAAAGGAGGTCGTGATGCAGTGCCCGAATTGCAAGTGCCAGATGCCCGGATCATTCGATCTCTTTGAGGAGGAGGAAGGGATCCAGGGTGGCAAGAACGAGCAATGCCCCAAGTGCAGGGCAGTGCTCTGGATTCCGTGCCCGTGGGCGCGAGCGAATGGACGCTTGGTGTTCCTTGGCGATGATCTGTCGCCCCGGCTCGTGGATTTTCCTGCTGGCGACGGTATCGAAAGAATTGTGCTCTCCGGTTGGCGGGAGCGCACAAGAATTTGACGCCTATGCAGCGTACCCCCGCGACCGAAAGGTTGCGGGGGCGCTTTCTTTTTACAGCAAGCCCAACCTCCGTCTCTAGGATAATGCTTTTAGAGAATGCATTTTGAACGTTTGAAACGCTCCTTGCGCGAGCGCCGCGCGTATCTTTTCCATAAGGTCGTTGAAAAAATACACGTTGTGGATGGTGGCGAGCCGGCCGGCTTCTGGGTCCTTGTTCCTGAAGCGTGCATGCAGGTCGCCGCGGGTGACTCCCATATCCGCGCACACCGGACACGCGCAGGCGTCGTCGATCGGCTCGCCGCTTGCGGCCTCTAGCCCTTTTAAAATGTCGAACCGCCCTCTCGCGGTCCAGAGCGCGCCGTGCCGCGCTTCGCGGGTGGGTATCACGCAATCAAACGTGTCTATGCCGGCTTCGACGCCCGCGAAAATATCTTCTATCCTGCCCATACCCAAGAGGTGCCGCGGCTTCCCTGCCGGAAGATGCGGAATCGTCCACGCGAGCTCGCGGAGGGTCGCGGTCTTCTCGCCGCCGAACGAGCTTCCGAACGAGCCGCCGATGCCGAATCCGTCGAACGGGAGCGTAGCGATGAATTTCGCGCTCTGCGTTCGGAGGTCTTCGAATCTCCCGCCCTGTACGATGCCGTACAACTGCTGGGAGGATGTTTTCGCCTCCAGGCTGCGCGCGGCCCACCGATGCGTTCGCTCCATCGCGGTTTGCGTGTAGGCATGATCATGGAGGGGCGAGCTCGGCTCATCAAATGCGAATATGATGTCCGCTCCCAGCTGCTCCTGGATCTTTATCGAAAGTTCTGCGTCAAGATATTCTTCTTCTTCGTCCCCTCTGAAATATACGCCTACTTCGGTTACGCGGATGAGGTTTTCCTGCGGCGCCTGTGCCTCTCTTTTCGTAATTTTCCCTACGCCGTGCTCGCGCGCGGCGCCCATGCTGAACACCTGGAACCCGCCCGAATCAGTCATAAGCGGGCCGTTCCATTCCATCTCCGCGTGGAGTCCGTGATAGTTATCCAGTCCCTCGTCGCCCAGTTCTCTCCACAAATGGTAGGTGTTCGCGATGATGATCTGCGTTTTCGTGGCGGGAAGGTCTTCCGGGCGCAGGGTGCGTACCGCGGCATTCGTGCCTACGATCACATACGCCGGCGTTTCCACGTCGCCGTGTTCGGTCTTCAAGCGGCCGAGGCGCGCCTGGGATCGCCCGTCTTTTGTGAGCACTTCAAACATCGATGCCCGGCTTATTTTACATCCACGAGCTCCACGGTGAAATACAGGGTTGAATTCGGCGGGATGGGGCCGGCGCTACGGTCGCCGTACGCGAGTTCCGGTGGGATGACGAGATTCCGTTTTCCGCCGACCCTCACGCCGAGGAGTCCAAGGTCCCATCCAGGGATGACGTCTCCCGCGCCCAGTTTGAACTCAATTGGCTCTCCGTGGTCGTACGAGCTGTCGAATTTCGTTCCGTCCGCAAGCGTGCCGGCGTAGTGGACGGCGAGCGTATCGCCTGATTTGGCTTCTTGTCCCTGCCCCACAACAACATCCTCTTTCTTGAATTGTTCCATGATATTTTGTTTGGTTTGTTCAGTGATGAGCGCCTTTTGCGCAGCGCGTTCTGTGACGCGTTTGTCGAGCGAGCCGTTCATGAATATTCCGCTCCCCAGGGCGAGCGCGACAATGACGATGAATACGAAAACCTTGAACGCGGTCATTTACGTTATTTTTGCGCCGGGCGCGACGTGTTTTTCGACCGTAAGGATAACTGGCTCTCCCTGTTCATCGGACGCCGCAAGGAGCATGCCGCGGCTCTCGACGCCCACAAGGGTCCGCGGCGTGAGGTTCGCAACGATCGCGATCTCGCGGCCGACGAGCTCTTCGGGGGTGTAGGCTGTGCCGATGCCGGCGACGACCTGCCGTTTCTCTTGCCCCGAGCTTGCGGTTCGACTTTGTTCACCGCTTCTTCGAGAGCCTGAGGACTCCTCAGAGCCTCGAACGGCCTGAGCGTTAATCGAATTGGCCGAGGGGTCTTGCCCTGAGCTTGTCGAAGGGTCTCCGAGGTCGAGTTCGAGACGGATCAGCTTATCAGACCCATGGATCCGCTCCGCGGCGATTATTTTTGCGACGCGCAGATCGATCTTGCGGAATTCATCGATCGTGACGAGTTCCATAGCGCAAGTATATACTATGGCATCCAAGTTTCAACCGTGCTACTTTATTTATCATGAGAACGTTTGGCCAGTTCCTTTTGGCGTTGCCCATGGTGGCGATGGCAGCCGCGTTCATTGCGGCTGTCGTAGTGTATGCGGTTCGCAACCAGCAGGGTCCTGCAGGATGGTCCATCGCGAAAAAGTTCCGCGTGCTCGCGGGCGGCGTCATCGCGTTCCGTTTGCTCTATGCCCTTGTCCTCACCGTGCTCCAGTATTACATCTGGTCGGACAATTCGTTCACGCGGCTTCTCACGCGAGCTCCTTTGCCTGAGCATATTCCGTTCACTCCGCTCACCACTGCATTTTCGTTCCTTTTTGATAACCGCATCGGTTATTTCCTGTTCTTTTCTTGGGGGAGATTCTGGCTTGGCCACGTGATCGCGATCGTGGTCGCGCTCGCGTTTTTATGGTTTTTTCGCCGGCTCCAAAAACACAAAGATCGTTTTTTCGAGGAAGGCGAAGTTGAATTGGGGTTTGCTGCGGCGCTTATCGTGGGCTGGCCGAATTTCGTGATATTCGTGCCGCTTCTCTTCGTCTCAATTGTCGTTATATCTCTCGTGCGCCGCCTCTATTACAAGCGATTCTATACCACATTCGGCGCGCCGTTCCTGCTTGCGGCGTTTCTTACCCTTGCGTTCGGCAACAGCCTCCTCGAGGCCTTGGATCTCGGCGTATTGAGGATCTAGGCGAATACGGAGCGCCTCCCTTGCATTTTCGCTTCTACTTTTGCTTGCGCGTGCGCCATCGCCGCTTCTCGCGGATTCTTTTTCGAGCGCAGGCTCTCTCTTAGCACGTCGTTCGTGCTCTTGGTGATCCTTGCCCGCACGAGGTCGAACATGCGCTTGGGATTATAGCCGCGGTATTCGGCATACGAAGAAATGACGCCGCCTGCGTTCGCCACGAAGTCCGGCACGATCATGATCCCTTTCTCGTAGAGTTCGTTTTCGATATGCTCGTTCATGGGGATGTTCCCCGCTTCTACGATGAGTTTCGCCCGGATCGCGTTTTTATTGGAATAATTGATCACGTCGGTGACCGACGCCGGGATGAGGATATGAACCGGCAGCCCCCAGAAATCCTCTGGAGGGATTTTTTTGTCCGGGAGCGCGGAGGTAAGCAGTGTTTTCTCCTGGATGACGGTTTTGAGCTGCGCCGGTGAAAATCCGTCGGGCGAATACGCCGCGCCGCTCTTGTCCGCGAGCGCGACGACGCGCGCGCCCATTTCCGTGAGGAACTTGTACGCGAACGTGCCCACGTTGCCGAAGCCATGGATGGCGACTGTCGCTTTCTTAAGGTCAATGCCGATGAGGCCTGCGGCGACCGCGGTTGCGTGCGCTACGCCGAATCCCGTGCTCCCGAACTCGTGCGGGATGCCGCATTTCCCGCCCGACTTCCCAAAAATTTTCATGCAGTAATTTGCGGGCTTGCCGGTCGCCGTGCGCCAGTTGCCGGTCGCCTCGACGAACCACTGCATTTCCCGCTCGCCGGTATTCACGTCCGGTCCGGCGATGTATTTCTTCGGCGTGAAGGGTTTTATCGCTCTGGCGAAACTTTGGATGAACTGCTTTTTCTTTTCATCGTTCCCTCCCGCCCAGACGATGCCGACCTTGGCGCCGCCGAACGGGATCCCCGCGAGTGCGTTCTTCCATGTCATCGTGCTCGCCAAGCGGCGCACTTCGTCTGCGGTAATGTCCGGAGTCATGCGGATGCCGCCTTTCCCGGGCCCCAGGGCCGTGTTATGGATGACCAAAAAACCGGTCATGCCGATCTTTGGGTCGCAAACCGTAAGGACGTATTCCGGGCCGTAAGGATCGTGCACCATGGGAATAGGAGCCAGTGATTAGCATCTAGGAGTTAGACTTGAGACAGCCGCTCCTGCCTGGCCACTCGTTTCTATTTGATGCCGGCGAGTTCGGCGAGGCGCGCCTTGTCAAACCCGACAATGATCTTCCCGTCAACGTCAATGACCGGGACAGCGAGCTGTCCGGTTTTTTTGATCATTTCCTCCTGGGCTTTCATATCATTCGAAACGTCTTTTTCCTCGAACGGCACGTTCTTCGACTTCAAGAATTCTCTCGCCATTTTGCAGAATACGCAGCCCGGCGTGGAATAAATTATGATGCGCGGCATGTTTTCGTGAATATTATCTCGACGCAGGTAGATAGTACGCTAATTCTTCATCCGTTTCCACTCCATCTTATGCCCAAGGCGCTTTTTCTCCGCCATGGCGAGCTCGTCCAAGATGCCGTCAATGAGCTGGTACTGTTTTGCCTCTTCTAACGTGACCCAGGCATGCTCATCTGCTTCTCCTTCTTGCAGCCGTATGTCGCCCGAGGCGTAGTCGGCAACGCAGGAGATGACCAAAGACGGGTTTTTATCCTCATGAATGCGCGCCAGGCTCGTGAGATATTCTATATTCCTGATCTCCAGGCCCACTTCGTCCCGTACCTCCTTCCGCAATACTTTTTCAAGCACGTTGTACCAGTAATGTTCCGTTTCTTTCGGCATGTGGATGTAGTCGTCCGTCTCGAGCTTGCCGCCCGGGACCGTCCAAAAACCCGGAAAGCGTTTTTCTTTCATGGAGCGTTTCGTGATCAGGAATCTGCCGTCCTTGACGACGATGGCCGTGATCACCACTTCGTGCAGGCGCTCGTTTTTAGGCATGGTGCGATTATAAAACAAAAACGCCCCGATGTGTATCGGAGCGTTTTTGCGCGGAGATTAGTAGCTGTCTCCCCGTCCACCGCCGAAGCCGCGAGGGCCACGGTTGAAGTCCCGCCGAGGGGGTCTTTCCCCCATGGGCCGGGCTTCGTTTACGGTGAGGGTGCGGCCGTCCAGTTCTTTCCCATTCCACATCTCGATCGCTTTCGCGGCATCTTCATCAGATGTCATTTCCACAAAGCCGAATCCCTTGGAGCGGCCCGTCATCTTATCCATGATGATCGTAGCCGTTTCCACGGTTCCCGCTTTGGCGAACGCGTCTTGAAGCGTTTGCTGGGAAGTATTGTAGGACAAACCGCCCACGTACAACTTTTTTGCCATTCAATTGTAATTACTTCGTGTAAGGCGACCTCTTCTCCTCGATTCCTTCTGCCCTACACGACTTAAAGCGCAAGGGAAAGAGAACCTATCGAGAAACTTACAACGGTTGGAGCATAGCATATTAGGGCAAAAAAAGCAAGGTTGGGTTATAATGAGCTGGAACCTGCCTTTTCCAAGGTGAAAACCCGACTATGCCGCATACATTAGAGCTGGAACGAGGGACCGCGCTCGTGCTTGTTGCGCATCCGGACGATGAGACCATTTGGATGGGGGGAACCATGCTGCGGTTCCCTCATGTCCGGTGGACCGTGATGTCGCTTTGCCGGAGCGGCGATGCCGATCGGGCGCCGAAATTCCGGCGCGCGTGCGGCCGCTACGGCGCGCGCGCGATCATCTCCGACCTTGAAGACGAAGGCGTGATCGGCGTGCGTGCGAGCGTGCCCGCGATCAGGTCGCGGATTCGCCGCGCCGTCGGCGCGCGGCGCTTTACATATCTCTTCACGCACGGTTATAATGGCGAGTATGGCCATCCGCGCCACAGAGGCGTGCATCGCGCGGCGAAGATGATGCTCGCCGCACGCACCCTGCGCGCGGAGAGCACGTTTTACTTCGCGTACCGCTTCGACGAGAAGAAGGGCAGTTGTCTTCCTGAGCGGCGCGCGCCGTTCATCGTGCGGCTTCGTCCGGCGGAGCACCGCGCGAAAAAAGCAATAGTCGAGAATATGTACGGATTCAGCAGCGCATCGTTCGAAAGTACGAGTTCTGCCGCAATCGAGACGTTTACCGCGCACACGCACGCATGAAATCAGTCATCCTTTACGCTTACCCGCCGGAACCGGACGGGTTGAGTTTGCAGGGCGATCTTCTCTATCGCGGGATGAAAGAGAACGGCGAGGAGATCATGCCGTGTCATCTCTCGAGCGAGTTCCAGAAAGAGTGGATCTATAAATATTTTAAGCCGGACGTCGCGTTCGGCGTCGGTTTTTGGTCGCATACGCCGGACATCGTCGTGCATCCGAAGAAATTCGGCGTGACGCCGGTGCCGTGGCTTGTCGCAGACGGCTGGGTGGCAAATTATCAGGAGGCGTTAAGTTCCCTGCCGCTTGTGCTTGTGACGAGCGACTGGGTGAGGCGTACGTACGAGCGTGACGGGGTGGACACGAAAAATTTCGCGGTCGCGCACATCGGGACCGAGCCGGACATATTCAGACCGATCCCGCGCTCGGACAAGCGAGTCAAATTGGTGCGCGATATGCTCGGCGTCAAGAACGGCGAGGTCATGATACTCACGGCCGGAGGCGACGTGACCTCAAAAGGCGCGCAGGAAATATTCAAGGCCTTAAAGCAGGTGGACAAGGAGTTCAAAAACTGGAAATACGTATGCAAGATCTGGGGAGGCGCCTCGGCCGACGATCACTATGACGCAGAAATGGCGCTGATTGAGGAGTTGGGAGAGTCCAAAGACAAGGTGGTGTATGTAGAGGGTTCGCTCTCGCGCGAGTTCATGCCGCTTCTTTTGAATGCCGCCGATATCTATGCGGCGCCTTCCCGGCTTGAGGGGTACGGCATGATCCAGGTGGAAGCGCAGGCGTGCGGCGTGCCGGTCATCTCCATCAACGAAATGGGGCCAAAAGAGACCATTCTGCACAACGAAACCGGATTTTTGGCGAACGTGGCAGAGACCGTGGAGCTCACCGAGGAATGGGTCTATACGCATATGGGGTTTGAGGAAGACCACAAGATTGCGTTCCCCGGAGCTAAGGTGTTTGCGTATCGCGCGAACGTGGACGAACTCGCGCAGTATTTGTTAAAGCTCCTTGCCGATAAGGAGCTGCGAGAAAAAATGGGCGTACGAGCCCGCGCGCACGCGGTAGAAAATTTTGAATACAGGAAAGCCGCGAAAAAGATAACCGACCTGGCCAGAGAACGCCTACGCCTCTCGTAGGAAATTCATCTCAACGCCCGCAAGAGATCGCTTAATGTGCACGTCGCGAGGCAAATGGATTTGTCCGCTGCTCCGTAGTACACATAGAGCTTATCTTTTACGATTACTGCGCCTTCGGGGAAGGTCACGTTGTCTACTGCCCCTTCAAGTTCATACTTTTCTTCGGGTTTTAAAATCGGGTTTTTCGTGTACGCGAGCACACGCGTCGGATCTTTTAAATCCAGGAGCGCGGCATGAATAGGCCACACTTTTTCTTTTTTAGCTGGTCCGCAGTATATCAAGAGCCAGCCCTTTTTTGTTTTGATCGGTGATGCGCCGGCCTCGGGTCCCCTTCTATACTTCAGAGAGGAAAAAAGTATTCTTTGTTTGCGGTATGTTTTTAAGAATCTCTTCCAATATTCTTTGCCCGGGCGCAATAATTCCTTTTCGCTCTTGAACGCCGCGTATACAATGGATGATCTCGGCGAATCCACGAACGCAGTGAAGAGCATGAGAATTTTACCGCGAATTTTCTCGGGGAATATCATTCCGGCTTTTGACCAAAAATCAGGGCCCACGACGCCGTGCTTGTGTATGGTTTTGAAATTCTTTGTGGTTGCCAAGCCGATGCGTGCTTTGATTTTTTGCGTCGCGCTGTCGCGCGTTACCGTCGTATAAAAAATATAGTAGATATTTCCCAGTTTTGTGATCCTCGGATCTTCACACGCGAACTTTTCCCACGGATACTCGGGTTTTATGAGCGGGCGCCGCGATCTTTTGAAATGGACGCCGTCTTTGCTCGACGCGTAGCCGATTGAAGAAAAGCCGCCCCAAAACGGTTTCGGACCAGAGGCAACTGCGCGATAGAGCATATGGAAAACGCCGTTTTCGTACACAACGCTCGGGTTAAAGACCTGTGCCGCTTCCCACTTATTCTTTTTGCTGGCGGTCAATACCGGATTGCCCCTGAATCTTTGGAGCTTCATGCAAAGAACGGCACGCGTTTCCGCGTCACGCTCTCGTGTGCGAAAAGATATGCGCCAGCGGACCATGCTTGGTACGGCGTGCCTTTTGGCTTGCCGGTTCGTCCGGACAGCCACTCGTTGAATTCCCACTCCCGGTTTGTCCCCTGCTTGTTCGCGGCAGCGAGCTTTTCCAGGGCGGACGCCGCCTTCTTGTGCATGCCGGCTTTGACGAGTGCCGCGACATAAAATCCGCCGATCATGGGCCAGATGCCGCCGTTCAGGTAGTCGTACGGCTTATGGAGTTCTGACCTTGCGAAATAAGAGCGCCATTCTTTATCGGTCTCTTTTATGGGAGGGTAGAGCGATTTCGCGGGAAACGGCCGTACGATATGCTCGCGTTCCGCGTGCCGCAAGATGGCTTTCGCGATCTTAGGCGTCGCGAGGCCGGTTACAATCGCGAGAAAGTTACCGAGCGAGTCAAACCATTCTTCGCGCTCGCGGTCGCCGTCGTGGTTTTTCCACGCCCACGGCAGGTAGTAGCCTAGACGCTGGTCGTAGAGCGCGAGATATTTTTCGATGCGGCCGTTTACGACGTTCTTTACATGTTCCGCGCGTTCGTGCTCGCCGTACATCCGGAGTACCGCGTAATGGAGCGCTTGCGTGTTCAAGACGTGGCCGTACTTGTGCGGCATGGCGTCTTGCCAGTCCATCGTGGGCTGCTGGGCGAGGAGCGTGTCCTCGTTCGGGTCTTGATACTTGAGCCACAGGCGTGCTTTCGCGATGCTTTTCCGGTACGCGCGGAGCAGGCCTCTGTCGCCGTACGCCCGTGCGTATGCGGCGTGGCCGATCAAGTACCACAAGCTGGAATCGATCGAGTTATACGTGACGTCGGAACGCCGCTCGGTGTTGTAGGTGCCGACCGCATTCGGGATCTGGCCGAGTTCGGACTGATGCACGCTTAAGAGCGCGAGGCTCTTCCGGAACGGGATGCGGAACTTTTTCCCCGCGAGCGATGCGCCCAAAGACGTTATCATGCTGTCGCGCGCCCAGAGCGCTTCGTAGCCGTGCGGAAGCCCGGACGCATAGAATCCGATCGGCCGTATGCACGATTGGATCACGTGGACCGCCCCGTTTTTTCCTGCTTCACTCAATTTCATGCCGTATGGAACGAGTCCTTGATGGCGTCGTCCTCGAACGCCAGCCGGGCCAAGAGATACGAGATGGTCGATTCCGCGCCTTGATTCAAGTTCATCGCATCCTGCCCTACGCCGTCGCAGCAGCCGCCAGTCGCTTCATCGTACACGGTCTGATTAAGGTGATTTTTCCCCAGGAACCATTGGAATGCCGCGTAGGCGTCTTCGAGATGGCGCTTGTCTTTAGTGATGGTGTACGCGGCGAGTTTTGCTTCTACCATGGACGCGGCGTCTTCCGGCTGCTGGTCAAAATACGCGCGTTTTTTATACCGGAAATACCAGCCGTTATGGCCGATGGGAGAATATTGCTTTTTCTCGAACGTCACGCTGCCCAAGAACTGCAATGCCGACGTGGCGGCCTTGAGGTATTCCTTGCGCTTTAAAAGGTCATACGCGTAAAAAAGCGATTCCGGGAGCTTGCTGTTTGAATAGGTAAGGTGGTCTTCGAACCACCGCCAGTCCTCGGTCGAGTTGTTTTTGTAGAGCGTGAGTTGCCGGTCGGCCAAGCGCCGAAATGCAGAGAGCAGTTTGGCGTTCGGGAAGCGCGTGAGGTATGCATAGAGGCCGGCCATGGCGAATGCGATCGCGCGCGGAGATTCCATTTTCGGCAGATACCGGAGCGCTTTTTGGAACATAAGCTTCGCGCTCGCGGTTATCTCCGGCGGGAGAAAGTCCCGGGATGCGGCATAGCCAAGCGCCCAAATTCCTCTCCCCTGCACGTCATCTTCTTTGGTGTTGTCCCGTTCGTGCCGTGCGCTCACGATATTGGCGAAGTTTCCGCTCGGCCGCTGCACGAATTTTGTAAAACGCAGGTAGGTCTTGATGAGCGGGAGCAGGTTGGGCGCGGGATGCAGGCCGTATTGCTTCACCGCGACGATGAGCGCCCGCGCATTGTCATCCATGCTGTAGCCGTAGCGCCGCTCCGGCTTGCTGTATTTCGCATGGTGGAGGATGCCGAAATCGTCCGTGAGGCGCATGAGGTGGTCGAGTTTCACGTTCGGCAGCTTCTTCTCCTCGGTTTCGATATCCACGAATTTCTTGTAGATCCGGAAATAATCCGCTGCGACGTTCGGCCATGTCATTTTGCGCGTTGCCTCATACGCATTTGCGCTCATGGCCTTGATGAGTTTCTCGTCGCCGAGGAGGCGGTCGAGCGCGCGTGCGATCCCGGATGAATTTCTGCATTCGACGAGCATCCCTACGTTGCCCGCGACGACACTCTTCGCGTATTCGGTGAGCGTAGCTATCACTGGTCGGCCGCACCCCAAGGCGTACGAGAGCGTGCCGCTTACCGATTGCCGCGGGTTCACGACTGGCGAGAGGTAGATGTCGGTTGCCTTGAGATATGCGAGAAGTTCGTCGAGGGCAAGGTACTTGTTATAGAATTTCACGTTGTTCCGGAGCCCCAGACGCTCCACCTCTTTGACGAGGAAGTTGCGATATGTCTCTCCATCTTCTTTTCGGACGTTTGGATGGGTCGCGCCGATCACGAGATATATGGCGTTCGGGAATTTTTTCACGATCTGTGGAAGCGCGCGGATTACGTATTCGATCCCCTTGTCTTTGCTCAAGAATCCGAACGTGGAGAGTATGGTCTTTCCCCTGAATCCGAGATCGTTCTTGTAGCTCTCGCTGGGTTCGAACGCCGTTTGCGGGATGCCGTGGAATGTGAGAAAAATTTTTGACTTCGGGATGCCGTATTCTTTCTGGAGCGCTTGCCTCGAGAGCGCGTTCATCACGATGATCGCTTTAGAGCGCTCGCCGATGAAGCGGACGATGTCCCTTAGCCGTTCTTCCGGATTCGATAGTACGGCGTGGAATGTGGTGATGACCGGTTTTTTCACGACCTGCAGGAACGGCAGGAGGTATTCGCCCCACGAACCCCCGAAAAGGCCGAATTCGTGCTGGATATTCACCAGTTTCACGTCGTCGCGGCGGTTGATCGTTTCCGCGAGCGACACGTATTGCTCCACGTTGTTCGCGGCGATCTGTTCTATGACCTTCTGCGTGTAGTTGTACATGCTCACCGGATTCTCGTTCAGGGCGATCACCTTCGATCTCGTGGTGGGATTGAAGCGTAGGTCGAACGCCGCGGCGAGATCCTGGGTAAAGGTGGCGATGCCGCACTCTCGAGGCGGGTACGTACTCAAATATATGATGGTATTTTGAGGATGGTATGGCTTAGTCATGGTGGCCGTGTCCGTGGGCGGGATTCTGGATCTCCTTAAGGAGGGCGTCCAAGTTCACCGATGCGACTGCGATGCGGTCGTCGGCGGCTCCGTAGTAGATGTAGAGGTCGTCGCCGAACAGCGCGGTGCCGGTCGGGAACACGACGTTCGACGTCTCCCCTTTCTTCTCCCAATCTTCGGTGGGCGAGAAGAGCGGTTCGTGGAGTCGGCCTTTTACTTTGAGCGGATTTTGGAGGTCTAGGAGCGCCGCGCTCGCATGGTAGATCCTCCCCTTGTTCGTTTCTTCAACGGTGTGGAAGATCATAAGCCAGCCGTCTTTTGTTTCGATCGGCGGCGTGCCTCCGCCAATGTTTCGCGATTCGAACCAGTGCTTATTCTCCAAGATGACTTCGCCCGCGAGATTTCTCAGATGCGCTCTCCAGAAATCGGGGGTGAGCTCCTGAAAATCGTTAAAAAATACGATCTGTATATCGGGAAGCACGCGATGCAGCATCACGAATCGGCCGCCGATCTTTTTTGGAAATAGGATGAGGTCTTTGTGCCATACCAATTCGTCCGCGCCCTCTCCTTTTTCATAATAGGAAGCGAAGAAATAATAGGCGTCCTTGAGGTGTGAATTTTGAAAGATCTCTGCGGCTTCGTGGTAGGTCAGTTCTGCGCTGATGATCCCTTTTTTCTCGAATGTTTTAAGGTCTTTGCTCGCCGCGTATGCGGTGCGGGCGTTTTTGCCGTCGTGTACGGCATAGGTAAGGTAGAACGTGCCGTCGATCTTCACGACGCGTGGATCTTCCACGCCCGCGCTTTCATAATCATATTCCCGCGTGATGATCGGTTCCTGTGCGCGTGCGACGACCGTCATAGGCCCCTTGAGCTTTGCATAGCCGATGCAGGATTTTCCGTCCTGGTCGATCGCGCGATAGAAAAGGTGGACGGTCTCGCCGTCCTGGAAGGCCCCGGGGTTCAACACCGCTTTGTTTTCGAAGCTAAGCGAAGTAGATTCGAGGATCACTCCGTGCCGTACCACTTTAAGCTTATTCGCCATGAGGATTGAGCAGTGCGTCGTCGCGCGTTGCTCTCATTATACGCGCGGGCGAGGCCGGAATGCAAGACGCGGAGGTCTGTGCAGATCGAAAAACGGCGACCAGGGTGCCGTTCTTTGTCCAAGGAGACGCGGGTCAGTCCTCTATCCTCCGGAGTTCTCTTATCCGGTCTAAAATGCTCTGTATCTCTTGATTTCGCTCTCCGCGCTCGGCTTCTTCTTCGTCATCTTCCGCTCGCGCTTCGTCGCGTCTTGGGACTGCCTCCGCGGCGGGATTCGGCTCCTCATAGGGTTCAAGCATAGAGCCGTCCGGTGAGCACTTCTCCATATACTTGGCGAGGAGCTTCTGACGTTCGCTCGCGATGAACCCGATGACCGCCGCCCGGGTTTTAAGGAATTCTCCCAGAGATTCGCACGACGAAAGCTTCCGCCGGTACTTCTCGGAGAGAGTGATAGACGGCCGTGTTGTGCTTACGGTGGCGCTCGCCGGGGTATCGTGCCGGAGCGCAGTCAGGGCCGTAGCCGAGGCCGTGGCGGTTGCCGCAGTCACGGGCAGAATCGCAGAGAGCGAATATTCGATCTCTTTTTTAAGGTCTTGCTTAAGACCGGCGAGCGTGTCGCTTTCGGGGTCGGTTTGTTCCACTTTTTTGATTTCGTCGAGGCGTCGCTCCGCGAGCTTCAGGTGGAGCGCCGGTTTGTCGGCGTCGTCCGCCAAGGTCACGCTGAGCGCTTCGGTTGAGCGTTTGAGAGGGTAGAGAATGTCCTGCGGCCCGACGTTCGTTTGGTCGGCATAGACGCCGGCGCCGACGAAAACAATGACCGCGGCCATGCCGGTTGCGAGCCCGCGTACGAAATACCGCCACTTCATTCCATGCGGTGGTACCGCGGCCATCGGGAATTTCTCCGTGTATGCGGAGAGGAATATCCCGCGGACGCGCTCTCTCGTCCGCTTCGGAGTCGGAAAATGATTGTAGAATTTCATGCGAGTGAGGTACGGATCTTGCTCTTGAGGCGGTTCGTTGCCACGCGGAGCGCGCCCTCGGACTTTCCGAGCACGCTCGCGATCTCTTTATAAGAAAGTTCCACGACGAAGCGAAGCTCAAAAAGTTCTTGTTCTTCGCGGTCGAGCGTCTTCAGCGCTCCCCGCACGCGCTCGTATTCCCACTTATGGTTCAAGAATTCATGCGGCTCGTGTGTTGCGCTCGCTTCTACCGTTCCATCAGGCATGTCGGAGAACGCGGTCTCTCGTTTTTTCCGGTAGTGATCGATCACGGTGTTCCGCGCAAGCTGCCAGAACCATGCGGAAAATGTCCCTTTCCCACGCTCGAACGTTTCCACGTGCTCCACGAGCTTCACAAAAATATCCTGCATGATGTCTTCGGCGAGGTGCGGGTTGCCTACGCGGTTCATGCAGAAGCCGTACACCCGGTCCGAGAGTTTGGCGTAGAGCTTTTCCGCGGCGTCCCGATCGCCTTTCTGCATGCGGCGGGCGAGCCTGTTCAGTTCGAATTCTTCAAGAAACAGCTTCATTTAAGGAATACGTGGTATCGCAGAGAATGTTACTCCTTGAGCTCTATTGCAATCAAGCCGTGCCGCCTTATTTTCTCCCGGTACTTTGAGAAGCTGTCGTATTTTGCGCGGAGTTCTTTTGCCGAGGAAAGATACGGATTTATGTCTGTTACGCGGTAGGTGCGGAGCAGAGAAGCAACCGTGGGGAATATGCGCACCCGTCTCGCCCGTTTTTTGAATCTCGTCCTGCCGCACACGAACGCGAGCGTGTCTCCCGCTCGTATCTCTCGATACCGCACGGTTGCGGCTCGCGTCTCTATCTTCTTTGCGCCGAGCCGTATGGCGTTCCAGGAGTCGCGATTGACTTTACTAAAGCGGAGGGTATATGCCTTATTTGGCATGTTCCAGATATTTCGCGAGGAGCCACGAGCTGGATTGGATCTTTCCGCCGTGCCCCACGCCAAAGATCATTTTGCAGCCGATCTTTCGGCACGCAACGACTTCTACGGGAGGGTGAGTTGTTTTGGGCCGGTCGCCTCCGTTTGCAAAAATATCCGGGTGCAGCCGTAAAAGTTCGCGCGCCACGCTCATATCTTTCGGGTTTTTGGGGTGTTTGCTCACGACGACGCGGTCAACGCCCATGATGGCCTCGATGACCTCTTTGCGTTCGTTCTGCGGCATGAACGCGTATCCTTTTTTCTGCTTGAGCCAGTTATCGTTGTTCAGGATCACGACCAGCTTATCCCCCAATCTTTTTGCCGCCTGGAAAAGCCGGATATGGCCCGGGTGAATGGGATCAAATCCGCCGCTTACTGCGACCACGATCAGCTTCCTGCTCGGCGGTTTCTTTTTTGCCCGACCCCCCGTGGCGCTCATGCAACTAATTCTACCTCTGCGCTTTGTTCGCGCCAGAGCGCTGCGTACAGACCTTTTTTCTCCAGGAGCTTCGCGTGAGTTCCTGTTTCCGAAATCCTGCCTTTCTCAAGGACGTGCAGGCGGTCGGCGTGCAGGACCGTGGAGAGCCGGTGCGCGACCAGGACCACCATAAGGTCAGGGCGCACCGCGCCGATGTTCTTTATGGTCTCGGTTATGCCCTTTTCCGTTATGGAGTCCAAACTGCTCGTCGCTTCGTCAAAAATAATGAGCCCCGGGTTGCGCAGGAGCGCTCTCGCGATAGCAAGCCGCTGGCGCTCGCCGCCCGATATCTTCACTCCGCCTTCGCCAATCCTCGTACCCAACCCTTTGTCGCCGCGCTCCACGATCGCCATTGCAGAAGCGTTCGTGAGCGCGCGTATGCAATCTTCGTCGGATGCGTCGGGGTTCACGAACAAGAGGTTTTCGCGTATCGTGCCCGCAAAAAGCTGGGTGTCCTGGGAAACGTAGCCGATGCGCCGGCGGAAGTCCTCGTAATCCAGAACTCCCGCATCAATGCCATTTATGAGTATGTGCCCGCGCGTCGGTTTATAGAGCCCTACGATGAGCTTTACGATCGTTGTTTTCCCGGAGCCAGATGGGCCTACGAACGCCATGCTCTCGCCGCTTTTTATGTCTAGGTCAATGCCCTTGACCGACGGCATATTCGCCGAATTGTACGTGAACGACACGTTCTTAAAGACGATATGGCTCAAGGTCCCTATTTTTTTGGCGTGTACGGGTTTTGGTTCTGGATGGATGGCGAGTATCTGCCCTAGCGCTTCGCTCGAGGCCTTGGCTTCCTGATACTGCGCCGCCACGTTCCCGAGCTCTCCCAAGGGACTGAATATGAAGAACGAATAGAAAAGGATGCTGAAGAATTGACCGAGCGTTATGTCCCGTTCAAAAATCAGCCAGAGCATGAGGAGGAGGATCAAGGACCGCATCAGGTTCACGGTCGTTCCCTGGATAAAGCTCAATGCCCGGATAAGCTTCACTTTTTTGAGCTCCAATCCGAGTATGTGTTCGTTCACGCTATTCAACCTCTCGGTTTCCTGATTCTCCAGCCCCAAGCTTTTTACAAGTTCTACGTTGCGGAGCGTTTCGGTCGTGGAACCCGCGAGCCCGGCCATTTCCGCCACGATCCTTTTCTGCGCGGCTTTAATGCGCCGGCTCGTGAAATAGGTCACGCCGCCGACCATCGGAATCGTGAGGAAATATATGAGGCCCACTGACCAGTGGACCCAGAACGAATACGCGAGCACGAAGATCACGCCGATCGCGGACAAAAATACCGTGTTCACGGCGCTCGTGATGATGCTCTGCGCGTCGGCCCGCGCTTTCTGGAGCTTTTGCAGCAGTTCGCCCGAGCGCTGGTCTTCGAACACGAAATACGGCAGGGAAAAAGAATGGGATATCGCGTCTGCGTACAGGCCGGCGCCTACGCGCTGGACGATCACGTTCACGTAATAATCCTGGAAGTTTTTGGCAACGCGCGACACGAATGCGACTCCGACAGACGCGAGAAGAAGCAGTATAACGCCGCTTACGAACTCCTGCCGTTCGAGCTCTGCGATCTTCCCTGCGTAGTTATCTATAAGGAGCCGGAAGATTTGCGGGTCTAAGAGGGAGAAGACCTGGTTTACGGTCGCAAGCGCGAGCGCGAGGAAGAGAATTTGCTTGTATTGCCGTATATAGCGCGAGAGCAAATGCATGATATAGATTTTTATCCACGCGTCCGCAGGAATTATTTCAGAATTTCTTTCTTTGCCAAATCAGGAATTATCTTATTTCTGATAATTGGCGATACTTTTTGGTTCGCCGCGTCTTCTCTGCCTATCCAATGCAGTGCGCCGATCTCTGTAGACGGTTTCGGATCACCGATCAAATTTCCCTTATATAATCTGATCATCACATCCCGTCCCGGCGTAGCAGCTACGTCGGTATATTCTCCGATCAGCTCAAGACTGCCTGCATCCACACCGCAACTCAACTCTTCTTTTATTTCTGCCTGCGAACACTCAACATCTGATTCTTCTTCCAGTTTTCCGCCGGGCATCAAATACTGATTGACGCCCCTCTCTGTATATTTATCGCCCGGCTCGCAGACCAGAAATCTTTTCGCATCCTCGTTTAATATCAATAATCCAATTTTATTGTAGTAAGCCATAATGGTATTTTCTACGCCGCAGGGGTTTGGACTAGAAAATCTCGCCCCAGTTGAGTAAAATTGTTTCCGATCACAGCTCGTCTGCTGAATTTCGGCATGTTCTTAGAAATTCTGCAGGCAAGCTTTTAAATCTCCTTTATTTTTTGATGGTCTACTTTATTATCGGCTGACCCCAACCGAAGTCAAACCGACCAGAAAGAATCGCCGTTCTTTATCCGAGCAGTTCGAGAAAGATGTTGCACCGTTCTCTGGTCAATAGCTTGGAATAGCTTTGAGAATATCGGCGGGGGTTTGCATAGCGAGGCCCAGATGGGGCCTTTTGTTGTTGTA
>MHLC01000028.1:0-24959 GCA_001818655.1 Candidatus Liptonbacteria bacterium RIFCSPLOWO2_01_FULL_56_20
GTACGCCTTGGCTAAAATCCTTGCGGACCTTACACCGAGCGCCTATCAACGTCGTAGTCTCCGACGAGACCATTGCGCCTCATCTTGGGGTGGGCTTCGTGCTTAGATGCTTTCAGCACTTATCCCGTCCGAACATAGCTACCCGGCGGTTCAGTTGGTACCAAAGCCGGTAGACCAGCGGTTCGTTCAACCCAGTCCTCTCGTCAAGTTGGTCACGTATCGC
Source organism: Candidatus Liptonbacteria bacterium RIFCSPLOWO2_01_FULL_56_20 (assembly GCA_001818655.1). Classification (GTDB taxonomy): domain Bacteria; phylum Patescibacteriota; class Minisyncoccia; order UBA6257; family 2-01-FULL-56-20; genus 2-01-FULL-56-20. The sequence continues at coordinate 224 of MHLC01000028.1, forward strand.
TACGTGCTTAGACTATATCTTCACCCCCTCCACGAGGAGGGCGGGTGTCGGCGTATTAGTCCTGCCGAGGCAGGACTCTGCTCCGACCGAAATCGGAGACAAGTCGTTACGGGGTCAAATCTAAAGCTTTTAGCAACTCTCCTCTGGTCCTTTTCTTGCGGGTCACATAGTTTTCCGCCTGAACCAAGAGGATGGCGTTTACTATTTTTCTAGCTACTTTCTCGCTCCGCTCAGCCTGAAGCAGCTTGGCGGCAGCAAGAATATACCCTGCTTGTTTTTTCTTGAATTTCAGAAATGGCAAAAGCTTAATCAGGATGCCCTGCACCTGCTTGTATCCATTGATCCGCAATTCCGTCATGCCGTCGTTCCGACGCGAGATATAGCCTATGCCAAGCCTATCTCGAATCCAGAACAGCGGTTTCTCGTGCCGCGAATCTTGGTAGAAGCAGATGGTGAGCATAAAGCGCGTTGTGCCGCGCTTCGATTCGGATCTTCTTTTGATCTGAATCATCAAGCTGCCATCGCCGTCCAGAAAACCAGCAATGTATGCTAGGTCAGTTTTAGATCGACTTCCCACGATATTGTCTTAAGACCAAGCCGGTCCTCAAGTTAATTGTACCATAGTCGTAAGGACTGAAAACGACCATGGCTATCAACGGACCGCCCCGCCTTAAGATTCCACCGTTATTAGCCGAATTGTCATCACGCATTACTGCGTGAAGTAGCAATGTTGTTTACTAGGGTCAACTCCCCTCAAGCGCTTACGCCTGCAACAGATAGAGACCGACCTGTCTTACGACGGTCTGACAATGTTTCTTCCGCTATTACTAGCGGCATTAGACTATACCTTTCCCGACCGTTCCGTTCGTATCGGGACTGACGTGTTAGCGAAACGATAAACTTCCTATCGCCTCACTCTGTCCCGCTTAGCGGGACAAGTCGTTACGGGGTTACTACCTCTACTGTCGGTTTTGTATTTCTTGCCAAAGTTGGCCCTTAAAAGATTTTGGCCTCGCCTGCTCGCGTACATAAAAAATGTACGCTATCACAAACGCGCCAACCAAAATGACCAATGCAAGTTTGAACCAATTTGTCTTTAGCCAAGACATTTTGGAATCATACTACTAATCAATGACAGAGGTAAAACTTCCCACGGTATCATCCATTACTCAATTGTATCATCAATCGAGCATTCGGACTTCACCGTTATGAGTCAATTTATTTTCCTTCTTCATTCGGTATTTCTACCGCCTCGTGCGAAGGATCGCTGGGCTCATGTTTGAAGTGTTCTACACTTACCCAGCTCACGTGCCCTTTTAATTGGCGAACAGCCAAACGCTTGGGAGCTTCTACACCCCCGCGCTAGGGCGAGCCGACATCGAGGTGCCGAGCGAAGTCGTCGATAGGGACTCTCGGACTTCACCAGCCTGTTCAATGCATTAATGCACTAGACTATATCTTCACCCCGACCGTGGTCGGGGGACGGCGTATTAGCTGCCCGTCTCAGACGGACAACTCCGCTACGTACAGTAGCAAGTCGTTACGGGGTCAAACAGATTAACCAGGTATTTTATATGCCATAACCGGCACACGATACGTCGCGAGTATGTTCCGAACCTTATCCCGCTCGCTTGCCGGAAAATACAGCGCGAACCCCTTCTTGCCTTTATCGGCAATAGTGGTCCGAAGATTAAATCGTTTCTGAAGCACAGCGCCGGCAGTGATTGCTTCCCGGCGCGAAACAGTTCCAAGATATAGATACAAGGAACGGTCGCGAACGTAATGGTATCCGTCGTCGTAGAACCAAATCGCAAAGCCGACGTCGGACACTAACCACTGGTTCAATGTTTCAGGAATTTTTTTCGTGCCGCCCGGATAGAACAGTTCACGCAGTTTTCCTATGTACGGCGAGGCATTTGATTGTTGCCGTACGTAGGAGTACGTTCTGTGTGTCTTCGGGTGGACTCTCTTGAGCAGAGTCGGCTTGCCCTGGAACAATCCGGGAATGAACCGCGTCTTCCAGACGAGGTACTCACGATGCTCGGCCCGATGTTCCAATCGCAGCCGCGCATTGTGAGCTCCTGTTTTTTGGAGGTACGCATCTCCCAAAATCATTCCAACCAGCGCCGATTCTTGCTCCCGATTAATCTTCATACTTCTAGACTATACCTAATTACCTGTCGACTTCCCACGGTATTACGGAGACTTTAAAACCTGTTGCCAGGAAAGACCAGTCTCCGCTTCACCGTTATAAGCCGTATTTGTTACTCCGCCATTGCTGGCGGAGAGGACAACCAACCCTTATTTCAGGGTTTATCCCCGGAGTAGCTTTTATCCGGTGTCTCCTGCCTTTCTATGAAGGGCAGTCGGGTCACTAAGTTCTGCTTTCGCACCTGCTCGACTTGTAGGTCTCGCAGTCAAGCCGGCTTATGCCTTTACACGTCTGGCCCGGTTTCCATCCGGGCTAAGCCGACCTTAATAAACTCCTCCGTTACTCTTTAGGAGGAAAACGCCCCATTTAAACTGCCTACCAAGCACTGTCTCGATCAGGTTTCCGCACACTTTCTACAATGATAATTCCAGAAAGTGCGCGGTCCCCAACCGGTTAGACGTCAAAACGTTCAAGATGGCTGTTTCATTGTCGGATCCATCCCGACCGAAATCGGGACTTCAAATCCTCACCACTACGCTACGCATGAACATCCTGAAATCAATACCAGGCTGCAGTAAAGCTTCCGGGGTCTTTTCGTCCCGCTGCAGGTATCCCGCGTCTTCACGGGAATCGCATTTTCACCGAGCTCATCGTTGAGACAGTTCCCCAGTCGTTACGCCTTTCGTGCGCTCCGGAACTTACCCGGAAAGGAATTGCGCTCACATGTGTTACTCTGCCCCGCCAGCGGCGGGACAACTCTGCATATCGCTATGCAGTTCGGACTATATCTTCCCCGCATCGGCGGGGTTCGGCGTATAGTCTCTGAGGATACTAGAATCGCTTTTTCTTTCTGTTCATCTGGCTTATCAATTGCGTAATTCTCATCCATCCCTTTTCCGTAAGATGCGCCTTGCGGGACATCATCGTCACCACCTTCTTAAAAATGACGAAGTCATTCTGTTTGTAGGTGTGCAGTGCAAACCGCTCGAAAAACGGGACGATTTTATACTGTAAATCAGGAATAGATCGCACGCAGTAACGGTAAAGGTGCTCATGGTGGTTATCGTAACGCTTATTCACGAAAATCTTACCGCACCCGAAGAATTTTTTGATCTCCTCAAGTGCTTCTAAGCTTTTCGCGCCTTGCGTCACCACGAATTCCGGAAAAATCTGCTTTCCAAAACGAGTCGTGGCGTTCTTAATAACCGCGATAGAGAAACATCCTTCGCCGTCTGTGAAGCCAGTGATCCAGTAAGCCAACTCTAGTCTTTCCTGCTGATTGTCTGCACCGAATGCATTGTTACTGGGCATATACGCCTATGGACGTATTATACCATAGTAGCCTCGGATACAACAGATGTTCCAGCATACAGTCCCGACGCTCCAATTTATACTCCAAAACCAGAGAAGCCGGGAGTCCGCACCCTTACGGGCGGCGGACCCGAATTTTACTAAGGCAACGCGTTCACCTTAGAACGATTATAGTTATCGCTGACATTGACGAGGGCTTCGCTCGGTCGGCACTCCATATTGCTACAGAGCACTGCCAAGTTTAACCTTCTCGCATCGGTCAGGCGTCACCCCCTATACATCCTCTTGCGAGTTCGCAGGGAGCTGTGTTTTTGGTAAACAGTCGCCAGGGAGACTTTCGCTGCGTCCCCCACCACTTTTGCTTATGACGTCCCAGGAAGGAAAGCAGAGTTTGCTCTGCGCAAACTTCTTTCTCCTTGTTAAAACGTGACGAGCAAAAGCGGTGGGGGAAGGCCTTATACCGAAGGTACGGCCGCTTTTTTGCCGAGTTCCTTAACGATGAATCACTCGTTCCCCTTGGGCTACTCGCCCTATCCACCTGTGTCGGTTTCCGGTACGGAGCCGGACAGCTAAACTTAGAAGTTTTTCTCGAACGCGTGCTCAACCAGCTTGGCACGGTAAAAACCGTACCTGGCCGTGACGCTTGGAGGGTCCGCATTGAAGCGGTTCGACCCGGATTTGCCAGGATCGCCTCCTTACGCCCAAGATGCCAAACCAATAAGGCACCTGACCTACTACGCGTTGTCACTCCATCGCACACCGTCCGGCGGGCCGGAATATTGACCGGCTACCCATCAGCTGCGGCTTTCGCCATCGCCTTAGGACCGCCTAACCCGAGGTTGATTGCCAGTGCCTCGGAAACCTTGGATTTTCGGGGTTCCAATTTCTCATTGGGATTGTGGTTACTCATGCCAACATTCTCTCTTCGCATTCCTCCACCCCGCCTCGCGGCTGGGGCTTCGGTGGAATACGAATGCTCTCCTACCTCCCCCACCTTCTTACTATACACGAACAAAGACCCGGTGGTATCTACTACCACATCAAAAACATTGTTCCTGCACAAGAAGAAGGTGGGGGACCATATCGTCGGTATCACGCTTGAGCCCCGGTACATTTTCGGCGCGCCGGGCCGATCGAATAGTGAGTTGTTACACACTCTTTAAAGGATGGCTACCTCTAAGCCAACCTCCTATCTGTCAATGGCGCGACACTGCCTTTTACACTTAGCGTAAATTTAGGGACCTTAGATGATGGTTTGGGCTGTTTCCCTTTTGACCATGGAGCTTAGCCCCCACAGTCTAACTAGCGCAATTACACGCGCGGTATTCGGAGTTTGATTGATTGGTCGGCCTTTCGGCCTTTACCAATCATCCAGTGCTCTACCCCCACGCGCTACTTTGCGCCGCTAGTCCTAAAACTATTTCGGAGAGAACCAGCTATTACCAGATTCGATTAGCTTTTCACTCCTTACCTCAGCTCATCCGAAGGTTTTGAACAACCTACCAGTTCGGGCCTCCAGCCGATTTTCATCGGCTTTCACCCTGGCCAAGGCAAGCTCATCTGGCTTCGGGTCTATGATGTACTGCCTGCAATCTCAAAGACTTCCGCCCGATCGCTCGGACGGAGATCTTTGAAGAATGCACGCCCTATTCAGACTCGGTTTCCCTGTGCCTTCGCCCCAATGGGGCTTAGACCAGCAACACACCATAAGTCGTTGGCTCATTCTTCAATAGGCACACCGTCAGCCTCGTCCCGCCTTGCGGCAGATCGTTCGGCCCCCGGTTCCTTGTAGGCAAATGGTTTCAGGTTCTATTTCAACGGCCTCACCGGCCTGCTTTTCACCTTTCCCTCACGGTACTTGTTCACTATCGATCATCAAAAGTATTTAGCCTTGCAAGATAGTACTCGCGAATTCCTCCGAAGCTGCTTGACCTCGGAGTACTGAAGAATCCTGACGCACCGTTCGTATTGCTACAGACAATGCAGTCGGGACCCCCGCCGAGGCGGGGAAAAAACTAAGAAGACCCTTACTTTTCGCCTACCGGACTATCACCGTCTTTGGTCCCGCTTTCCAGACGGGTTCGGCTAAGTAAAGCCAAAGCACAAAATGAATTTTATGCTCGGCCGAGCATATAATTTTCATTATGTGCTCGGATTTTGTAACTCCTCCACCTCCCACAAATCGCAGAGCTCTTTATGAAGAGCTTTGCGATGTGTAAAAGAGCGTTTCTTTCTTATTACCCTGAGGAACATTCTTCTGTGAGAAGAATATTCCTTAGTTTCGGCTCTTCCCGTTTCGCTCGCCGCTACTTAGGGAATATACGATTGTTCTTTGTTCCTCCGCTTACTGAGATGTTTCACTTCAGCGGGTTCGCATCCCGCATTGCTGCGGGATAATCGTGGGTTGCACGATTGGGTTTCCCCATTCGGAAATCTCCGGATCACAGGTTGCTACGCACCTCCCCGAAGCGTATCGCCGCTACGCCGCGTCCTTCGTCGCCTTTTGATGTCTAGGCATCCACCATTCGCCCTTATGCCAACCATCCCAATGCTGACTTATACCAATGCTCCGCATTGGACACAAATAATCCCTAATTTGAGATCGATTCGCGAATCAATCCATAATATTCGGGACAATTCGAGCCCAGTGCGAAGCACTGGCTCTACCCTGCTAGCCGTTAGAAATTGTCCCGAAAAATACGAGCGCTTGCGCGACATATTTTTCGCGGATCCCGCCAGAGGCGGGAGATTCCTTTTGTTCGGGACGAACCTCGCAAAAGGAAAAGTACGGCTCAGGGCTTCTCATATATATTACTGACTTCATTGAAGAGGCGAGCGAATGTGCACTCGCCTCGAACTGGTGGGGCAGGAGGATTGGCTACCTCCATTGTTCGCGCGTGGCCGGTCGAAGCCTTGCTCGGGTTTCCGGATTAAGAGTCCGGGCCTGTGGCAACGCTGACGTTCACGCAAACACCGCAGCCTTGGCCTTCGGCTGCAGGGGACGCGCAGCAAAGAGCCGCGCTCGTTGTCCCTCACGCCCCATTGATTGAAGGAAGGGGTTTTCGCGCGGGGTACTTGCCCAGCGTACCGGATCAGCTTGCGCTCTCTCCAGTACGCGGCAAAACGCCTACTCACCCTCCCACTCGCGAGGACTCTTGCTTTGCCACAAGAGATTGCTCCTCAATGAAATCAGTAATTGGATTTTTCAAACTGCGCTCGTCCAGCCGCACCCGGGACAAAAAAACCGCTCTGCGAGCGGCCGCCTAGCCCACGCCGAAAAAACGGGGCATCAGCCGCTCTGTCTCTGGGTTTTCTTTGAAATCGTCATTACGAGGTAAAGTATAGCCCCCTTAGGGAACGTGTCAAGAGAGCTGTGGATAGCCCGTTTCCCCGCACCAGACCGCGCCGGAAACGCATGAACTGGCCGCAATAAATTGAAAACCGCTTTGACCTCACCAAAGCGGCTTTCAAATTCTAGCTAGAACCGGAATTACCTTCTCTCCGTGTGGTCCCGCAATTTTCCGATGAGATACGCGGCGTAATCTTTCCCTCCCAAGCCGAACGCCAAACCGCCCGCAAGCGCGAGCATGGCGATAAGGCCGGTCACCAGCGTCTGGATAACTGCCACCGCAACGTTCAATTGAACGAGCGCCGCCAGAAGTCCGAAGATCACCACCGCCCACCACGTGAGCGTGCCCAAGAAATTCGCGGCGTGGAGCCGCGCGCTCATCACCGATGCCTGCACGATCTTCCGGAGCACATTCCCAAGAACCACCGCGGCGAGCATGATCAAGACCGCTGCCACGATGTTCGGGATGTAGAAGAGCACGTCCTTAAGGAACGCGGAGAGCGCAAAGAGCCCCAGCACGTCCGAGGCGGCAAGCAAGAAGGCGATCACAAGGAACCAGTTCACTATTTGCCCGAGGAAACGAGAAGCGCGAAGCCGCATGCCGGCTCGTTCGAAATAGGGCCCGAGCCCCATTCTCCCGAGCAGCGAATCCAGCTTGATCGCTTCAAATATCTTCTCCACGAGCGCACCCAAGCCGGAACCCACGATCAAGCCGATTAACAGGATGATGAGGGCGCCGATAAGGTTGGGGAGAAAGACAAGCACTCCCTGCCACAGCCTCTCCAGCGATCCGGCAACTACGTCAGTCCAAATTGGCATGAAGAAATGATAGCAATGAAGTTCTTCGGCAAAACCCCTGCCAGAATGCAAGGATTGGTCTGCCGAATGATCGACCTTTGTATTTCCTTTATTTTACCAGATTTCCCGCAAGGCCGTGTGGATAACTAAATACTCAGGATAAACCCTAAATAAAGAGAGCTATTGCCTTGGCGGACCTAGCCGGAATCCTCCTTTGTATTAGCTCCGGACGGACGCAGTCGAACCGGCGCCTGCACAACCCCGCACATAAACTTGTGGACCCACCGGGAATTGAACCCGGACCTCAGCAATGCGAATGCTGCGTAATACCGTTTTACTATGGGCCCATGTAGGCCCACAAGTTTATGAACGGGGCACCGTGCGAATGTTCCCGATTTTCTTAAAGAGCATGGCGATTTTAGAAAATCGCAATCCCGCTACGCGGGACACCGTTCTACCACTGAACCACGGGCCCGCGGTGGCAATATTACTCTTTCCCGGAATTTTTTCCAGCCGGCTAGAATATCGGCCCCATCATCCCCAAAATAACGACTATGGCGAAAATTATGAGCAGAACTTTTTTGAGCATGTTCCCGCGTTAATTATCCTACTGCTCCCTGTGTTTTTCAAATAGGGATTTACCTATGTCTTTCTTTGAGGTAGGATAGCGATAACCAAAGCAATACTCGGGGCATAGTATAGTGGTAGTACGCACGCTTCGGGTGCGTGTGGTCCCGGTTCGATTCCGGGTGCCCCGACCAATCAAGACAAGTCAAATTTTTGGGATTTGGGAGAGGTTGCCTCGGGGCTCCGCCCCTCGGCATCTTCGCTTTGCGCCTTGCGCAAAGCATTGAAGGAATAATTTCATATGATTTTTAAACAGAGTCTCGCAAGAGGTTCTGTTTTTGTTTCGGACCATGCGCACCTTGACTTCAAGCACTGGTTATGCCACAGTAGTCAGCGTAATCAAGTTCGTACTTGATACCTCTACGGCACGGTGTCGTAGAGAACTTGCACATCGAGAGAGGAGGATGTGATGCATGCAGTAGAGAGATTTCGTAAGCTCGCGGCAGAAGATCGGTTCAAGGGTTGGCCGCTTGTTGGCGAACCAGAGCTCGGTCCGAAAATCCCGTTCTTCGGAGGAACGCTGAACTATCAACTCCAAACAGGGAACGGTGTCGAGGACTACACTTCGATTCTCCGACATTTCGGCTGGGCTGTGGTGTTCGGCGTCGTGCACCTACGGGAAGAATGGCCACCCAACACCTACCCGCCGGTTGACCACGGTCTCCATGTCGTAACACTCTGTCAGTGGAAGCCCGGAGTGAACCAGGCCAGCTGGGAGCTTCCGCCGGGCGGTATTGGGAAGGTCGATCCGAAAGCAACGCTTGATGAAATTGCCGAGAAGACCAGGCAGACCTATCTCAAAGAAACGGGCTTGGGCGGCGGAAACTTCAAGCACCTCGGCCACATCATGATCGAGACCGGGAAGTACCGTGGTGCAGGACCGGATGACCACGGCCTGCGCGCCCATCTCTTTCTCGCGACAGATTTGGAGCGGGCGCAGTATGCCCGTAAGCCAAACCCGAACGAGATCATGGAAACCCTCATGGTTCCGCTCCGTGAGTTTCCGGAAGTTCTGGCATCCGATCTATTCGTGGAGGAGAGCGCTGTCGTATGTGCCTACAAGGCGCTTATCGAAGTTGGTCTCCTCCATTGGTCAAAGTAGTATCATGCGAGCCGCGGCTCGCTCCCCAGCGCCTTGCGGAATTCGTGAACAACGAATCAACCCGCAAGGCGCTTTCTTTTTTTCAAAATATCAAAGAACAAACTTTGCGAAAACAAATTTTTTCAGCTATTCTTTATTTGTATCTGTTTTCGCAATTGTCGGCGCGAATTTTTCCGAAGCGAGGGTGCGGCGGAATTCCTCCCCCAACCCCCTCTTTCCGCCGCGCCCGAGCGGAGCGGTCAGGAATTTTTCTCAAAATGGGTTCGCGCTAAATTCAGAATACGCGACCAATCTCTGTTTATTTCGTAAGCTTGTCCTCGATCGCGGAAAGCCGTTTGCGTATGCCTTTCAATTCTTCCTTGATCTCCGCGAGCGCGCCGGTTTCGGTCCGCACCTCAACCTCGGTTTTCTCGGCAAGCTTTTTTTCGCCGCGCAAACCGGAAATGATGATCTCGTTCCCGATGAAATTGGACACAAAAAGACCGGTCGCGAGGAGTAGGACGAACCCGATAAGGAACGAGGTCAGGCCGTCCCATATCTGCGGAAAATCAGTAGTGGAAAGCTGCCCGTCCAATGTGAACACGAACGCTGAAAAGAAATCTGCCGTGTGCCACACTCCGCGCCAGAACAGCACCACTCCCACGCCACCAACGACGCCGTAGAGGATCGGCCAGTGGCTGAACCACCGCCTAGCCCTGTCTTCTAATCTGTCGAAAAAGCGCGTAACCCTCATGATGGTTTCTTTTGTCTCGCCTTTTGTTCGTGGAGTTGTTTCGATTTTTGCGTGAGCGCGAATACCGAGAGCACGACAAGATACGTAGCGACCGACTCTGCAGAAAGTTTATACTCCGGGCCGAGCGCGAAGTACAGCGCGAGGAGAATAAGCATCACCGCCGTCCACCCTATCACGAACCATTCGCCCGGGTGGCGGCCGTCGTGGAACTCGTACCAGCGGTCGAATTCCTTGGTGGTCACGTACAAGCTCAAGACCGCGGTGTAGATCACCGTGGTGGGGCCGATCAGGAACTCGTAACCGTTCTTCGCGAAAAAATTAAGGACGATCACCGCGATGGTCACGAGGGTCCAGATATTCGTGAGAATCCGCCAGATTTTCTCGCTCCGGAAAACAGACATCACTTCACATAATACCTCTTTTTCGTCTCTTCCTCGAGCCCGCTCTCCCGCCGAACTGAACTCAGCGAGGCTCGCCCATTACTAATGGGCGGCAAACTCTATCTATTTCACATAGTGCTTTCTTTTCATTTCTGCTTCAATGCCTTGCTCAAACTCTTCTTTTTTCCCGCGCGCTTTCTCGCGCGCTTTGCCAAGCTCTTTTTCTGACAGCTTCCCCAGCTCCCGGATCCTGCGCCCCAAATTTTCTTCTGTATTCTTCTTGGGGTCATCCAGCACTTCTTCAAGGAGAATGTCGAGCGCCTGCCCCACGCGCGGACCCGGCGGAATGCCCAATATCTTCATCACATCCTCGCCGTTTACCTTGAGCATTTTGGGCGAGATCGGGTCGTGCTTCACCTTCTCTATCATAAACAGCAGGTGCCGCAGCTTGTACGGTACGGCCTTTGGCACGCCCGAGCCGATACGGTCCGCTTCACGCACCTTGATAAGGTCGTCCACGTTCTCCGGCCCCACGCGCGCGAGGAACCGCCGCACTCCCGCCGCGCTCACTTCGCCCACGTTGTAATAGAACATGTGCCAGCGCACCAGGTGGACCGTTCTTTCGATCACGCCGCTCGGGAACCGCAACCGGTCCAAAGCCCGCGCGGCCATTTTCGCGCCGACCATCTCGTGGTTATAGAACGTGGAATTGGGGCTCTCCCCTGCTTTCGTGCGCGGCTTGCCCGCGTCGTGCAGGAGCGACGCGAGGCGGATCTCCAGAGAGTAATTCTTTTTTGCGGCGTAATCCAATGCGCGGACGCTGTGCTCGAAAACGGCATAGATATGATGCTTGTCCTGCCCCACGCCGATCCCTTCGCGGAGCTCCGGGAGCACGTACCGCAGCAATCCCAGCTCCTCGAGCAAAAGGACTCCCTGCGCCGCATGCGGCGTCTCTACCATCTTCACGAATTCGTCGCGGATCCGCTCCTTCGCGATCATCTCCAAAAGACCGGCGTGCTCCTTGACCGCATCCCGAGTCGCGCCCTCGATCTGCCAGCCGGAGGCTGGCCCGCCTCTGGTGGAAAAATCCGAAAGCTCGGCCGCGAGCCGTACCGCCCGCAAAAGCCGTAGCGCATCCTCATTGAACCGCGCCGCAGGGTCGCCCACGGTCCGGATAATGTTCTGCCGCAAATCGTCCTGCCCGCGGAAAGGGTCAACAAGCTTGCTGTCCTGTGTCATCGCGATCGCGTTTATCGTAAAATCCCTGCGCGAGAGGTCTTCCTCGATTGTCTTCGCGAACTTGACCTCGTCCGGATGGCGCTTGTCAGTATATTTCCCTTCAAGCCGGAACGTGGTCACCTCAACCACCTTGAGGCGCGGGTCGTCAGAATCGGTTTTTACGCCTACGGTCCCGAATTGGTTCTCGTATATGGTTCTGCCCCCGACGCTTCCGGTCGGGGTCCCGACCTCCGACGTTGCGTCGGAGCGTCGGGAAAATATGCGCTGGACCTCTTCCGGCGTCGCATCGGTCGCCACATCCCAGTCCTTGGGCTCGCGGCCAAGCAGCAGGTCGCGCACGCACCCGCCTACGAGATACGCCGCGTGTTGTTCCGCGGCAAGCGCTCGCATCACATCCGCCGCCTCTTTAGGGATCTTCCCTCTCATTGCTTAGATTCTAATGGAATTCGGATGAAAGGGGAATTTGATTGAAGCGAGAGGATCGTGGTATGCTGCAAACAGCCGTTCTTCATCGCCATCGCAAACGCAAGGAGGCTCCATGGAAAAACAAGGCAGCAAGCCGCCGTCTCTGCCTCCGTTGTCTCCCCCGTTGTCTCCCCATGCAATCGCGGTACAGACCGCGGACGACCGCATGAGAGCGACCATGAGAGCGATCCAAACCCTCAGGCCGCATCTCGTGTTCCATAAAAAGACGTCCGCCAGGACCGAGACGGTCGTCACGCAGAAGTAGCCGCCCGCGGCGGCGAGAAAAACCAGAGAGCCGCTCCCTTACCGGAGCGGCCTTCCTTTTACCGGATTTCCGCGTTGAACTGCGCTTTCGTTTCTTTGATCAGCTTTTCCTGGATTGGCGTAATCTCTTCGTTTGTGAGCGTCCGCTCGTTGCTGCGGTATATAATACGATACGTGTAGCTTGTTTTCTCTTTGCCGAACTTAGCCGCATCCTCATACTTATCGAGCAGAGAAACTTCTTCCACGAGGTCGCCGCCGACGTCGCGGATGAGATCAAAATAATTGTTCGGCGTGAAATCCGCGCCCACGATAAATGAAATGTCGCGGGTAATGGGCGGGTACTTGCTCACTTCTCTGTATTCTTTACCAAGCACGAGCTGGCGCACGACACGGCTGTCTTTTGACCACAGTAAACGTATGTCGGGCAAATTCATGGAGGCCATGGCTAAGCGTTCCATGCCGAAGCCGAATGCCCAACCGTGATAACCCGTGAGGCCCATGTTGGCCAAAACGCTCTTGCGCGCCATGCCGGAACCGACCATCTCTATCCATTCGCCGTTAATCTTCGCCTCCATCTCGAAGCTGGGGTCGGTGTACGGAAAATTGTGTTCATAGAAACGGAACTCCACTCCTTCGCCAAAGATGCTGCGGCCAATCTCGCTCAGGGCGTTTTTCAAATCTTCGGGGACGATAATCCGCTTTTCGTCCGGCGCAAGGCAGAACGCCCCAATCTGATGGAATACGTTCATGTGCTTCCGGTCGATCTCGTCTTTGCGGTACACTTTACCGTAGCAAACAGCACCAAGATTCTCGCCGCGGCTGATTCTCTCCTTAATCTGAGGTTGATTCAGATAGTAATACCAAAATACTGTATCGTGCGTCCGCAACACATAATCATCATTGACGTAATACGTGTCCGATCTGCTGCGGGCCGGATGCCCCGGGGGCATATTGAATAAATCGAACAGAACTTTGGTCGGCACTATTTCTGGGACCTTAATCACGTCGAAGCCACGCAAGCTCTCTGTGCCAAGTGTACGCTTCACGATTTCAGCCAGCGGGCTGCTCTCGGTCCTCGACAAATCCGGCAACTCCAAAAACCGCTTGAGCCGCAGTCCTTCGGCGTCCGTCCGTTTCTCAAGTTCGGCGCGCAAGCGCAGTTCTTCTTGTGGATCAATAGTTATCTCTTTCATCGCTCGCCAAAATGATCTTGTGTCAGGGGTGGGACTCGAACCCACAACCTTGGCCTTATGAAAGCCCTGCTCCGCCGTTGAGCTACCCTGACGCTACGACGTTACTACGTTTGTACCACTAAATTTTTCTTTTGACAATTCATCGTTGCTTCATATAATAAGTGTGCTTCGGGGCACGAAGCCGCACGCGGGAGGGATGGGAATGGTTTTCCGGGGAGCCCCATAAGCTCCTGAAGCCGGTTCGATTCCGGCCCCCGCAAATGAAGAAGGAAAAACCGCAGCCGCTCCTGCTCGAGAACCTCGTCGCGGTCGCAAGAGCGAGCGTGGGTTCGCCGCTCTTTCGGAACCTATACGCCCGCGTAGGCAGAAGAAAAGTTGATATCCTCAAAAACGGCGACTTGAGCTGCGCGTTTTTCGTAAGCGCAATCCTCAAAATATTTTCTCCCGTGCGCGGCGTGCATGCCACGGTGGCCGGCACGGTACGCGACTTAAAAAAGTCCGGCTGGCGCAAGGCGCGGAAGCCAAAGCCCGGGTGCGTCATTGTTTGGAGACCCAGGACATTCATGGACGGCGAAGCGCACGCGCATATCGGCTTCTCCATCAGCCGCGGACGAGCAATAAGCACGAGCTATAAAAAACGGACCCCGGTCATGCACGACCTCCACTACCGGCCGATTGAAACGATCTACTCGCACCCCAAGCTTGCGAAATGAAAATCGCTATCCTCGGGTTTGGCCGCGAGGGACAATCCCTTTTCCGATTCTTACGCAAAGAGCCCCGGTTCCGGACGGCAGAAATCTGGATCCTGGATAAGAACGAGCGCATCGCGATACCGAGGGGCGCACGGACTCAAACCGGCAAAAACTATCTTGCAGACATCGCGCGGTTTGACGCCGTCTTCCGCTCGCCTGGTGTGCCGTACGGCCTCCCCACGCTTGTAGCCGCAAGGCGGGCCGGCGTACGATTCTCGAGCGCCACAAAGCTGTTCTTTGAGCTCGCGGCTCCGCACAGGAAGAAACTTATCGGGATAACCGGGACAAAAGGGAAAGGGACGACGAGCGCGCTCCTCGCGCAGATATTGCGGCGGGCGGGTTTTCGAGCCATCCTCGCCGGGAACATCGGCACGCCCATGCTCGACGTCCTGCCGGATATCAGGCGCGCGGACTACGTCGTTCTCGAACTCTCAAGTTTTCAGCTTCAAGACCTGCATAGTTCGCCGCACCTCGCGACGATCCTCGACGTATTCCCTGACCATCTTGAAAGCATCCTCACCGCAGAGCACGGCACCCACCGCTCGCTTCGCGAATACTACGACTCCAAAGCAAACGTCGGCCGGTTCCAGAAAAAGGGCGACGCGCTATTCTACTTCCGCAACAACAGACCGGCGCGGCGCCTTGCCCGGAAGAGCCCCGCGAAAAAGATCAGTGTTGTCTCGCGACGCGAAGGGGCGAGGAAAAACTACGACATGGCGGCGGCGATCGCTCGCTTCATTGGCTGCGACGACGCGCTCATCCGGAGAACCATAGATGGTTTCCGCGGCCTGGAGCATCGGCTCGAATTCGTACGCGCCGTAAAAGGCGTACGCTTCTTCAACGACTCTGCCGCGACCAACCCGACTGCCGCAGCCGGGGCAGTGCGCTCATTTTCGGAACCGCTCGTGCTCATCGCAGGAGGAAAAGACAAAGGACTTGATTACGGGACGCTCGCGAAAGCGCTCGCTCGCCGAACCGTAAAACTCGTCGTCCTGTTCGGAGAGAACAAAAACAAGATCCGACACGCGATCCGCAAATCAGACGTGCCGGTACGATTAGCTCGCAACCTTAAAGAGGCGGTGTGCCTCGCCTACCGCACCGCACGACTGCTCGCACATGCCCCGTCCTACGCCGCCGTTGTTCTCTCTCCTGGCGCCGCAAGCTTTGATATGTTTCAAAACTATGCGGACCGCGGCCGTAAATTTAAAAAACTTGTAAAAGCGTTGTAAACATCCTACGGGCGGCCGGGCGGCCGGGCCCTCGCTGGTGCGGCTTCCTGACCGATGTTGTAAAATACCCCATATGGCCTCGCCCATAAACAAAAAAACCCTCGAACACCTGGCCCAGCTCGCACGCATAGAACTTGATCCGCGCGAAGAAGAACGGCTCTTGCATGATCTCCAAAAGATCCTCGACTACTTCGGAGAGCTTCAGGCCTTGGACACTGCGGGCGTGGTACCGCTCACCGGCGGCACATTGCTCCGAAACGTTTTCCGCGACGACGACGAACGGAGGAACACGAACCGCGGCGCAGGCACAGATGCGTTCCCGGAGTCCCGCGGGCGGCTCCTCAAGGTTCCGCCGGTCTTTGAATGAACGCGCCCGCGCCCATGACCTCTCTTCACGAACTCACGATCAAAACGTTCCACGAGGGGCTTCTCGCGAAGAAATTCTCCGCGCTTGAGATCACGCAGGCGTTTTTCCGCCGCATCCGCGAGCAAGACCGCACGATCGGCGCATACCTCGCGCTGCACGAAGAGCAGGCGGCGATGGATGCGGAGCGCGTCGACGTGGCGCTCGCCAAGGACGAGCCCCTTGGCATGCTCGCGGGCGCGCCGCTTGCGATAAAAGACCTCCTGCTTATGAAGGGCGAGCGGACGACCGCGGGCTCCAAGATCCTGGAGCACTACACGGCAAGCTATGACGCGGGAGTGATCGCACGACTCAAGGCCGAGCAAGCCATATTCCTCGGGAAAACCAACCTTGATGAATTCGCGATGGGCTCTTCCACCGAAAACTCGGCGTTCCAGATCACACGCAATCCGCACGACCCGGAACGCGTGCCGGGCGGCTCCTCGGGCGGCTCTGCGGCTGCGGTCGCGGCGCACCTCGCCCTGGGCGCGCTCGGCACCGACACGGGCGGCTCCATCCGAGAGCCCGCGGCATTCTGCGGCGTCGTGGGACTCAAACCCACCTACGGCGCGGTGTCGCGCTCCGGGCTCATCGCCCTCGCGTCCAGCCTGGACCAGATCGGCCCGTTCGCCGCGACCGTAGAAGACGCGGCTATCCTGTTCCGCGCGATCGCCGGGAAAGACCCCTTGGACGCGACAAGCGCCGATCCGCCAGACGGGGGCTACGGCGACGAGCTGGTGCATCCCGACTTTGAGCGCGTACGAAAACTTGTCGTGGGGGTCCCTGAAGAATATTTCGGAGCGGGCGTCGAAGAAGACGTCCTCCGGAGCGTGGAGCAGGCGAGGAAAACGATAGAGAGCCTCAAGATATCTTTTAAAAAGGTCTCTCTCCCGCACACCAAATATGCGGTCGCAGCATACTACATTATCCTTCCGGCCGAAGTGAGCGCGAATCTCGCGCGGTTCGACGGCATCCGCTACAGCCGCATACCAGACCTCGGCCCGCACGTAAAGAATCTGCGCGATATCTACGTCCGCAGCCGCGGCAAGGGATTCGGCGCAGAAGCGAAACGCCGCATCATCCTCGGCACGTTCGTGCTCTCGTCAGGCTACTACGACGCCTACTACGCAAAAGCCCAGCAGGTGCGCGCGCTCATCAGGAACGATTTTGTGGAGGCGTTCAAAGAAGTGGACGTGATTTTCGCGCCGGTCACGCCTACCCCGGCGTTCAAGATCGGCGAAAAAACAGCGGATCCGCTTGCGATGTACCTCTCGGATATTTTCACTATTCCCGCGAACCTCGCAGGCGTGCCCGCAGTTGCGATCCCCGCGCCCACGCCGGAAGGAGCGCTCCCCGTGGGTTTTCAGCTCATCGGAAAGCCGTTCCGCGAAGCGGACATCTTGGGCATCGGCCAATACTACGAGAGGATCGTACGCGGCTCCTGACTATTGGATCGCGATTCCGTTCACGCTCGCCACGGTAACGCTTTTTGAGCCCGGCAGGTGCGTGCCCGTAATGCCGATAGTGGTCCCGACAAGAGGCAAGAGCGCGGTAGCAACCTTGGCGTCGCGATAATTCTTGATCGTAAGAACGATTCCCCTGCTCGTCGTGAGGGTGTAGCCGGCGCTCCCGCTTCCTGCGAGCGTGCCTTTCACATTGACCGGCAACTCCTGCGACATGCTCGTCCCGCTGGGAACTATCAAGATCGAAAGCTGGTCCTCAAGGTCGCTGCTCGTCGCGCGCAACGAGTCCGCTTCTATACGCAGGCTGTTGTTTTCTTTGCTCAAGAGCACGATCTGGGATGTGAACGCGGCGTTCTCGCCGGAGAGCCTTGCAACCTGTCCGCTCAAGTCAGCGCTCGTCTTATACAGCCACCCGCCGCCAAGAACCAATACAAGGATTATCGCTCCCAAACTCGCGGGCAGAACCCAGCGCCTCGAAGAGCGATGCAAAGAAAAGGTGGAGGGGGTTCCAGCGGACTTAGCCGAAGCCGCCATCCGCGGCTTGAAAATGTCCCGCGTCACTGATTCGGAAACCGCGGCGATCGAAGTATCGGTGCCTCCCACCACGGCCATCGCCTCGTCCACCTCTGCGTCGCCCCAGCCGCTTGCGCGGAGCGTGCTTTTTACCGTTTCTTTCCTCTCGCCAGCTCCCATCTGCTGCTTTATAAAATCAATGAGTTGTTGGTTTGCCATCGCTGCTTATTATAGCAAATCCACGGGATTGTGCTGTGGGTAACGGCGATCCGCCTGGCTCGCCTTGCTGACCCTGGCTCCGCCGAGGCGAGAGCTATGGCGAAGCGAATAGACAGGCAGGTTGCGCCGTATGGGGCGGTTCGGATAGAATAGACCGCAATGATCCTCGCCACGCATGCGGTCGTGGGCGGCGCGCTGGGGCTGCTCCTTAGGGATAACCCCGCGGGCGCGATCTTCGCCGCATTTACGAGCCACTTTCTCCTCGATGCCATTCCCCACTGGCACTACCAGCTGCGCGCCAAAGAACGGGACGCGGGCATGCCGTTCGGCTATCGCCTTCGGTTTGACCGCGACCTTATCCGGGACATAGTTACAACCGGTATGGACTGCGCGGTCGGCACCGCGATCCCGCTCGCCGCAGGAGCGCTCGTCGCGCCGACATATCTCTGGGTTATATTCTGGGGTGCGGCCGCAAGCGTCCTGCCTGATTTTATGCAATTCCTCTACTACGCGTTTCCAAGATCGCCGCTCCGCCACCTCCAGCGGTTCCACTATGCGATCCACGCGAAAACGCGCCTCGATCACAAACCGCTCGTCGGCATTCCCGCGCAAATCGCGCTCGCGGCGATCTTCCTTGCGCTCATGCTCGCCGCATAGCGCCTGCGGCGCAGCTACAGGGCGGACGCGGACAAACTGAAAATTCCCAGGGCGAACACGAACACGACGAGCCATGCCGCGCTCCAGAACACGACCTCTACGGCGGCACGCTTCTTGCCGTCGAAAAAAAGCGCGACAGGATACGCAAAAACTATCGAGGCGCAGATGAGCGCCGAGGTCACGAACGCGAGGAGAAACAGGGTCATTGCGAGCACAGGTTCTGGCTCTGCAGAGCGCGCGATCGCCCACTCCCGCACGACGTTTGCGAGGAGCGCGAATACGACCACATACGCCACAAGCCCCGTGGCCTGCAAAAGGCCTGCGATTTTCGGCGATGTTTTCATAGGGTTATTATAACAAACCTTCCTCTACCCACGAACTCTGAATGCTATACTTGAACGTAATGAACCGAAAAGGGTTTGCCATGCTTGAGGTTATTATCGTACTGGTCATTATCGCGCTTCTTGCCATTGCGGTATTTCGCATGAATTTCGGCGGCACGAACACGCCCCGCGAGCAAGAGCAAGGAGAAAACGCGGTCCAACGATCAAAAGACCTCCAACAAAAGCTCAATACGCAGAATCAGGAACAGCAAAAAACTATTGATACGCTCGCGCAGTAGCGCGCGCGGGGTCGCTTGCCCTGAGCTTGTCGACGGGCACCTGCCCAACCGGAACTTAAGTGAAGACAGAGAAGATACAAGAACTACTCGCCTAAGATTATCAGCGTGAAACTCACAAGCTTAGGTGAGGGCGGCAGCGTAGGTGATGCTGCGCGCCCGACAATCTACCAGTCATCGTCAGGCAGAAGAGCCAACCCGAAGCTGGGACCGGTCGATTCCGTTCCGGGATGACTCACCGCAACCGGTACTGCAGAGACTACCCGGATAGGTCTCAATCTTCCCCCAGAAACACGATCAGGACCATACAGCGTCGCCACGCCATCTTCAATCTCCGCCTCGACGCCTGCAAGACTCAACAGCGCCCCATCCGGCAGAAGAATCGCTTCCTTGCCTCCTTCACTGATGTCGGCTACCGGAATACGATAGCGCTCGAGGTTGTAAGAGAACCGAACTTCTTTCACGAAATCAGGCAATCGTCGCATATTCACCCTCCTTGTCAGTACTACTACCCCAGAAACTACAGCAAGTATAGAATTTAATCAAACTGGCGCGGGCGACGGGATTTTCCGCCGGAGGCGGATCCGCTTTTGGCGGAGAACCCTTGATCCCTGCCTGCCGGCAGGCAGGTTCTCCATGACCCCGCACCAAAAAACTTATTATTGCGGGCCGGACGGGATTTGAACCCGTGATCTTCTCCGTGACAGGGAGACGTGCTACCAAGCTACACCACCGGCCCATATTTTGGTGCGGGGCGAGCAGAGAAATGCGTTAGACCGGGCTACACCACGCCCGCAACGGTTTTTACTATACCCCAGCTCAACTTATTTTAAAAGGGCCGAGAGTTCTGATTCGCTCAAGATTTTCACGCCGAGTTTTTTCGTCCGCACACCAAAGCGAAGTTTGGCGTGGGACTCCGTCTCTTCCTCTCCTATTCATCATCACAGCATCCTGAGAAGCTCTTGCTCGGTCAAGACTTTTATGTTTAACCGCTTCGCTGTCTCGTATTTTGAACCGGGCTCCGAACCCGCGACCACGTACGAAGTTTTTTTGCTCACGGACTCGGCGATGTCCCCGCCCAAGGCGCGGATCTTTTCCTTGGCTTCGTCGCGCGTCATGGACGAAAGGCCTCCGGTAAGCACGAATGTTTTCCCGGCAAGTTTCTGTTCTTTCGCGCTCGCCCGATGCACCTCTATCTCTACGCCGACTTCCTCAAGCTTTTTAACGAGCTTTGCGTTGCGCGGCTCGCGCAGCCAATCATAGATGCTCTGCGCTACTTTGGGGCCCACGTCAGGAATTCGCTGAAGACGCTCTAGCGAAAAACCCTGCGCCGCCGCGAGAAATTCGCCCGGTCTCTTGATGTGCGGTTTCTCTCTAAGGATCTCTCTGGCAAGGACCTGCGCGGTTTCTTCGCCAACATGAAGAATGCCCAGGGCAAAAATAAGGCGCGGCAGGGTGATCGTTTTTTTGCCCGCCACTTCTTCCACGATGTTTTCCGCGGACTTCTCACCGAACCGCTTAAGCGCCGCGACGTCCCCTCTCTCTAAGGTAAAAATGTCTGCGGCATCCGAGACAAGCCCCTCGTCCAGAAAGCGGTCTATGATCTGCGGGCCCAAGCCCCGGATGTCAAACGCCGCGCGAGAAACAAAGTGATACAGCGATTCGCGGTGCTTGGCCCCGCAATCCTTTGCAGAACAGCGGTAGATCACGCCCTCTCGAACCACCCTTGAGCCGTCCACCGGGCAGTGCGTCGGCATATGGAATTCTTTTTCCTTGCCCGTGCGAAGGTCTTGTAAGACCTTCGTCACCTGCGGGATCACGTCGCCCGCGCGGGAAACCACGACCGTG
The DNA here is from genome assembly GCA_001818655.1 of Candidatus Liptonbacteria bacterium RIFCSPLOWO2_01_FULL_56_20. Lineage (GTDB taxonomy): Bacteria > Patescibacteriota > Minisyncoccia > UBA6257 > 2-01-FULL-56-20 > 2-01-FULL-56-20. The sequence goes on from MHLC01000028.1 coordinate 21,540, forward strand.
TCGCCGATCTTCAGCCCCAGGCGCGCGATCTCGTCCGCGTTGTGGAGCGTGGCGTGCGTGATGGTGATCCCGCCGACCGAGACCGGCCGCATCACCGCGACCGGCGTGAGCGCCCCGGTCCTGCCGACTTGGACCCTGATGCGCTCCACCACGGTCGTCGCTTCTTTGGGAGAGAACTTGTACGCGATCGCGCCGCGCGGCGCTTTGCCGATCACGCCCGCCTCGTCATACACGCGGTTGTCGTTCACGATAGTCACGACGCCGTCAATTTCATATGGCAGCCGCTCGCGGCGGTCTTCCCAATGGTCGCGGAACGCGAATACGCCGCGCACGTCCCTCTCGAGCTTGTTGTTTGGGTTGGTCTTGAAGCCGAATGCTTTGAGCAAAAGGTGTTCTTCCTCGTGCGTCTTCTGCCCGATGTCGGTCACGATGTCGTATTCAAAAGAGTCCAGCTTGCGCGCTGCGGTGACCCGCGGGTCGAGCTGGCGCACCGAGCCAGCTGCGATATTGCGCGGATTGGCGTATGCTTTGAGACCCTTTTTCTCCTGCGCGCGGTTCATGGCAGCAAATTCTTTTTTCGTGAGGAACACTTCTCCGCGGACGACAAAATGCTTAGGGTTTAGGGTATAGCCATTAGGGTATAGGCCTAACTTGCGAACATTTCTTTCAATTTCCTCCGGCTCCAAGAGGCGCAGAGGAATGGCTTCTACCGTGCGCAGGTTCTGCGTTACGTCCTCGCCCACTGCGCCGTCGCCGCGCGTGGACCCATGCACCAGCACGCCGTCATCGTAGACCAGTTCTATCGCGAGGCCGTCAATTTTGAGCTCGCAATAACACGGGAGCGCGTGCAGCTTCCTGCCCAGATAATTCTCCAGGCGCTCCTGCCACGCCTGCATATCCTCGCGCGAGAACGCGTCGTTAAAGGAAAGCATCGGCGCCTCATGCCTGACCTTTTTGAAAGCCGCAAGCGGTTTCCCGCCAACGCGCTGCGTGGGCGAGTCCGGCGTTATAAGATCGGGGAATTCCTGCTCGAGCTCGGCAAGCTCTTTTTTCAAGGAGTCGAGCGCGGCATCAGAAATCTCCTGCTTGTCCAAGACATGGTACAGGTAGCGGTGGTGATTAACGGTCTTCTTTAGGTGCTCGATCCGAATCTTGGCCGCGTGCTTGTCCACGGAATTATTGTATAACCAACCAGCCGTGACGACAAAATTAGAACGTAAGCTCGAACGCACGGCTCACATTGCCGGCAGAGCCGCGCGCGCGGATGGTGGACACGGCTTCATCCCGGCAGTCCGGAAGGAGCGCGTCGCCCGCGTCGTAGCAGCTCGTGGTCGACGTCGCGTTGTTGCCGAATGTCGGCCGCGGGTTTGTCGAGCTTGGATTGAAAAATTGGTAGAGTCCCCACTCGATGCCCGCATCCGCCGCAAAGACCGCTTTGGCCGAGTTGTTCAAGTCGGATGCCTGGCGCACCTCGTATACCATAAGCAGGCCCGCGATCGTAGTCGCGCCCAAAATCGCGCCCCCCAAGGCGAGCACCGCAAGGATCATGACCTGTCCGCGTGTGTGCATGATGGCTAAAGGTCGAGCGGCAAGCGCGCGCTCACCGTGGTCTGGAGATTAGTGACGCTTGAGGCAAGCCCGCGCTCGTTCGCGCTCACCCCAACGGAAATGGTGACCCGCGGCTGGTAGGCGTCGCCTACTCCCGCCCCCAAATTGCCGAACGGCAGGAACGAAAGAGAACGGATCACCGCGTTATCTCCCGTGATCTTCGCAAAATTCGCGCCGTCCACCCCGCGTTCGATCGCGTTGTTCGCCAGCCGGTACGTCACTGTTTCGCTCCGCGCGTTTTTGAACACCAGCTCGTCTTTGACCACGGGATTGCTTGCAGGCGCGCACACCTGCGCTCCCGCGCAGAACTCGAACCCGGTACGGATCTCCCGCGCCATCTGTTCAAGCGCCAGGCTCACGTTGCTGTTCGCCGCGATGAGCGCCGCGGCCTGGCTCTGCGCGCGAAGGGCATTCACGAATCCCCCAGCGGCGATCGCCACCACCACGGAAAAAAGCCCGATCGCAACCAAGAGCTCTGCCATGGTAAACCCTTGCTGCCGTGCCACCGATCGTTCGCCGCGCTCCATAAATTGTTCCGCAATGGGATCGCTCAGGGAAGATAGGGCAGGATCTCGCGCAACTGGCCGCCCTCAAATGAATAGACGCGTATCGTGGTCGAACGGTTCACGGGCGTGCCGTCGTCCCCGAGGCAAGAGAGCGTATACGTTCTCGTGAAAGAAAGCGCAACTTGCGCGTTTCCGCTCGCGCCGACACCTCCCACGCCGGTTATACTGCAGCTTCCGGAACGCACGTTCTGACAATCCCACGAAAGCGCGGAGCGCGCAGGCGCGGGCGGGATAATGACCCGCGAAGGATCTGCGGAGAACGAACAGCTCGCGGGGCCCGCAGCCGGGACGACGCCGAAATCCACGCGGCGCACCTGGTCTATCGCCCGAATAAACGACCAATCAGTGGTTCCTTGGTAGCCCGGCGGAATAGGGTGCTGAATGCGCACCTCTTCGTTTGATCCCGCCTGATACATCTCGTAGAACCCGCTGCCGTCGGTTACGTCCGAATTCAGCACGTTATTCCCGGGAATGCTCCGGATGTAGACGGTCCGTCCGGCAAGGCCTCCCTCTCCGCCATCGCGCGCGCCGCTTTGGTTCGCGTCAATGAACACGTATCCGTACACGCGCTCGGTTCCTCCTCCGCCGCTCCGGCAATCGCCGTCCGTCTGGCATCCGTCTGCTCCGGCCCCGAGCACGACGACGCACGCGTTGCTCTGGCACTCGCTGTGCGTAAGCGGCGGGCCTCCGCAATTCTGGGCGGCCGTGCTTATTTCCCGCTGGTTCGATTCCGCGCTCCCCGCGGAATTTCTTGCCCTGATCGTGTAATAGTAGTCGATGCCGGCGGCGACACTCGTATCAACGTACGCCGTACCCGCGATCGTCGCGATATTTGCGCGGTTAAAACACAGGCTCCACTCGCACCGCCACACCTCGTACGACGTCGCGTTCGACGACTGGCTCCAATTCAGCCCCACGATGGGATTCGCGCCGCCGCTGCAGGCGGGCCCGGAAAGCGTGAAATTCCCCGGAGCATTCTCGCCTATTTGCACTTCGATGTCGGGAACTACCTCGAGAGAGGTATAGTTTCCGTCCGGATCTCCGGGGCCCCAGAGCCGGAGGAGCGCATACACGCTTCCCGGCGCGGCGTTAGGGATGGTCCCGTTCGTATAAAGGTAGCTGTCGCTGAAAAGGCCTCCCACGCCAGAACCGCCGCCCGGAGGATTGGGATATACCTCTCTCATCGCATAACCGCCGCCCATGTCCGGCTCGCGAAGCCACAGCTCGCCGCGATTCGCGCATTCGC
>MHLC01000028.1:24980-38300 GCA_001818655.1 Candidatus Liptonbacteria bacterium RIFCSPLOWO2_01_FULL_56_20
ATTAATAGACCCAGGACTCACGCTTGCGCTGTTTATGCTCACTGCGCGCCCCCAATAAGTAAACCCACCGGTATGATTATTGTCGTTTGTAAAAGAGCTTCGCGTAATGATCTGCGCCACAAAATACTTATACTGCGACATGTCTTCGGGATTAATGGCGCCGTCTCTCCTTAACGCGTTAAATCCGCTCTCCCGTCGCTGGATGTTCCAGCAATAGCCGCCCGCATTCATGATGCCGACGTTGTTGATGCAGACGTCAACCGTGGCGGGAGGATCGTCCATTCGCACCGGCCGGTACTCCCACTTCCACGCCTGGCCGCGAATCGTTTGGGAGCTGACGCAGGTTACCTGCCTCCCGCCAGGCCTCGCATCCGCAGTGCACGGCAACTGGAACGTACTTGACCACTCGCCTGCATGCGCCGGGGCAATCGCAGAAAACACCCCCATGATCACCGCGGCCGCCAAGAATACAAGGTATCTAAAACCTCGAGTGTTCATTTTTGTTTATTATACCATAACGAAAAAGGGGCGCTGCAGGGGCCGGCTCGAAAATGCTCGCCGGCCTACAACGTCCCCTTATCTCTGCTGTCATCACGATCCCATCACGACCGTGATTTCCTTGCTGAACCTGTGCGGCTCAGCAAGGCCCGTACCCCGCTCTTCTCCCCAGATACGGATTATGTACGGCGCAGTGTCCCGTGTGGACAGCCATGGAAGCGATCCCGAAGAACGCATCTCGGGACCGAAATTGCCGTCCTCAGGAGCACACCAAGACAGGTCAGCGTTCATTGCCCACTGAGGGTACCAACTCGCGACCATGGTGGCCGCGATGCATCTCCCAGGAACTCCGGGGTTCTTGATCCCATACTCCAAGGTGTAGCTCACGAGCGGCATGAGCTCGTACGCTCCGTCGGCGTTCGGCATCACTTGTTTGGCTGGGCCACAACCCATTGTACAGTTCGGGCTGCCCTCCCAAAGGACCACGGTCCCCACCTCTGCGCGCATAGACGGCGAAGAGATCGGGTTGGCGCCGCTTGGCGCAATCGGGCTTCCGCCGCACGCGTCGATGCACAAGGCCAGCGCCAGAAACGCCGCGAACGACGAAGTGCGTGTACGCATGACGCCTCCTTCAGACACATGGCCTTAGGAATGTCAATCTTTTTGATTTGTATGAGAAGCAAGCGCTTCTCTTCTATCTCCTATTATAGGTCAAAATTCAGAAAAGTCAACTTCCGGGAATATTCCGGTTTTCGCAAAGATTTAAGCCGTTTTTCAGCGATCTGTGGATATGCTGTGCACGCGTGCCCGCGCGCCTGTTTAAGGAGCTACCGCGGAAATATATCTGACCTCTGACGCCTCGAATTTTGATTTTCCGTACACGTTCTTGCCCGCGGCCGCAAAAATTCCGTCCACCCCCCCGTTTTTTATATCATCGAACGCGCCCGCGACCTCTTCCCTGCGAAGATCGTCCGGACGATACATGCCGCCGGTTTTCTCAAGCTCTGCCGCAGACGGAAGGTACAGCACCGTTTTTACGAACCGCGTCGCCGCAGTTACCACGACCTCAACTTCTTTCGCGTTCTCGGGGACGGTAAGGTCGGGGCGGTCCGGCACCTGGTAGACGCCGTTTAGGAATATCGAGTTGCCTTCGATCCGCTCGATGCGCCCGGCAAGCTCGTAGGACTTCGGCTGTTTCGCAAGCCACGAGAACCAGAACGCCGCGGCGAGGACAAGCAGGGCGGCCGCGGTGACTATGATGCTTTTTATCGGCAGAGAAACCCTATCCATATATTTTATTATACCACACGCTGGCTTCCGAATATACGTGCGCATCGCCGCCGCTACGGCCGCCACCTGAAGAAATGATCTTCAAGGTTTATTTCGGAATTCGCGCCGCCGCGAGCCGTCCACCGCACGATCGCGTTCACCTGCACCTCGTCCGCGGTGACATTCGCGATGCGGATGCGCCGCGTGAAGCTCGTGGGCGATGAGCCGCGGTAGCTGTATATCTTGGTCGCAGGATCCACGCGGATCGCGCGGCCGACATACGCCACAAGCGCGTTCGGGTTATACCCAAGTGGCGCGCTCGCCGAAAACGTGGTGTCGTATTCCAGCTCATAATCCCCATCCGAGAGATCAGTGCCCCACGGCCTCCCTTGGATCGTATTCGCATCGATCAGGTTTTTCACCACCTCGATGCCCTCGGCCGCGAGATACGTCGCCGCATAGTCGTCTGCGACGACCCTGTTCAAGCTAAGCGACCGCGAGAGAAGCGTGACGACCCCCAAAAATCCGATCGTGAGCACGCCGAGCGCGATCATAGCTTCGATAATGACTTGCCCGCGGCGCATACGCATCGTAGAAAGAAATGGATTCGTCATCGCTAAAAATTAATTTGCCCTGCAGAGTTCACGGAGATACGCGCCTGCATGCCGCCGTCCGCCGTGGAGAGGTAAAAGTTTCCGGATGACGAAAGTGGTGCGCCGCCGCCCCACAGAAGCGTCGTCGGATCCGGAGGGACGAACAAGACATCGTCAAGCCGGTCCGCGCCGCTCCCGAACGACATACCCGAGGCAAGCGCGCTGGTTTCGACCAGCACGAAATTCGCGGCGTCGATCGACGCGAGCGCTCTGCAGTCGGCTGCCTGATATCCGAACAGCGAATACGTCCGCGATGAGCTATCTGCGTGCACGCCGTACCCGCACGCGCGCTTCAGGGGATCCGGGTCGGTGTAGGTCGCAAGCGCGCGTTCTTTCGCGCGGAAAATCGTCTGCGCCATTTTCGCGGTCTCCACGGTGAGCGCGATCCGCTGCCGGCCCGCGCGCCCGTAGAGAATGAAGAAGCCCGAAAGAAGCCCGGTGACCGTCACGACCACCAAGAGCTCGAGCAGCGTAAATCCGCCGCGCGCGCCGTGCACCACTTTTCCCCGACGAAGGACCATCTGTTCCATTATACCGCGTCCCGCGCCGCGCGGCATAACTAGAGCCGGAACAGCGTAAAATACCAGTGGACGATCTCGTACCCAAAGAAGAATACGGCCGCCGCGCCGAGCGCAAGGAACGGCCCGAACGGCAGGAGACTCTTCATGGTCTTCTCCCTCCTCCCTAGCGCGACGATCCCGACTAACGAGCCCAATACGAACGCCGAGCCGAGCACGAGGGCTATGTCCGGCCAGCCAAAAAGAAATCCGAGGGCGGCGCCGAATTTCACGTCGCCAAACCCCATCCATTTCCCCCGCGAGAGCGCGACGAACGCGCCGAAGAACGCCGCGGCGAGGAACGCTCCCATGATATGGTTCGCCCACGGGGGTCCGGCGACGCCGAACAGCAGGGCATACGAACGAAGAAACGATCCCTGCGTAACCGAATGAATCGGCGGCGCAGCGAAGAGCGCGATGAGCCCAGCCGCCCCTAAGAATACGTTGATCTCGTCGGGGATAAGCATAAGCCGGATATCAACGAGGGCGAGAAGAAGAAGCGCGACGAACACCGCTATCCACAACGCGGCTTGTATCGCGAATAACGCCGGAGAAAAAGTCGAAAAGAGCAAAAAGAAATGCGTACGCAGATAGAGCGGGACCACGACGAATATGGCCCCTGTGAGAACTTCGACCACAAGATACTGGATGCTCAACCCGTGGCCGCACGTGCGGCAGCGCCCTCGTTGGATAAGGAAGCTTACGACGGGAATAAGTTCGAACCACCGGAGATGCCTGCGGCAAAAAGGGCAATGCGATCTTCCGCCGACGACTCTCCGCGACAGCAGAAAGCTGTCCGGATCGTAACGAACCGCGATCACATTAAGAAAGCTGCCGAGAGCGGCACCGAAGAAAAACAGGATGACCCACATTCGGTTCCTCGGGATCTAAAAACGGATGCAGTAAATCGGATCAGCGCAATCAACTCCGAAAACCGTTCCGTCGGCGTCGTCACCGCTTACAAGGTTCGGGTTGCCCGCATCTTCCATGCGCGCACCGATTATGTAGCCGGAGCCGATACCATCAGTCCCGTAGGAATACGTCCGGCCGCTCGATGGATCGTTCGGCACCCTATTCACGCCGAGATTGCTTCCGGTCAATGCCGTGGTCATGCTGTTCCAGTCTCCTATCTGTGAGAACGCGCCGCAGGGAGAGCTCGCCTGCGCCGTGCCCGGGTAATAGCCGCACTTGTGGAAATAGAGCTCGAGACCGGTCTGCGTCTGACGCAGATCTGCGATCCTGCGCGAATCCCGCGCCTGCCGCTGCACCGGACCCAGTCCTACCAAGACCGCGGATGCCAAAATACCGATAATGGCGACCACGATAAGCATTTCGATGAGGGTGAACCCCCGCTCGAGATGCGACGTGCGTGAGTGTAATGATGTCATGACTGATTTATAAAATTCCGACCATTTCAATTATCTCATTGTCCGAATGATGCAGTCAACTGGTATAACGGCAGGAGAATTGAAGCGAAAAGGATCCCTACGAGAACCCCGATGCCCACCATGAGCACCGGCTGGATGAGATCAACAAGATTATTCACGACCATATCGGATTCGCGGCCGTAAAACGTCGCGATGCGCGTAAGCATCTGGTCAAGCTGGCCCGTTGCCTCGCCCACCGCAACCATCTGTGATACCACAACCGGGAAATAGTTGGCGTGCTTCGCTATCGCCTCAGAGAGCGGGACGCCCTCCCGGATGTCGCGGGAAACCTCATGGAGCACGTCACGGTACAGCACATTATCAACGGTCTCGCCGGCAATCTCCATGGCTTGCGCCACAGGGATACCCCCCTTGAGCAGGATGGTCGCGGCGCTCGCGAACCTCGTAACCGTAAGCGGAAGATATACCTTCCTTACGATCGGCAAACGGATTTTCATGTCGTCGAGCACGCTCCTCCCTTCGGGGGTTCGGAAATAGTCAAGCACGATGAGCGCGACGACCACAAGGGCAAGAACGATTGCGAGCCAAAAACGGTTTATGAATACTCCCGCGCTGATGAGCATTTGGCTCAAGAGCGGCAGAGGTACGTCCGCCTGTTCAAATACGGGCTGGATCTGAGGGAAAACAAATGTGATCATGATGCCCGCGACGGCGACAAACAGCGCCACCACGATCATGGGATAGATCAGCGCGGAACGGGCGCGGCTGACGAGCGTCGCTTCTCGCTCGGTGAAATCCGCTAAAAATCCGGCGACTTGATCCAGGGTCCCCGTCACTTCAGCGGAGCGAACCATGCTGATGAAGAATTCTGAAAAGATCTCGCGCTGGCGTTCGAGCGCTTGCGAGAGAGACAGGCCGGAATCAACGTCCTGGGAGATCTGAAACACCGCCTCCCGGAGCGCGGCGTTCCTGGTTTGGTCGTAGAGGGTAGCTAACGCCTTGCTCAGCGAGAGCCGCGCCTCGAGCAGGGTCGCGAGTTGCCGGGTGAAGACGACCATGTCGTCGCGCCTCACTCCTCCGAAATAGCTCGCGAGGCGGCCGTACCACCGAATCTTCTCCGCCTCTTCAAGTTTGAGGACGAAAAGATCGTGCGATCCCAAAATAGTCGCCGCGGAGTCCCGCGTCCCCGCATCCACAAAACCAACCTGAAGCTCCCCCTCTCGCGTTTTCGCCTGATATTTGAACTTCATAACGCCGCTCTAGATCCGTTCCAGAAGAATGCGAAGCTCGGCAGGATTTAGCGAATACAGCTCTGCGTTCTCCAAAGATACCTCCTTGTTCTTCACGAGGTTCGCCATGGAGCGATTCAGCGTGATCATCCCTTCCTGGAGGGACGTCTCGATCACGAGATCTATCTGGTACGCCTTTTTCTCGCGGATGAGGTTCCGGATGGCCGGATTTACGATCATGATCTCCATTGCGGGCATGCGCCCACCAGAGAGCCGCGGGAGCAGCCGCAAAGACACGATCGCGACGAGCGTGGCGGCCAGCTGAGACGTCACCTGCCCTTGCTGCTCTGCGGGAAATGAGTCGATGACGCGGTCTATGGTTTGGGATGCGGAGTTGGTGTGGAGCGTAGAGAATACCAGATGGCCGGTCTCGGCCGCGCTCATTGCGGTGGCGATCGAAACTGCGTCGCGCATCTCTCCGATCATGATCACGTCTGGGTCCTGCCGCAGGAGCGTACGCAATCCCGCGTGGAACGTGGGAGTATCGGTTCCCACCTCGCGCTGAGACACGATGCTCCGGTCCTGGGTGAACAGGTATTCGATCGGGTCCTCGATGGTGATAACGTGATCGGCGCGCGTATGATTGATCTCGTCCAGGAGCGCAGCGAGCGTAGTCGATTTTCCGTGCCCCGCGGGACCGACCACGAGAATGAATCCCTGCGAGAGTTTTGTAAAATCGTGGAGAATGGGCGGCAGCCCCAGTTCCTCGACCGTACGGATGCGGCTCGGGACAAGCCGCAGCGCCGCCGCGAGATAGCCGCGCTGATAATATGCGTTCACCCGGAAGCGGGCCTTATCCTCAAATCCGTAGGCAAAATCCAGCTGTTTGCCCTTGAAGAGCTTTTCTTTCTGATCCGGCGTAAGAAGCCCGGTGACAAGGCCATCCGCCATCTCCGGCGTGAATATCGGCTCTTTTTGGAGCGGCACGAGCGCGCCGTCGATCCGGAGCGTGGGACGCCGACCCACCGCGATGTGCAAATCGGACGCATTCTGTTTCGCGGTGGTGATGAGAAGCTCCTTCAGCTTTTCCTGATAATTTTCCGCCATGCTGTGCTCCTTATTATATCACACCCTCTCCTTCGGTACTGCGGAGAACTTCTTCCATGGACACGAGGCCGTCGAGCGCCTTTAACACCCCGTCCTCACGCAGCTCGATCATTCCCTGATTCGCCGCTTCCTTAATTATCCTCTGCGCGGTGGGTCCGGTGTTGATTATCTCCTCGAGTTCGGGAGTCATTTGGAACACTTCGAAGATCGCGATGCGGCCCACAATTCCGCGTCCCTTACACTTCGCGCACCCGGGGCTATGATATGTCTTGTACGGCGGAGGATATTTCGCGGCCGCGTCCGCAGACAGGACGGCGACCGCCTTCTTCACGATCCTCTCCACCGCAGGAGATACTTCCTTGATCTCTTTGCAGTTCTGGCACAAACGGCCGAGCAAGCGCTGCGAAATCATAAGGTTCAGCGATACCGGGAGAAGGAATGGTTCTACTTTCATGTCCAAAAGCCGCGGGATGACGCCCGCCGCATTGTTCGTGTGCAGCGTGGAGAGCACGATGTGGCCGGTCAGGGCCGCCTGAACCGCAAGGCCGGCCGTCTCGTTGTCGCGTATCTCGCCGACCATGATGATATCGGGGTCTTGCCGAAGGATCTGGCGCAGTCCGGAAGCGAAATCATATCCGATCTCCGGCTTCACCTGCGACTGATTCACGCCGGTGATGAAATATTCGACAGGGTCTTCGAGGCTTACGATGTTCACATTCTCTTTGTTCAGTTTCCTCAAGAGCGCGTAGAGCGTCGTCGTCTTCCCGGAGCCGGTCGGTCCGGTGAGCAGGATCATGCCGAACGGCTTCGTGATCCCCTCGGTGATGGTGTCCAGATTTTTCCCCGTGAGCCCGAGCTCTTCGAAATTCTTGATCCCCGTCTGCGGATCGAGCACCCTGATCGCCGCTTTTTCTCCGAGCGGCGTGGGGAACGTGGCGATGCGGAAATCGATCTCGCGCTCAAAAATCCGCGTTCGGAACCTCCCGTCCTGAGGGATCCTCGTCTCGTCGATCTTTAAGTTCGACATCACCTTCACGCGGGACACGATGGGCTGTGCAAGCTGTGCTGGCAAGGAAGCGGCCTCGTTGAGCTCGCCGTCAACGCGGAACCGGACCCGCATATAATTTTCCTGCGGTTCGAGGTGGATGTCGGACGCGCGGCTCTGCACGGCCTCGCGCAGCGTGTCCGAAACGATTTTGATGATCGGCGCCTCTTCTCCGCCTTTCGCGATGTCTTCTTCGAGGCGGATGATCTTCCGCTGGGGGCTCTCGATCGGACGGACATTCAGCGATCGTACGGCTGCTTCGATATTCGTCTTGTAAGGCGAATAACGCCGCAAGACGCCCTGCCAATCGCTATACGAGATAAGGTATGCGCCGAGATTCAGGCGGTCGCGATTCGCAATGAATTTCAGGGCGTCCTGCGCCTTGGCGTTATCCGGCTGGAGCATCCCCACGATCAGGAGGTCGTCGCGCTTCGCGAGCGGCGCCACCGCATAGGTGCGCGCCGTCGTTTCAGGAATAAGCTCGAGCACCCGGTCGTCGAACGTATCAAAACGCACTTTCTGGAACGGGACGCCCAAAAGTTCACTCTTGAGCTCCGCGAGCCTCCCGTCGTCGATCAGGCGTTTTTCATAAATGAGGTCCTCTGCGCCGCGGTCGGCGAGCATAACCTCCCGCTCCAGCTTTTTTACCGCATCCGCAGTCAGCCAGTTCCGCTTCTCGAGCTCTTTAAGAAGTTGCTCGCTGGTCATAAGTAGGCGTGGGTGTATGGTCGGTCAATGATAAAAGAAAGGCGCTTCCTCATCCATTCTAAACCGAACGGAGAGATGCCACAACCAAAACGTCCGCTAAAAACCCAGGAATGGATTCTGACGTCCCAGCGTAGCGGGCGCCGAAGGAGTCACGTAGCGCTTCAACGCTTGAAATGCGGGGCTCTGTACGACCGCGTCGGGATTCAATGTGATCTTCTGCGAAAGCTCTTCTGCGTTCCTCACGTTCTCAGGCACGTCAACCTCGATCAGTTCCGGCTGCTTGAAAAACACATAATACAGCGCGGCCGCTATGACCGCTATCACGACAAGCCAGCCGATAAAACCGACTATTCCGACCCTGTTCTTTTCCTCCTCGATAATGATGGCCATGGCGGGCGTGTTATGGATTTTGATAATACGTTGTGACGGTGAGCGTGTAGGCGTAGAGATCCTGGGTCGGTCTTCCCGCGGGCTGTAAGCTTATCCTCTTCGCGTCAAAGATCCTCTCGTTTGTCTCAAGTTGCGCGAGGAACGCCTTAAAATCAGAGTAGCTGCCCACCAAACGGAGCTGGATATTCAAGAAACTGTAGGGCTTCACCAGTCCCGCGGACTGCCCCGCGGTCTCTCGCGCGGGAGGCTGCATAACAGGTGCAGAGACCGAGAACGACTGCGGGTCAAGCTGATTCTGCAGGGCAAGTTCGTTCAATTGCGCGAGCGCTCCGGCGAGATCGGGGTGAAGCGGCAGGACGCGCGAAACCAGCTCACGAAGGTCTCCCTCGCCCTCGTAGGTAGCGATCAGTTTTTTCACGCCCTCGATGGCGCTCTGCTGGCGCTCAAGGAATGTGCGGCGGGCGAATTCGTCGCTGCGAACCCGTTCCAAACTGGAATATGCCGGCTGCACGAAATTGAAGAAAACGAAGAATGCGGCGATGAGGAAGAGAAGGGAGAGAAACGAGCTTGCGAGACGCTTGGTGGATTGTTTCATGGCGCGTAAAAAATTATTGCGCTCCCGCCGGCGCGGAGGCCGGGCCTGCCGCAGGCGACGGATGGAGCAGGACGTCGCGCACCACGAGCGTGACATCGAACTGCCACAACCCGCTCTGCCCGACGTTCACGTTGTTGAAGGTCGCCTGCTCCACCTCTGGCCGCTCCTGGAATGCCCTGACCTGTTCGGTGATGTCGCGGACAGAACGCGCCACGCCGCTCAAGCTGATCCCGCGATTATCCGCGTTCATGTCGAATTTCGTGAAATACACGTTGGGGTGCGCCGCGTTCTCGATGAACGCGAACGCAGGGGAGGCCTTAAGATGACTTCTGAGAAGCGAGTTCAAATTCGCCAGTTGAGAGTAAAACCTGATGATGTTCGTCTGACTCTCCACGGGGATCTGCGCGCTAAACGCCCTGATCTGCGCCTCAAGGTCCTGCACCCTGCGCGTCAGATACGGTTCGTAGCCATAGATAAGCCCGAAATACGTAAAGGTGCTTATGAAAAGGAGCGTCAGGCCGAACATAAGCAAACGAGACGTCCAGCCGGGCGTCCGCGCCGGTTCCCGTGTAAGTTCGTTAATTACTTTTTGTGGAAGGGCCATGTCAGCTGAATTCTCGGAGCGTGAGTCCGAGGGCGACGCAGAGGAGCGGATTAAGCTCGGGAAGAAGAGGCTCGAGCGGAGGCGCGTACTCAAAGCGCAAGAACGGATTCGCCTTGACGACGGGGATGCCGAGCTGATGCCCGAAGTACTTGTCTATCCCCAAAAGATTTGCGCCGCCGCCTGAAAGAATGACCCGCTCAACCTTCGGATCAGAAGGGAACTGGCTCGCGTAATTAAATTGTGCGCGCCTTACCTCGCCAATTATAGCATCCAAAAATGGCACCATAATTGTGGATAACTCGTACTGCGCGCCCGTTCCCGAGATGCCGCGTTCGCGCTTCATCTCTTCGGCGCGGAACGGGTTGATGTTCAGGCTCGTGGCGAGCGCCTGCGTGAGCGACGTTCCGGCGAAATCGCTCTGCGTGGTGAGCTTCAGCTGCCCGCCCGCCACCACGGCGATCGCGGTGGAACGGCTGCCGATATCGACCACGCAGGTCGGGGTTGGGTCGCTTCCTACCGCGCTCCTCGCGAGGCTCAAACCCTCGATCTCAAGCGCCCCTAGAGAGAGGCCGGCCTCTTTAAAGATCTTCTGGTATTTTTTGATGTGCTCCTTGGGGACCGAAACAAGGAGCACCTGGTCGTACCGGATGCCCCGCGCGTCTTCGTAGCTTCCGACTTTTATCGGCTCGATGGCGACTTCGGAAATGGGGAGCGGGATGTATTGCTTCGCCTTGAAGGCGATGGCCTGGCTGAGTTCACCATCGCTCATTTCCGGAAAATCTATCACGGTCGTAAACGCAGAAAATCCAGGGATGGAGGCGATCACGTTCGTCGCGTTCGGCTTCATCCGGTCCAGGGCGGCGCGCAGGAAGGTGATGATGTCTTGGTCGAATAATTTCAGGCTGCTTGTCTGGAATGCCATGTTCGCCCGCGCGAGCGATCCCTGGCTCTCCAGGAGCGCGTAGTTCGTGAGCCTCGGCGCCTGCTTGCCCTGTTCGACCTCGACGATCTTCAAGGAGGTCGTGCCTATGTCGACTCCGAGATAGGAGGGAAAGAGCTGTTTGGTGAAAAACGAGAAGAAGTTGGCCATGTTCAACGTTCTTATTCGCGGCTCGTGTATGGTATGCTCATGACGTATCACGCGCTCGAAGCGCAACGAACAAATTCATTTCTTCTGCATTATACCATAGAAAAAAGAGCTTTTTTTCTTGCATGAACCTCCGGCTCTTGCTCGACATCTTCTTTCCGCCGCAATGCGTCCGCTGCGGATGCGCGCTCAAAGAGGATGACGCGATCTGCGCGCACTGCCTAGGGACGATCGCGCTCCATGACGCACTGTTCTGCGGGAAGTGTTCCGCGCGGCTCCCGGAAGGAACACGCGTGTGCCACGCCGGCTTCCCGTACCTCTTGGGAAGCGCGGGTGATTATCAGAACGACGCGCTCAAATCCCTGATCCTCGGATTGAAATTCGAGCATGTCACATCCGCCGCGAAGCCGCTCGGCGATCTCCTCGTCCGCTATGCGGAACTGCTCCCCGTCGTTTTGCGCGGCCGCATCGTTATCCCGATACCGCTCTCCGCGAGGCGCGAGCGGGAACGCGGCTTCAACCAGGCGGCGCTCATCGCCGAACGCTTCGCGGATCATTTTGCGCTGTCCTATTCCGCAGACATCCTGTCCCGGCCAAAACATACCGCCCCGCAAAGCGAACTCGGTAATTTCGCACGTCGCCGCGAGAACGTAAAGGGCTGTTTCTCTGTCGCAGAGCCGTGGCGCGTCGCCGGAGCGCGGATAATCCTTATAGACGACGTTTCTACGTCTGGTGCCACGTTTCTCGAGGCGGCTACCGCGCTTCGGAAGGCGGGAGCGAAACAAATCTTGGCGTTCGCGGCCGCAAAAGCATGAACCGCTTCGATCCTCTCCTCACATTCCGTTTACATCCGACGCGCGTCTCGCTACAATAATCATCATACTATCTCTCCATCATGGAATGGCAGGCGCCAGAATTCGAATACCAGCCCAAACGCACCTCGTGGTATTGGACGAGCGTGCTCATCGCTATCGTCGCTCTCGCGGTAGCGGTATGGCAAAGGAATTTTCTCTTTGGCGTATTCGTGGTGGTCGCCGAAATGCTGCTTATGGCGTGGGCCGCAAGAGAGCCGCAGACGCGGACATTCTCCCTTACGGCCGGTGAGCTTAAGATAGACGACCAGCGCAGACGATACCCGCTCGCCACGGTCGAAAACTTCAGCGTCGATGCAGACAATCAAGGAGAATGGCGCATGATCACGCTGGCGTTCAAGAACAAACTCCACCCCACCCTGCGCGTTCTTGTCCCCAAGGACCGGCTCGCGGAATTTGAACACGGGGTGGGGCCGGGAATCCCGAAGATCGAGCTGCAGGAATCGCTGCTGGATGTCCTTGAAAAATTCATCAGATTCTAGCGGTGTTGACGTGAATGTACGTACTGCTATAAATAGGAAGCGTTGCGCCATGCCCTCGTCGTTCAATGGATAGGACGCAAGCTTGCGGAGCTTGTAATCGGGGTTCGACTCCTCGCGAGGGCGCACGATCCTTCTGAAGACGCATGGCGACCACTGAAAAACTGGGAAGCTCTTGCTCGTTCTCTCGGTGGCCTCTCTGTTCTTCCGTGTGGCAATCGCAGGGCTATTCCGGCCCGGTTGGAGAATTTCTGTTCACCGCCCCGTGGATGCGGATCGCCGCGGCGCTCGTCGCAGCCCGTTCCCGGTCATAACATGAAACTCGCAGTATTGGCAGTCGCGCTCCTGGCCGGACTCTCGCTTGTGCTCGGCACGCTGTTCATAGATACGCTCACCAGTGAAACGCCGAGTCCTGCGCCACAGCCCCCGCTCCCTTCCTCCATGGCTCTCTCGCCCGAGCCAGCGAAAGAATACCCGCGCACGCCGTCATTCACGACCACAACTTCGCCCGGCGGAGTGCCGGTGCCTTCCGGGTTTGTCGGACCAACCGTGCCGCCGCAGATCAAAGGGCCGACCGGGCCGCCGCCGAACTATTAGCGCTTGAGAATTTAAGGGTGAGGCGCTAGGATGGAGGCGTAAAGCGGGATTAGTATAGTGGTAGTACGCCACCTTGCCAAGGTGA
Source organism: Candidatus Liptonbacteria bacterium RIFCSPLOWO2_01_FULL_56_20 (assembly GCA_001818655.1). Classification (GTDB taxonomy): domain Bacteria; phylum Patescibacteriota; class Minisyncoccia; order UBA6257; family 2-01-FULL-56-20; genus 2-01-FULL-56-20. Next base: position 38,144 of record MHLC01000028.1, read on the forward strand.
TGGCGCCGGTTCGATTCCGGTATCCCGCTCCAGTAATAAACTCAAGTCATTTTTAGAAATTTTTTCTTTGGCGTTCGCCAAAGAAAGCCATTCATTTACGCCAACGCCGCACGCTTCGCGTGCGTGTAAAGTGAGGTTCGAGCCGAAGATTTTTTGG
>MHLC01000028.1:38356-40900 GCA_001818655.1 Candidatus Liptonbacteria bacterium RIFCSPLOWO2_01_FULL_56_20
CGCCCTTCCCGTGCGCGTGTTATAGGATTTTTATTTTGCCGATTTAAGAGATCGGCAAACTCCCTTGTAGCTAACTTAATAAGATTTTGATTCTTGCTTTTATGTTTTCGTAGACACTTGTTAATTTTCGTTTTGCTTCATCGGTCAAAAGAGCCGTATGTGCAACCGCATTTCTAATTGGTCTATACTCTTTGGCGTCATTATGGAGAGTATTTTGAACACCAGCCGTATCAGCTTGCTTTACCAGATAAGACATATCTAAATAACTTAGATCGTCATTGTTTTTCCGAATATCTATATTTATATTTCCCTCCTGCTTATGCGTGGTTTCTCTCGTTTTCCACTCGTTGATCTCTGTTTGTGCTATTGGAGTTATTGAAATGCTTTTTTCGTTAATATATCTCCTGACTAAATTCTCCGAAATAAAACATTCTGCATAGGATTCAAAATTGAAGGCGGCGTCCTCACTTAGATCATTAACCCACCCATCAACCTTTCTTTTATTTTCTGAATCCTCTGAAAGATCATATTCTCCCGAAACGGCATTATACAGCCCGATAGACGCTCTCTCTTTTTTTGAAATTCTTTCGCTTTCTTGATCTCCTTCTTTTTTATGTTTCAACCTCCACTTATCCCAATCTTCAAGTATTTCCGATATTTTCCTTCTCAAATTCTCTAAGAACTCTTGATATCTTGGATCATTTGCAATGATACCTTCACGACTTGTCGCAAATCTATCTTTTTCATCGTCTAAATTATTGAAGTGAATTTGTCCATAAAAATAGTTTTCTGCGATTCTGGCGGTGGGAATATGTCTTAGAATATCTCTCTCGCGTAATCTGCCGTTCACAAATAAATCCACACTTGCCCTCTCGTCAGTAGTAGTTATTTTGAGTTTGCTTGGCTTACTAACAGAAGCGATGAAGCCCTTAACATCTCCAGCCATTTCAATAGATTTTTGAGGTTCTTTAAGGTTTGTGAGCTTCTCTGTTATATATGGATCATCAAGCCCGTTGATATTCCATAAAAACTGGGTGTCTTGGGCTAGTTCGTTAAGATGGTCAAGAGTAATTTTTTCGTTATCAAGAAAGATATCAAATGAATCATCTAGAAGAGAAAATCTAAAATACAATGCGATAATTTTTTGTAAAAACTCTAAGCTGTTTCTTATTCCGTCTTTGATGTTTTCAAAATAGATAATCGTTCCTTTATCGTGGTCTTCGGTGTAGGGGTTGAATACGGCTAGATTAAGATTGCCCAGCTGATATTCTTGTGGAGTCAAGTCATTGGTTATAGCTTGGTTCAATCCTGAATTATCAATCACGCCGCCAACATAATCACCCCCGCTTATTTTTGAAATGACAGAAACCTTTTCCGCACATGACAAAAGAGCCAATTTCCCAATACCTTTTCTACCAATATATGGTCTACCTTTTGGAGAGCTAACCTGCCCTTCTTTTCTTTTTGAGTATCCAATCTTCAAAAATTTGCTCTGAAAATCGTCTGCTGTCATACCAACGCCATCGTCTTTGATAAAAAAACTATTTCTATCTCTATCAATATAAATCCAAACATTTTTGGCGTCTGCGTCCCACGAGTTAGAAACTGCTTCGCCCAAAACAGTTATGAAACTTCGATATAAGTTTCTACCCAAGTGATCTAAAACACTTAAAGAAATCTCAAATGTGAATTTATTATTTTTAGGCATAGTTTCTTATGTGTGTTTTTATACTCTTCCCAATTATTGAGCCAAGTTTTACCGGAACAGCATTCCCGATAAACTTTGCTACATTTGTTATTATAAACGACCCGCTAGGATCAATGAATTTGTAGCTTTTTGGAAAGGTCTGAAAAATCGCCGCTTCCCGCAAGCTAATAGCTCTATCTTGTTCTGGGTGTCCAAACCTCCCATTGCCCAATCCGACACATTGAGTAGTCATTGTTGGGGCTGGCTCGTCCCACCGCATTCTTCCATAGACCGTGCTACGGTATGTTTTACCGGACGCTTTTTTATGACACTTGAGGATTAAATCTTTACTCCAACTGTCCGAGTTGCCTCCATTATGCGGCGTGGATTTTATTCTTCTTAAATTCATTGGGTTGAGTTTCCTAGCTCGATGTAGAGGATCGTGGGCACTTATCTCTCCAGCCATTATTGGCTCAAGCGTTTTGATAACATCTCTGACTGTTACCCTTTTATTTTTATGAGTTCTTTTTACTAATTCTATCTCACCAAATTTTGAAGCCAGTAAAACTAAACGCTTTCTCTTTTGCGGGACGCCGTATTCTGAAACATCAACTATTTCATATTTATAATTATAATTATTTTTTATAAGAGTATCTATAAAGGTCTTGAAAATTGGGTATTTCTCCATTTTTGCGAGTTCACTAACATTTTCCATTGACACAATATCGGGTTGAGTTTCATCAATAAGTTGAGCAAATTTTTCAAGCGGCTGAAGTTGCTTTTTTGTGACCCTTTTTATATTCAATTTGGAAAATGGTTGACAAGGAGCACAGCCAGCCAACACTCTTATTGTTTTA
>MHLC01000028.1:40940-42682 GCA_001818655.1 Candidatus Liptonbacteria bacterium RIFCSPLOWO2_01_FULL_56_20
CCTGAAGAATATCCTTGTGTATAAATTTTGTTTTGTTGTTATATTCATACCCAAATTTACAAGAGTCATCATTATCTATACCAGCAATAACATCAAGTCCTTCTTTAATAAGCCCTTGAGTTAGACCGCCTATGCCACAGAATAAATCTACTACTTTTATCTTTTTGCCTTTCATAATAATTTTATCTTACAATTATTTTTCTAGTAAATCCTCAAGTGAACTTCTAAACTTTCGTTTAAACAAACGCCCATCAATTAAGTATTCCGCAAATTCAGAGTAGCTATCCGGACTCAAAAAATGGAAAAAGTATTCCTGTTTGATCTTTGCGGCTTCTAATTCTTCGTTCAAATCCTCAAAATGTTTTTTTGCCCAGCGATACTTCGCCTTATTTTCTTCCGAATCATCTCCGGCAGATTTTATTTCTACAACTACGATTTTATTACCAACTTTGATAAAGAAATCGGGATTGAAACTTCCTTGTGTTGGATGTTCTCCCTTCCTCCAAGAATACTCAACGCTATAAAATCCCATATCACGAGATTTTATCCAAGCGTCTAACTTCTGACACAAATGCGAATTGACCAGAGTTTCAACAAATTTCCTTTCCGGCTCAAGTTTAGTCAATACGATATTGACCGGAGTTTTGAAGCAATAAGGATTTACTTCTTTACTCGCACTTCTCGGCAGTGCTTCGTCGTCAATGATGTCCTGTAAAACATCAATCAATCCGTTCTTACATTCTTCCTTAAAGTTCTCTGTATAGAAAACTGTTGAGCCGTGTTTTATTGCCCCGACAGCAATACTCTCTTTTTCAATCCTATTTGTGCTGACCAGCTTTGGTTTATTTGCCGTTCTTTCTAAAACGATTGTTGAACCTCTCGCCCTGAAAAGAGTTTGAAATGCCTTGAAAATTCTGTTGGCGTTGTCCTCCGTCAAAACCCCGCTTTTTATACCAACCTTACGCATGGAGTTAATAACAATTTCCTTGATTTCGTTTTCGGGAGGCAAGTGTTCTTTTTCGTACTCACCTTTAGGGAATCTTATTTTTGCCTCAAAATCCCTTGTCTTAAAGGTTTCAACTATCTTTGCTACTACCTTATCAACCTTAAAAATCTCTTTTTGAATTGTCGTTGTTTTTAGTTTAATCACTCCGCCCAAGTCCTCGTATTCTGTTTCCCTATCTACCTGTTCAACTTGGGCGACTAAATTTATAAATCCTTTTGAGTAATCAAAAACTTCGGTGTCTTTTTTTGCTTTAACCGCAGTTTCTTGCTTCTCGTAGTCAATCGTATAGAGATTAAAATGATATTTTGCTCGCTCGCCAGAAGTCAAAACCTCGCTTGTTAAGCGGACTTCAATCTCCAATATTTCGTCAACCAAACCGCGAATGTTTCTACTCCAAGCGTCGTGATTGAAAACTCTGACTTTCGGCTGTGGCGATTTGTATTCTTCCGGTATGCGTAGCCCACGACCCAAAACTTGGGCAATCAAAAGTTTTGAATTAAAAGCTCGGTCTTCCCACGGCACGATTTGAAATACATTTTTTACATCCCAGCCCTCGGTTAACATAGAAACGGAAACAATCCATTCAACTGAATTTTCTCTGTCGTCAACATTTTTCAATTCTAAAACATTTTTCTTGTGGTCTTTATGCGAAGTAACTATCAAAACTTTTTTCTCTACCGCTTTTCGTGATATTTTTTCCCGCTTTTCCAAAAAATCAATTAAATCTTCCCGAAGC
>MHLC01000029.1 GCA_001818655.1 Candidatus Liptonbacteria bacterium RIFCSPLOWO2_01_FULL_56_20
AGGACGATTTCTACGCGCTCCTCAAGCCGTTTCGGATAAAACTGGTGGCGGTATGACGAAAAACCCCTGCACAACGCAGGGGTTTTTCGTTTGTGGGCGCACTAGGATTCGAACCTAGAACCGGGCGTGTATAAGACGCCTGCTCTGCCGTTGAGCTATACGCCCATTTCTTATTTTTACCACATCCTCGCTACTGATTTGAAACCCGACTCGCTCCTAAGTCCTAGCTACTAACTCCTATTTTTAACTCCTATTTTACTATCTGATCAAACCGATCCATTGCCTGGCCCGCCTGCCGGTTGAAGTTGTTGATCGCGGTCACTTCTGCGTTGATCTGCTGGATCAGGGCCTCTACCGAGCGGCCGCTCCCTACGCCCGCAAAGCGGTCGTGCAGGGCGTTCAAGAGCCGCGCCAGGTAGTCGCTGTAATTCACGAGCCGGGTGATGAGCGCCAAACGGTCGGCGATGGATTCGAACGCCGCTTCGCGCGCTTCGGTGGACTTCACGCCAGAGAGCGCGCTCGTCATTTTCCCGACCTCGTTTGAAAGGCTCACCGCCTGCCCGCGGACTTCCTCGCTTTTCTTGAAGAGCTCCGTGGTCAATGCGAGCGCGTCTTTCGTGTTGCCCTGCGCGTGAAACTGGTTCACCCGCTCCAGGTCGCCCGCGAGCTCGTTTGAAAGATTCACGATCGTCTGCGAGATGAGCGCGCCCTGAAGCCGCGACTCCTGAAACTCTGACGGGATCTTACCCGAAGAAATGCTCATGCGGCCCACAACGGCGCCGCCAACCACAATGGCGGCGAGGGCTATCATAATTTTGGCGCGGCGGGAAATATGCAGCATCGGTTCCCCTATTTTTACCCCATCTGATTGAAAGAATCAAGGATGGGTGCTATATTCCGAAGTGTTCGTTTCGTCTTTGATACATACGCGGCTCGTACGCCGACGTTTCTCGCGGACGAAACAATGGCGGGATTCGTATAGTGGTAGTACGGCTCTCTTCCAAGGAGCAAGCGCCAGTTCGATTCTGGTATCCCGCTCAAAACTGCTTGCAGTTTTGAGCGAGGCTCGCCCCTTTAGGGGCGGCCCGCTCACACACATTGCTTTGCAATTTGAGCGAAGCTCGCCCGCTCGCTATAGGGAGCGGGCGGCCCGCTCTCAAATCAAATCGCAAAATAAAAATGGATCAGGCGGCATCCCTATGGATGCCGCCTGTAGTTAGTACGACGCGCCGAGTGTCGCAAGAACGCTTCTGATCCACGGCTCGCTCTTCGCGAACTCGCTCGCGACCTTCTGAAGCGCCTCGTTGTCGCAGAGGAGTACGGAGATTGCTTTCTCGTCCTGCTCGATGACGCGGCGGTATGTCTTGCTCTTTCTGAACAAGAACGCCGCCGCGCCTCCGGCACAGAGCGTGATCGGGCCGCTCCACGCAGTAAAACCCGACACCACAAGAACGAATAGCGTTGCCCCCGCGACCGTGAGGCCAAGAACGAGCGGGTAGAGCGCGGTCACCCGACGCACCTGGAGCCGGAGGCAGAGATCCTCCGCTTCTTCCTGAATGGCCGGCTCCAGCTCTCTTACATATCGCGCAAGATTACCGTTCGCATTCGCCATGTCATCACCCCCTCTTTTTTGGCGCCTGCTCACGAATTGCCAGTTGCTTATGAAGCGTTGGCGCTTCGCGGAACAGCGCCTGCCTGATGAAAAACTCCGCGACTTCGCCGGGGTTCTTGCCGAGAATGCCGCCGGAGAGCTGGTCAAGCTCCCATAGCACGAACCTGGACACGTTCACGGTCAGCTTCGGCATGGCCACCTCCGTATCAACTTTGTCTGCGCGAACCACGCAGATGCTAGCTTTGTTATAGCGGGACTGCTGCGCAGAGTCAAGAAGAAACCCCGCGCGTTCGGACGGCTTATCCTGCCCGTGCGGCACCATCAAACAAATCTGGGCCGGTTCGCGCATGCGAATCGGCCCAAGGATCGGACATAGCTCCCTCCACCTTCTTCAGTGACGCCTGAGCTTCACAATCCGGCTGCCACGGATTTCGTATGGGCTAGGGTCAAACCGGACATACACGGTCGGGATCGGCGGGTCGGACTTAGTGCCGTCATCTTCAACGACTTCCCCGTCGAATCCTTCGTCAGTCGCGGTCTCCGCTATATGCGCGGAGACAATGCGGATCGCCTTCTCGCCAGCTGGATAGACGACACCTCCCACCTCGCCGTCTACAAGCACTTCCACAATCTGCACGCCGGGCAAGATGCTGTGGGGAACAACCCGAAAACCAATCACGTATCTACCCTCCCTCCAAGGTGCACATTGTGTTTATGCGCTAACTAAAAGGAGAAGTCAAGAAAATCTGTCGCCCCGCGCGCTCGGGTCGGGTTGCGGGCTAATTAATTCTGAAAAACCTTTTCTTCCCAACCCTTACCACCTCCCCGCCTTTCAGATTCAATTCTTGCCGCGGGTTGCTGATTGTTTTTTCTCCCGCTTTGAGCCCGCCCTGCGCAATGAGCCGCCACGCCTCGCCCTTGCTTGTGGCCGCGCCGGATTTCAAAACCAGATCCACCGCCGCGATCTTTTTGTTCTTCAGTTTCAGCGTGGGGATGTCCGCGCCGGAAACGTCTTTTTTGGAGAACATTTTTACCCACTTCTCCGCGGCTTTTTCCGCGGCGGGCTTGCCGTGATAGAGCGCGACGATCTCTTTCGCCAGCACGAGCTTTACGTCCCGCGGGTTTGCGCCGCGCGCGAGCGCCCTGTCCTGCTCCGCGATCTCTTTCTCTGGCATGCGCGTTGCCATGTGGAAGTAGTCCTGGATCATCTTGTCGTGCATAGACATTATTTTGCCGAACTGTTCGTCCGCCGGGTCCACGATGTTTATCACGTTGCCCCAGGAGGTGGACATCTTCCGCCCATCCGTGCCCGAAAGCATACCCACAGTCATAACATCCTGGGGTTTTTGGCCGCACTGTTTTTGCACCTCGCGGCCAGCCATTAAGTTAAACAGCTGGTCGGTTCCGCCGAGCTCCACATCCGCTTTTATGGCCACCGAATCATAGCCCTGGATTATCGGGTACAAAAACTCACGCAAGCTTATATCCTGACCCTCTTTCCAGCGTTCCTGGAAATTGCGCCGATGGAGCATCTGCTGGACACTGAACGATTCCGCAAGTTCCGCTGTCTCCCGGAAATTCAATTTATCCAGCCACTTGCTGTTGTAGCGCGTTTCGGTTTTGTGCAGGTCGAGAATCTTGCCTATCTGGGATAAATAGTCACGCATGTTCTTTTCCACCTGTTCCCGGCTCAGCATCGGGCGCTTGCTCAGCTTGTCTGAAGGGTCGCCTATCTGCGCCGTAAAATCGCCGATGATGAGCACGACCTGATGGCCCAGTTCCTGAAACTCGCGCAGTTTCCAAAGGACGATCGCCCTGCCGATGTGGATTTTCTCCCCGGTCGGGTCAATGCCCAGTTTAATCCGCAGCTTTTTGCCGCTTTTTAACGTCTTTTCCAGATGCGCACGATCGATTACCTGCTCGACGTTTCGCGCAAGAAGGTGACGAATTTTCCCCGCGTCTTTTAATCCCGTTCTCGCCATATGTCGCTATTGTACCCGAAAGCGTCGGCTAAAAATAGGCGCGAGAAAACGAATCGGGGCCCTGCCGTACGGCGAGAGCCCCTTTTGGATCATGTCGCGCGCTGCGCGCACGCCGCGCAGAGGTTGCCTGCCGCTTCCGCAAAAGCAGCAATCGCGCGGAACGCCTCTGGCCCCGCGGGAGAACAAGATGCGTAGAAGAAACGTGTGAAGATTTCCTCTACGGGCGCCTCTGAGGCGCCTTGGAGGTGAAGAATCCAGCTCTCATTCGCTTCTCCGGCGAGCATATCCTCGCGCGACAGCCAAAGGAAGAGATGTGTCTCTTTTGGCGCGCCTTTCTGCGCCTCTTCTTCCGTCTCGCCTCCAACGCAGAGGCCGATCACGGGCGCGCAATCTTCGCCTGGGAAAAGCTGGGCGAGCCGGAACAGAACGCGCTTTTCCCTGAAAAGAAGCTGCTGTTCCCATAGAGGACGTCCGTTGACTGACCCGTCGAACAGTTTGGTCAAAAACTCGCGAGTGTCCACGCAGCACCTCCTTTCCGGTTGCTCTTTTGAGCATACCGCGCCGCTCTGCAGCCGCAAGTGGATAACGGGATCAAGACAACCCCTCAAAAGGATTGACAGCAAAACGTCTGTCTGATAACAATGAAACCAGTATAAACGCCGGACATCCGGCAGAAAACGAGGCGAGACATGTTCAGCCCCAGCTTGTTCAGACCCGACACGCATGTTCGGGAAATGACCGCGGTCGTGGTTGACCCGGACCATCACCGCTTCGGGCAGATTGCCCGACTCGAAGCGCACGACTGGAAAGAAGGCGGAACGTATTTCGTCCGCTTCCCGGACGGCGAAACGACGGACCTCGACGACGGACTCGATCCCGATGACTGGCGCCTGCCGCAGGCGCGTTGCCACCGGACCAGAGAAGACGGGCATCGCATCCTTGAACTCCACTTGGAGCTTCCGAACATCCGCACCAGGCTCAAGACGCTCTATGAAACGGCAAGGAAAGAGCACGCGTCCCTCCAACCCGTCCGCGCCGTCAGGGAAGAAGTGATCCGCGTCTTGAACGAAACCGCTGGGTTCGCAACCGTCGGATCCCCAATGTAGGGGGGCTGACGTTCCTAATCACCGCCCCACCGAAAATATCCCGCTTCGGTGGGGTATTTTCGTTATCGAAAAACCGCTCTGTTGAGCGGCTTTCTCGGATGCGTTGCCGTCGCTTCCCCGCTCCCTGTCTTCTTTTTATTTGTGATTCCTGATAATTTCGTCCACAAGCCCGTATTCTTTTGCTTCCTGCGGGCTCATGAAAAAATCGCGGTCAGTGTCTTTTTCTATCTTTGCGAGCGGCTGGCCCGCGTGCTTGGCTAAGATCTGGTTGATCCTGTCTTTGATCTTGATGATATGCCGGGCCGCGATTTCCACTTCGATTGCCTGACCTTCGGCGCCGCCCATTACCTGGTGCAAGAGAATCTCTGAATTGGGCAGTGCGAACCGCTTGCCTTTTTTGCCGGCTGCAAGCAGCACCGCGCCCATGGACGCGGCCATACCTACGCACATCGTGACCACGTCGGGTTTCACGTACTGCATGGTGTCGTAGATCGCGAGCCCGGCCGTGACCGACCCTCCCGGCGTGTTGATATAAAGCTTGATGTCTTTTTTCGGGTCTTCGTGCTCAAGGAAAAGAAGCTGCGCGATTATGGTGTTCGCAACCGCGTCGTTGATCACGCCGCCCAAGAAGACCACGCGCTCTTTGAGGAGCCGCGAGTAGATGTCGTAGGCGCGTTCTCCGTATTGGGATTTTTCTATGACGGTAGGAATAAGATTCATGATAATTTCGTGCCTTATTGTAGCGCGCCTAGAGGAACGGCACAAGGAGAAGCGCGATGATATTGATGATCTTGATCACGGGATTGATCGCTGGCCCTGCGGTGTCTTTGTAGGGGTCGCCTACGGTGTCGCCCGTGACCGCCGCTTTGTGGGCCTCGGAACCCTTGCCTCCAAGATTACCCTCTTCAATGTATTTCTTCGCGTTGTCCCACGCCGCGCCTCCCGACGTCATGGAAATCGCGACGAACATTCCTGTCACGATAGAGCCCACGAGCACTCCCCCTAGCGCTTCCGGACCCAGCGAGAACGCGACCGCGATCGGGATCACGACCGGCAGGAGCGCCGGCACGACCATTTCGCGGATCGCGGCGCGGGTCACGATGTCCACGCTTTGCTCGTAATCCGGTTTTGCCTTGCCCTCAAGAAGCCCTTTTATCTCCCGGAACTGCCGCCGCACTTCAACTACCACGCTCGACGCGGCTTTGCCGACCGCACGCATAGAGATCGCGGCGAAGAGATACGGGATGAGGCCACCCAAGAACAGCCCGGCGATGACCTTTGGGTCTCCGAGGTCGAATGCGACCGCGCTCCCGCCGAGCTTGCCCTCTAACCCCTGCACGTACGCGGAGAACAGCACGACTGCGGCAAGGCCGGCAGACCCGATCGCATACCCTTTGGTGATCGCTTTGGTCGTATTTCCTACCGCGTCCAGCGCATCGGTCACCCTCCTGGCTTTCTCTGGCAGGCCAGCCATCTCTGCAATGCCTCCTGCATTATCCGTGATCGGGCCGAACGCGTCGATCGCGACCACGATGCCCGTAAGAGAGAGCATGCTCATCGCCGCAAGCGCCACCCCGTAGAGCCCGGCAATCGCAAACGCCGCGAGCACGCCCGCGACGATCACGAGCACCGGCAACGCGGTTGCCTCCATGCCCACCGAGAGTCCGGTGATGATGTTCGTGCCGTGTCCGGTCGCAGAGGACTCGGCGATCGCCCGCACCGGCCGGAACCGCTTTGACGTGTAGTACTCGGTGATGACCACGATGCCTGCGGTCACGAGGATACCCACGAGCATCGGGAAAAAGAGGCCGTTGAATCCGTAAACGCCAGGGGTCGCGGCAGAATCTATGGCCAGGGCCGGGGTCCCCGGCAATGCATACCCGTATGCCTGCGCAAGGAAAAAGAACCCGATGATCGCAAATACGCTCGCCGCGATAAGCCCTTTATAGAGCGCGCCCATGATGGACTGCGTTTTTCCGAGCCGCACAAAGAAGGTCCCGATGACCGACGCGATGATCGCGGCGCTCCCGATCATGAGCGGCAGCAGCACGGCTTCTTCCCTGCCCGGGAACGAGAGGTGCCCCAAGATCATCGCCGCGATCGCGGTCACCGCGTATGTTTCAAAAAGGTCTGCGGCCATGCCCGCGTTGTCGCCGACCTGGTCTCCGATCAAGTCGGCAATGACCGCCGGGTTGCGCGGGTCGTCCTCGGGAATGCCTGCCTCCACCTTCCCGACAAGATCCGCCCCGACATCCGCGCCCTTCGTAAAAATACCGCCGCCCAGACGCGCGAACACCGAGATCAAGCTGCCGCCGAATCCGAGCCCCACGAGCGCGTTCACGTCGCGCGTCGCCGCGTAGAAGAGCGACACGGAAAGGAGCGCGAGCCCCACGACGAGCAAGCCGGTGATCGAGCCGCCCTCGAACGCGACCGCGAGCGCGTCCTTGAGCCCCAATTTCGCGAGCTCTGCGGTCCGGACGTTCGCGCGGACCGCCACCTGCATGCCGATAAATCCGGCGAGCCCGGAAGCGATCGCGCCAACGAGAAACCCTGCCATCGTGCTCCAGTTGATAAGTATGCCGATCGCGAGCGCGACCACCACCGCGACCACGGCGATCGTGCGATACTGCCGCCGCAAATACGCGCGCGCGCCGACCTGGATCGCGTAGGCGATCTCCTGCATTTTGGCGTCCCCTGCCGGATACGTAGAAATTTTATACACGCGCCACAGCGCGACCGCAATCGCTACAAAACTCGCAATTGCTGCAAAAACGATCGGAGTTGTATCCATGCTATATATAATAAGGTTTCGACGAGCTTACTGCTACTCTTCGTCAAACGACTCTTTCCCGCCTGCCTCGCCCTCTGGAAGCCCTGCGACGCCGCCTTCCTGAACTTCTTCGGGCCGCGTCTGGGACCGCACGTCTATTTTCCAGCCCGTAAGTTTTGCGGCGAGACGGACGTTTTGTCCTCCGCGGCCGATAGCCAGGCTCAGCTGATCCTCAGGCACATACACGCGCGCCTCCCTGCGAGGGAGCGCTTCAACGGATTTTACCTTGGCCGGAGAGAGCGAATTCGCGATGAATTTTTCCGGGTCTTCGGACCACTCGATAATGTCTATCTTTTCCTGCCCAAGCTCGTTGTTTACGGCCATGACCCGAGTCCCGCGCTGGCCGACTAAGGCGCCTACGGGATCCACGCCGTCTGCGTGCGAGGTAACCGCAAGCTTGGTGCGGCTCCCGGGCTCACGCGCGATCAATTTGATCTCCACGGTGCCCTCGGCGACCTCCGGCACTTCAAGCTCGAACAGCTTGCTTACAAACTTCGGATGCGAACGCGAAAGAATGATGCCGGGCAGGCGCGTGTCCTCTTGGACGGCGAGCACGAGAAACCGCAGCCGCTCGCCCGTGCGATAATGCTCGCCCGGAATGGACTCGTTCGCGAACATCACGCCGATCGCACGCCCGAGATCGATATACACATGCCCGCGCTCGAAGCGCTGCACGACGCCGCTCGCCACCTGGCTTTCTTTCCCGCGCCATTCTTTGAGGATGGAATCCCGTTCGGATTCGCGGAGCTTCTGGAAGATCGCCTGCTTTGCGGCCTGCGCGGCGATCCGGCCGAATTCCTCGCGGGACTCAAGCGGAAATACGAGCTCTTCCCCGAGCACCGAGTCGGGCTTTACGGCTTTTGCCTCCTCGAAAAGAATGTGTCTGTCCGGATTGTATCGCGGGAGCCGCGGTTCGTCGTCTAACTCTGTACTTTTTTTCAGTTCTTTCGTCTTGTTTTTTTTCTCTTCTGCCTCTTCCTCGCCTTCTTCTTTTTCATCCAAACGCACCGTGGTTTCGTCCACCACGGTCTTCACGCGCCAAAATCGCAGAAGTCCGGTCTTGAGATCGAGCTCTGCCCGCACTATCTCGCCCCTTTGGCCGTACTCTTTTTTGTATGCCGCGGCGATCGACGACTGGATCGCGTCGACTACTGTTTCGGGCGCAAGGCCTTTTTCATCAGCGACTTGCTTAATGGCTTTTGCAAGATCTTTTACGTTGATCATTTTGAAAAAGCCCGCTTATAGGGCGGACCGAAATCACGCCATCCAGCATAGCGTACGTTCTTATAAAATGTCAAGATAAAATTCTCTCCGGCGCAATCTTGACAAATAGATACAAAAATGTTCCTAGAGATTCTCGTAATGGCGAATGGATGAGGCGCTGTTGCGCATTTCTACTGCCAGAAGATCAATGCGCGAACCTCTGTCTTCCCGGACAAAGCGCGGATTCTCCCGCGTAAAGACCTGCGCGGTTTTTTGAAGCTTCCGAAGCTTGGATGCGGTCATATGGTCTTCTGGCGTAAGAAGGTCTTGGTTGACGGATGAAAGGGTCTTTACCTCGCAGAAAACCAGGGTGCCATTTTTTGCCTGGGCAATAATGTCAATTTCGCCATATGGCTTGCGGTAGTTGCGCTCGATTATCCTATATCCATTTTGCGACAGATACTTGCACGCCAAATCCTCGCCTAGCTTCCCTAAACTAATATGGCTTGCCATCAACTATATTGTAGTCCTTATATTATGCGTTTGCGAACAATGTTTAGCGCGAAACATTGATCACAAACCCGGCTTAGCAACAATGTTTAGCGCGAAACATTCTCGCTAATCAAAAAACGCCATATTTTCTATAAAATCACAGTTTTTAAAACTAGTTTTCATTGAGTTTTTGGCTAAAATGTTTCGCGCGAAACATTTTGCTTAAAAACCCCTTGAAAAACAAAAGTGCGAACAAGATGTTTAGCGCGAAACATTTATCACAAACCTGGCTTAGCAACAATGTTTAGCGCGAAACATTGTCATAAACCTGCTTAAGCAACAATGTTTCGCGCGAAACATTTATCCGGAGCTGCACAAGGAACAATGTTTGGCGACAAACATTTGCATAAAACCTATATTTTCCAATATGCGGCAATTTCACGATCTGTTTAATAGCAGGAATTTGGGCTAATTCGGCAATTCTGCTAAACAAATTCGTTTGTCAGGCCATTGGTTCGGAAGATTTATTGTTTCACGGCATTGCCGAATAAAACGTGTATATGCCGCTGGTTGCCGAATGCCATTTCCGGATTTCACGGTTCGGCAACAACACTGTGCTATTTTGCGACATATGATATTGATGCAACCGTTATCTTACCGAAGGCTTATTATTTTGCGACATATATATATTTTGACTCTCGGGCGCGGGTTTTCCCGGCCGTGCGCCCCTGCTCCAGCCATTTCTGCCCGCAGCACCTGCTCGCAAGCGTCAAGGCAAGGAATTTCATTGACTTCACCGCCCAGCGTCATTAAGCTGTGAGTGAGGTTGTGTTGTTATGAAAGAAAAGATCAAAACATTCTTGACTTCGATCATCCCCGGACGCGTACCCGCAGGGGTTTTCCCGGCTGAAAAAAATCTGGCGTACAGAAAAAAACTGGAGCAAGAGAAAAAACGGCTGATCAAAGCGATAAAAACCGCGGAGAAACCGGAAAATTTCGGGAACGACACTGACGCGTTCGACGAAGAAGCCGACGAGGCCGAGGCGTTCGCGAGCGGCATGGCCATTTCGCAGACGCTGAGGGACCGCGTCAACGAAATTGACCTGGCGCTTGCCCGCATCCGCTCCGGCGCCTATGGCGTATGCACGAATTGCAAACAAACCATCTCAGAAAAACTTTTGGAGATCGTGCCAGAATCATCGTGGTGCGAGCAGTGTAAAAAATCTCAGCGGAAGCGATAACGTTTTGTCCGGGCTGGATGACCAAGCACATCGCGAAGATCTATTCTGCGGAGCTCGAGGGGATCAGAGCAAAATTGATCGAGGTGGAAGTAGACCTTCACGCAGGCCTCCACGCCTTTAACATCGTCGGCCTCGCCGACAAAGCTCTGAACGAAGCGCGCGAACGCGTAAATTCTGCGCTCAAGAACTCTGGGGCAAAACCGCCCAACCGCGAGAATCGGAAGATCACCGTGAACCTCGCGCCGGCAGACGTCAAAAAAACCGGCTCGAATTACGACCTCGCGATCGCGCTCGGCTATCTGCTCTCCACGAAACAGATAAAAGAATTCGACGCGGAGAAAAAGATCTTTGTCGGCGAGCTCGCGCTCGACGGGAGGCTCCGCGGGATCCACGGCGCGCTGAACATCGCGCAAATGGCGGCGGAGCAAGGCTATACGCATCTCTATCTCCCTGCGCAGAATGCGAACGAGGCCGCGGTCATCTCCGACATCGCCGTCATCCCGCTCAACGACCTCGCCCAGGCGATCGCGATCCTCGAGGAACGGACCGCGGTCGCGCCGGCATTATTTTCTCCGGTTGTCCGCGAGGACATCCAGATAACGGATCTCTCCGAGATCAAAGGCCAGGAGCATGCGAAGCGCGCGCTCGTTATCGCGGCCGCAGGCGGGCACAACCTCCTCATGATCGGGCCGCCCGGGGTCGGGAAAAGCTTGCTCGCCCAGGCCCTCATAGGCATTTTGCCCGAACTAAGCACGAAAGAAGCGATCGACGTCACGAAAATCTACAGCGCGGCCGGCATTTCGCTCCCGGGCCTTGTAGACACAAGGCCGTTCCGGGCGCCTCACCAAACCGCGTCCCTGGTGTCGGTCATCGGAGGCGGGTCAGACCCCAAGCCCGGAGAGATCAGCCTGGCGCACCGGGGAATCCTTTTCCTCGACGAGCTTCCGGAGTTCCAGAAGAACACGCTCGAAGCACTCCGCCAGCCCATGGAATCCGGCGCGGTGCACGTGGCGCGGGCAAAGCAAAGCCTGATCTTCCCCGCAAAGTTCACCCTTGTTGCGGCCATGAACCCCTGCCCGTGCGGGTTCTACGGCGACCCCGAGAAAGAATGCCGGTGCGGCGCCTACGAGGTGATCCGCTACCAAAAGAAGATCTCGGGGCCGCTCCTCGACCGCATCGACCTCCAGATAAAAGTTCCGCGCGTGCATCTCAAAGAACTTCGCGAGCGGGGACGCGAGGCGCCCGCGAGCCCCGCGATCAAGAAAGAAATCGAGGCCGCGCGCGCCGTTCAGACGGAGCGATTTAAAAAATATAAGATACGGACGAACAGCGAGATGAGCTCCCGCCAGGTGGGAGAACTCGTGGCGTTCGACGCCGACGCGGAACGATTCCTCGAGACCCTGGACAGGGCCCGGCTCTCGCCGCGCGGATATTACCGCCTCCTCAAGACCGGGCGCACGATCGCGGACTTGTCCGGAGAAACAAAAGTGGCCGCTGCGCATCTCGCAGAGGCCTTTAGCTATCGCCTGCGGGAAGAGATCTAAAGCTTCGCAAAAGGGTTCTTCGCCCCTTCCACTTCAAAATGGAGGTGGCAGCCAGTCGCGTCCCCGGTTTGCCCCATCGTGCCCAATGCCTCGCCCTGTTTCACATAGTCGCCGATCGAGACAAAAAGTTTGTCTAAGTGCGCATAGCGCGTTTTCGTGCCGTTCGGATGCTCAATCACGATATAATGGCCGTAGCCATAACTCCAGTCGTCGATCGATGCGTCAATGATCAGGCCTTCAGCAGAAGCCTCAACTGGCGTGCCGCACGCATTCGCAATATCAACGGCATTTTGCGGATGAAGCTTGCCCCAATTGAACCCGTCGGCCGGCCTTACAAAATAATTCGAGAGGTTCGGCAACTGGCCGGAAGCAGATCCTGGTCCGGCATTCGCGAGGGGGCTGATGCCGGGGATAATAAGCGTAATGCCTGGCGTAAAGCTGGCGAAGTCAATATTGCGGTTGAATTCCTTTAATTGGGCGGGTGTGAGGTGGAATGACGCGGCAATTGATTCTGGCGTCTCTCCCTCGCGCACACTATACAAGATCCCTGAAACCGGCAAAATGCTCAGTTCTTGGCCGATCTTAAGCGAACCCGCACGCACTTCTGGATTTGATCCTATAATGGTCTGAACAGAAACGCCGAAATCGGCAGCTATCTGGGACAATGTATCGCCCTTCTTTACCTTATATATAATCGGCGTGCCAGATCCCCAGGCAGCGTGAAGCGAATTCTGGCTCGCTTCAAGCCCGCCATTCATAAGCCATAGGCCTGACTCGCCTTGCGGAGCGTGTTCTCCTCCTGACTGGCTGCTGTCGCCCTGGGTTCCTGCTAAAAGCGCGAGGTTTGTCCGGTCTTCTGGGGCGTCAGCTGCCTGCTCCGCAGCAGCCGGTCCCCCTAATACGCCATTTTCAGCCCGTACGCCCCCCACCTGCCAAAAATTGAGGAAAATCAATGCAAAAAGCAAAAAAATGGCCAGGATAAGTGGCTTCTTGGCTCTTCCGAATTGCACTAGAATAGTACTAATATAGAGATCTTACCACATGAGCCCGAAAAACCTCAATCCCCAGCAACAGCAAGCCGCATACGCCCCTATTGGCCCGCTTCTCATTGCCGCGGGCGCAGGGACCGGAAAAACAAAGACCCTTACCCACCGCCTTCTCTACCTCCTTAAACAAGGTGGTGTCCCGGCGGATCAGGTATGCGCGCTTACCTTCACTAATAAGGCCGCGAAAGAAATGGCTGACCGGGTCTGGCGCGAGTCCCCGGAGCTTGCCCGCAGGCAGGGGAACCCATTCATCGGCACGTTCCATTCTTTTGGCAGCCGCATCCTTCGGGCAGAAAGCCGCTTGTTCGGCCGCACGCCAAACTTCGTTATTTTTGACGACCACGACTCGTTCGACCTTATAAAAAAACTCCTGAAGCAGGACGGGCGCGCGAAATCCGATGAGGGCCCCGCGTTTTTCCGCGACAAGATCTCTGCGCTCAAGAACGGGATGGTACGCCACGCCGAGCTCCGGGCATCCCGCAAAGAAAGCGATGTCTACGCGCTGGAACTCTTCCGGCGCTACGAGAATACGCTCAAGAAAAATAATGCGTTCGACTTTGACGACCTGATCTATAAAGTGGTCCGCCTTTTTCACGTAAGGCCGTCTGTCCGGGACGCGTATCGGCAGCGTTTCAGCTGCATGCTTGTCGACGAGTATCAGGACCTGAACAATATGCAGTACGAACTCGTCCGCCTCCTTGTCGGCCCCTCGCACAACCTGAGCGTGGTAGGCGACGACCAGCAGACCATTTACAGCTGGCGTGGTTCCAATTTTGAAATTTTCCTGAACTTCGAAAGGGACTGGCCGGAGAGCAAGGTGGTGCTCCTTGAGGAGAACTACCGCTCGACCGCCAATATCATCCAAGCCGCATCCGCGCTCATCGCGCACAACCGGCGACAAAAACCGAAACAGCTCTGGACGAAAAATCCGCCTGGCGAACGCGTGAAGCTCTTTGAAGCATACGACGAGAACGGCGAAGCGGCGTGGATCGCGGAGGAGATCGAGAGGTCGAGAATAAAGAATGAGGATGCGGGCGCGGCTGTCTTGTACCGCACGAATGCGCAGTCGCGCGCCATCGAGCAGGCGCTGATCGCGAAAAGCATTCCGTACCGGATCTTCGGCGGCCTCAAATTCTACGAGCGGCGCGAAGTGAAAGACGTGGTGGCCGCGCTCCGCTATGCGATGAACCCGAAAGACCAAGTGAGTTCCGAGCGGCTGGAAAAACTTCTCGGCAAAGGAGGATTCGCCGCGCTCAAAGAAAAGCTCGCACGCGCGGACGCATCTTCCCCGCTGGCTCTTGTCCATTTTTTTCTTGAAAACACTGGCTATCTGGGCATTATTGACCGGAACCTTACCAACCCCCAGGAGCGCAAGGAAAATATTGCAGAACTCATGCGCTTTGCCTCGGAATTTAGCGAGCTGCCGCAGTTCCTTGAACAAATCGCCCTGCTCCAGGCGACCGACTCGCTTAAGCGCGAAGACGGCGCGGAGCACTCACTCGTGCAGCTCATGACCATCCACCTCGCGAAAGGGCTGGAGTTCGATACGGTGTTCGTCGCGGGCGCGAGCGAAGGACTCCTGCCGCACGCGCGCTCTATGGAACGCGACGCAGAACTTGAAGAAGAGCGCCGCCTTATGTACGTGGCAATGACGCGGGCGCAGAAACGCCTGCATATAAGCTTCTACGATCTCCCCTCAAGGTTCTTGTCCGAACTTCCCGGAGAGCTCCTTGAGTTCAAAAGCGTTGCTTCAGACGAAACGGCGTTCACGGACAATGAAGAACGCTACATCACGATCGATTGAATGCCGCTCTCCGAAACACGAATGCGCGGGATCGTCGCGGCAATGACGCGCGGAGCGTATTCGGCGACCAGTACAAATACCATGCACACATGAAACGCCTCGGACAACACTTCCTTATTAATCGCCGGATGCTCCGCGACGTCGTCGTCGCACTCGCGCCGGAACAAGGCGACGCGATCATTGAGATCGGCGCGGGGCACGGCGAGCTTACCGACGAGCTAAAAAACGAAAGCGAAAAAACAACAATCGTTGCGATTGAGAAAGACGCCCACTTGGCAGCTCTGCTGGAGAAAAAGTTCGGCAATTCGGCAACGATAACGGTCGTCGTCGGAGATGCGCTCCTGGAACTTGCGCCCATCACGCAGCGTATCGCGCCGCAGCCGTATGTCCTTACCGGAAACATCCCGTACTATCTCACGGGCCGGCTTTTGCGGCTCGCGGGAGAGCTCGCGCATATGCCGCGGCGCGCGGTATTCACCATCCAAAAAGAAGTGGCACTCCGCATCGCCGCAACGCCGCCGCGCATGAATAAGCTCGCGGCGAGCGTCCAGTTTTGGGCAGATCCAAAAGTTGTACGCGTAGTCCCCAGGCAAGATTTTCGCCCTATGCCGCAAGTGGACGGTGCGATCATCGTGCTTGAACCGCGCCCGGGCGCCCTAGAAGATCCGATGCTTCGCGCACCATACTACGCCGCCGTGCGCGCGCTGTTCGCGCAGCCGCGGAAAACGATCTTAAACAACCTTCGGAACAGCTCCGGCTTCTCCGCCGGAGGAAGCGACGCGTTTGCTGCGCGTCTTCGCGCGATCGGGGTGGACCCCCAAGACCGGCCTCAAGATCTTTCCACGCACGCCATCGCGAAACTTGCTCGGATGTTCGCTCCAAGCGAATAGCGCCGCACCGTGCGTGCATTGTGCCAGAGTCCTTTGTTCTGCCGCACAAAACTGCGCGGTGGGGATAACTTTTATATCAAACCGTGCAGAGAACTTGATATAATAAGTGCATAGTGGCACATTTCTGCCTTTCTTTATGACGTCTCCGGATCTTAAAAAGCTGATCACCGGATTTTTGCTCCTCGCAGCAGTCACGAGCTCATCAGCGTTCTTCTTATCGAACACGATCAACACCGACCGCGCCGCTCCTGCGCCGCAAGCCGCAGACACGCAGCCCATCGCGTCGGCTCCGCGCAGTCCTTTTGTAGAACAGCTGCAAGAGACGAACGCCGCGGCTGCGCCCGCGAGCGTCCCCGAACCTCCCGCGAATCTTACGGATGCGCTCGCGGATGAGTTCGCAAAAGAATTGCTGCGCGTGAACCCGGACGGCCCGCAAGACACGGACGGAGGACTCGCGATTGTCGCGCCGGATATCGAAGTAGTCATCAAGACCTTTACACAAAACCAGCGCGTAAGCGGCACGATCGAGGCGTGGGACAGAGAAGTAGAATCGCTGAATATAGACGTGCGCGAGCAATTTTCTCCGCGCGACGTGCAAATATATGCCGCAGCGGCAAACGCCATCCTTACGAAACGCCTTGTAGAAACCGGGCTCGCCGATGCGCTCGTTGCCCCTTCCGCAAACACCGCAGACCTTGCGAATGCCGCGGTGGCGCAGGCGCTCAAAGAAATTTCTTCGCTTTCTGTTCCAGGGGCCGCGCTTCCGCTCCACAAAAGCCTGCTCACGCTCCTTGTGTATCAGAAAAAAGTTCTGGAGCTCGCCGGGGATACCGCTGATCCGCTCGCCGCGTCTCTTGCGCTCCAGACGCGCGAGGAACAATACAACCAGGCAATCCGGAATTTTGAAAATGAGTCGCAGAAATTTGCCGAGCAAAAAATTTCGTTCTCCGAACCCGCGCGGCCGCTCTTTGTCGCGCTCTTTGCGGATCTCCTTGCAGTAAAACAGGCGCGCGCACAGTTCTTCGCTATTGTCCACGACCCGGTTTTTAACCTAAGTTATATCGCTAAAGAAATCCTGAAATTCGCAAAAAGCGCTTTTCTGCAGGCGCTCAAGACTCGCTTGGTCCAGCGCTTTGTCCAGCAAGTCATCACGTGGGTGCAGGGCGGAGGCAGACCGCAGTTTGTGACAAACTGGAGAGGGTTTTTGGCTGACGCGGCAAACGTGGCTGCGGGCGACGTGATCTACCGCGTGGCGCCGAATCTCTGCAGACCATTCGGCCCGCTTATTCGGCTCTCATTCCAGGCGCCCACGATCGCAGAGGCGCCTGTTATGTGTACGCTCGACCAAGTAGTCCAAAACATCGAGGATTTCGCAAATGACTTCAGAAACGGCGGGTGGATCGCGTACGGCGCAACGCTTGAACCAAAAAACAACTTTTTCGGCGCGCTGATCGAAACCCACGACTTAGCGCTTAAAGAAGCCGTGGAAGCCCAGGAAGCCGCGAAAAATAAGGCCTTGGCGGGAAGCGGTTATCTCCCCACAGAGCGGTGCGTGCGCGAGCGCGATGTTGATCCTTACGCCGAATGCCTTGACACAGAAGGATCGAGTGATGCGTGCACGGCGCTGATCGGCGCCCCCGCACGAACCGTCTGCGATGAATACGAAACCACGACCCCGGGCAAAAACATCAGCGACGTGGTAAGTAAGGCGCTTAGCGCGCCCATTGATCAGATCGTGAACGCCAACGACATTACGTCGCTTATCGGCGTGCTCATTAACTCTGCGGTCAACCGCCTTATTAATCTTGGCTCAAGGGGCCTTCTTGGTCTCGGCGGCGGAGGCGATGGATCTGCTTCGCCGTCGGCGTTCCCTGACCCGTGCGCAGGACTCTCGGGTAGCGACAGGACAGACTGCCGGCAAAGCTCCTGCGCGGGGCTCGGAGGGCAAGACCTTCTTGATTGCGAAGCCGCGATTGCCGCAGGCGACCCACCGAGCGCCGCGTGCCAGCTCACCTCTCCTCCTCCCACGGCAATTACGCCCAACCCCGCGCCGCTTCCGAACCGGCTGGACATTGTCCAGCAGGTCGCAAGCGACTTTCCGAACTATCTCGCGAATTCCTGCCAAGATCAGGGCGGCACGTGGGAATTTATGGACGAGGTCGTTGGCCGCTTGCACGCGCAGGACGAGCGCTGGGGCTATCTTGGACAGCGCGGCAACGTGAACGATCTTGCGCAAGACGCGATCACTTATTACTACGGCAGCGGCTCGCCTACGACCGGCAGCCGCGAAGTGTACGGCATAGATATCATCGGCGGCCACTGCGGCACAAATCCCTCGGCGGCCTGGTTCGACGTGTCCTGCTTTGACGCGAGCGCAGCCGGCGCCGCGTATGTGTTCCCAAGATAACTATGTCGAAATTCGGATTTAAAAAAGCCTTGCTGTTCTCTCTTCTCGTCGCCGCGCTTGCGTTCGTGATGCCGCTAACAACTCGGGCGCAAGGGATTGGAGCGTCTCTTCCTCTTCTTTTGGGTCCGCTCGGGCCGGTTATTTTCAAAGCCGTGGGCACGACGATCGGGAACATCACGGGGTCTGTGATCGGGTGGATCGTATACGTCCTTACCTATATCGGAGCG
>MHLC01000030.1 GCA_001818655.1 Candidatus Liptonbacteria bacterium RIFCSPLOWO2_01_FULL_56_20
GGGCGGAAGTTTGGCTTTGTGGGCGATCCAGATAGCCATGCTGAAAGAGAGCGGTCAGCCGTCGCGAGAGATTCCTCTTGCCGCCGGGGTGCAGGGCAAAAATCTGCTCCGTGTTCAAGAAACGAAACTCGCCCACATCGCGGAGGAGGGCGATGTCGCGGGGCTGGAGTTTGAGGGGGTCGGCGACCTCCGCACGTTCAAATTTTTTAAGACGTGGTTTTGACATATAAGCGTTATATTGTCATTATACCCTTATAGACCCCCTCATTCGAGGCTTTCGCCTTCCGTCCTTCCTTTTTTCCGTCAGTTCACCCCCCCCACCGACGAGCAAAAAGAAATAGCAGGACGGAAGCGAAAGCCGAGCCACCAGACGCGACCCCGCGACATTTCACGGAGCGACGACCAGCAGGGAGGAGCGGAGTGAAGTCGGGCTTTGATTTTGCGAGGAGGTGGAGAGAAAACGCGAGTGTTTAATAGGGCTTTCAGCTTTTCTGCCTAGTCATTCGGGCGAGGAGCGAATGACTACCTGAATGACTAGGTAAAGTGCCTCCAATTTTGCTAAAATTAGTTCGAGCCTCGTTCAAGAGGCACTCAAATTGCAAAGCAATTTGAGCGAGGCTCGCCCGCTCTCTGTAAAGAGCGAGCGGCCCGCTCTAAAAAGACGTTTGAGCGAGGCTCGCCCTTGAGGGCGGCCCGCTCAAATCAGAAGTTTTGACTAACCCCTTCCCTGCTTCTACTATATAACCAGGCTTGGTCAAGGCCTTTTTTGGTCGCCTGAGCTTATTTACGTAATTACGTACGTAATTCCGTACGTAACTATAGGGGGAGTAACGAAATCAACCCCCATTCGTTTCCCATGATAGATGGCGAACGTACCATAATTGAGAATGCCATCAAGGGTGAGGCCTCGGCTTTTGGCCTCCTTTACGATCACTACCAGCCAAAGATATACCGGTTTGTGATCATCAAGGTCGGTCAACGTGAGGAAGCCGAGGACCTTACCCATCAGGTTTTCCTTAGCGCGTGGCAGAACATCCGCGACTACGAAGACATCGGGTTCCCGTTCTCAAGCTGGCTATACCGGATCGCGAGGAACGCTATCATCGACTATTACCGAACGAAAAAGAACCCGGCGCCGCTTGAAGCGGCAGACGCGGAGCAGTATGCCCCGGATACGCTCGCCGAGCGGACCGACCAGGCGATCGAACTCCAAAAAGTTCGCCGCGCCATCCAAGAGCTCTCGCCCCTGCATCAAGATATCGTCATCATGCGCTTCGTCGAAGAACTCTCGCTTAGAGAGATCGCGGCGGCGCTCGGGAAAAGCGAGGGAGCGGTAAAGCTCTTACAGCACCGCGCAATAAAACAGCTGAAGAATCTCCTTGCCGCATAAATCCATGAAACTCGAGAGTGTATTAAAAAATCTCCAGCATATCGAAGCCGATCGCGGATATACGAAGCGATCGAGGAATTTGATTTTGTCGTCCGGCCTGCCGACGTTCTCGTTTCAAAATTCTTGGCAGGTGGCGCTCCGCGCGCTGCAATCAGGATCGGCGATCGCCCTTGCCGGCCTCCTCCTGGTTCTGACCCTTGGAGGATTCTCGGCGTGGCAGTTCCTTTCTCCGTTTCAGATCTCAAGCCTCGACCCCGCGAGCCTCAAGGCAGAAGCGCAAGCTATTGATATTCAGGTGCAGCTTACCCAGGTAAGCTATTATGAGCCGCTCCCCTCGGAGGGCGTGACGAGCTCTATCCCGGTCGCCCTCCGCCTCGAGGCCTCGGCGATCAAACGAGAGGCAGAAGCGCAAGCGCAGAACCTCGGCCTTAAAACCGCGACCTCGTCCCCCAGCGAGCCCTCCATTGACGAAACCCTGGAGCGCCTCGGGGAATAACTCGCCCATGCGAATAAGATCCCTTAGCATAGGACTCTGCGCGGGCCTCATAACCCTTCTTGGCGCATATTCCGCGAGAGCCGCGGAGAGCGAATGCCGCTTCGGCGAACAGCTTGATGCGCTCGCGGCCGTACAGAAAACCGCGGCAGAGAATTCTCTCGAAGCGCTGCGGGCCGAGCTCGTCCTGCGGAAAAACATTCTCTCCTCGATCACGGACTGCGGCATCCGAGACGCAAAAAATCTTTTGCGCGGGCTAAACCTGGTTGCCGTAAGCGAACAGAGCGCGGCTCCGCTCCGCGATCAGTTCGCGGCACGCCTGAATCAAGCGATCGAATACTACGAGCTCCAGAAGTCCCGATTGGACGACCTCGGTCTTCAGGCGACGAAAGACACCGCAAAAAATATGCGGGAGTGGCGGCGCAGCATCTATACTCCTCTTGCGGATCGCGCGGGGAACTTTATTATCTGGACGAAAAATCAAGCGCTGATCCGCGCCGCCAAGAACCGCCTGAGCCAAGTCAATCAGACGATCCAAACGCTGAAGCTCGCTGACTACGAAGAGGTGAAAAACTTCTGGAGCGATGCGGAGCGCAATGTGTGGGACGCCGAGCGCCTGAACGAAGACGCGCGAAGC
This sequence comes from Candidatus Liptonbacteria bacterium RIFCSPLOWO2_01_FULL_56_20, assembly GCA_001818655.1. GTDB lineage: Bacteria > Patescibacteriota > Minisyncoccia > UBA6257 > 2-01-FULL-56-20 > 2-01-FULL-56-20. The sequence continues at coordinate 2,521 of MHLC01000030.1, forward strand.
TCGCTCGGGCGCTTCGACGATCCGGAGGTGTCGCTCGCAATCATAAAAAACTCCCTGCAGGCACTCTCTCTTACCTATCAAAACTTTTTTGACCTGAGCGAATCGGTAAAACAGATCGTTCCCCTCTGATAAGCAAAACCCCGCTCACGACAAACAAGCGGGGTTTTGTTGCGAAAGCAAGAAATTGTCTCTGGTTATTTGACCGCTTCTTTCAGCGCTTTGCCGGCGCGGAACTTTGGTTTCACGGAAGCGGCGATGTGGATCTTTTCGCCGGTCTTGGGGTTCCGGCCCTCTCGCGCCGCGCGCTTGGCGACCCGGAACGTGCCGAATCCGGTAATGGCAACGTCCTCGCCGCGCCCCATCGTCTTCACAATGCTGTCAAACACGGCCTCGACGGCGCGCTGTGCGGCTGCCTTTGTTTCCATTCCCGCAGCCTTCATCACTGCATCTGTCAACTGGTCTTTCGTCATGGATGATATATACGTTCGCGTTGGGCGCGGATCGCATCAAGCCTCACGCAACCCAACCTCTGTTTCGACCTTTTCGCCTTGTGGTTCTATTATAGCAGATTGTATCGCACGTCAATACTATCTACAAACCCTAGTACTGCGCCCCGAGCTGGCGCAAAATCGGCTCCAGGTCCTCATAGATGCGCAACTCGCGGAGGTTCAATTCTTTTGCGAGCGCCTCAAACGTCACGCGGGCCGCATCCGGGTCGCGGTTGAAGTAGTAAGAAACAGCCAGTTTGAGCTGCGCGTCCCTGGTGTCACTCCCCTTGTACTTGCCGAGGACAATGGCCGACCGAAAATAGTCTGCCGCAGCCGCATAGTCCTGCTTCAGATCTCCCATAAAATTACCGAGGACAATGGCCTCTTGCATCTCCTGGGGCAGCCGGCCAAGCTCTGTCGCGCGCGCGAGCTCTTCGTCGGCTTTCGCGGTCATTGCCGCTACCTGCGCGGCGTCCTGCCCTCTTAAGGCGTCGAGCGCGACTTGATACGCGAGCAGTGCGTAGTAGAAGTGCGGTTCGCTCGCCTGGGGATTTAATGCGATTGCTTCGCTGAAAAGCTCGAGGGCCGCCTGATGGTCGCCCTCCAAAATTTTTGTCCTCGCCAGTACGTAATACGCCTGCTGCCGCCGCGGGCTAAGCTCGAGGGCACGCGCCGCAAGCGCGTGCGTATCCTTGAGGTGCTCCGGCTCGATCACAGAGAAGACGTTTTTGAAGTCGGCGAGTACGAGGTAGTTGAAATAATCCCGCGGGTGCCGCGCGATCACTTTCTCGAGCTCGCCCGCGAGACGCTTCTGGAGCGCACTGATATCTGGATATACGAGTCCTTGGCCGTACGCTTGCTTTACGGTGCCCGCATAATTTTTTCTAATGTCATCGAGATAGGGGGTATTGGTCTCAAGCGCGGCATTGAACGACAGCGCCGACGCCTCGAGAAAATTATTCAGGAAATAATTCACCCCCTCCCATTCCTTGTGGCTCGCCTGGAATATCTGCGTATTGTAATACACGGGGATGAGCGCGAGGACGAACGGAATCGCGATCGCGACAGGTACGAATTTCGGTGAACGGGGCTGTGCGGGCGCATGGACAGCCTCGCGTACGGGGTAACGACTCGAAATGAACGCGGCAAGAAGTCCGAACATGAGATACGTGCCTATGGTGTCAAACACCACAAGATTCTGGAGATAATATGCGATAAAGGCGGCAAAAAGAAATGGCGTGATGGAGGCCGCTTGAGGTCCCGCGGCAGGACCTTCTTCCTGGGGAAGCGGTTCGCTTATAGGAAACCTGCCCCTCCATATCCCGTAAAACACCGCACCCACCAGAGAGAGATAGGCCAGGAACCCCACGATGCCGCCGGTCACGAGATGCTCGAGAAACGTATTATGCGGCTTGTCCCAAAATGTCTCCGAGAAATTAGTCGTGAGAAGCCGGGGGTCGTACCGAGCGTTGAACGGGACGTTGAAATTCTCCCACCCCCATCCCAAAATCGGCCTTTCTCCGAACCCAAGGAGCGCATTCTTCCAGCCGATGAGCCGGAACTGCACTTGATTCGACTCAAAACTGATCGTGCTTACCCTCCGAAGGCCGGGGATTGTCTCCCAAAACGCGGCATGGCGCGTTGCCCAAAAACCCGCCGCGAACAATATCCCCGCGCCGAGTACCGCGATGGCGATCTTGCGGACATTCGGGCGTTCATCTTTGAACGCGAAAAAAAGGAGCAGGACGCCGAGGCCGGCTGCGAGCCCCAAGATGACGCCTATGGTCTGCGCTAAAAAAATTGCGAACAGGTTGAGGAATACGACCCCTAAAGCAAGGTATCTCCATGCTTTCCTGGAGAACTCTCCTCCGTTCGCCCGAAACAACAGCCAGAGGCCGATAAAGACGTGGAAAAGAAGGTAGCCAGCCAAAAACGTGGGGTTGCCGAAGAGCGAGCCGGGCCGCAGGGTGTCGGTGGCCGCAACAAGATAGGGGAAGAAGAATCTCTGGATCACCGCGACCACGGCAATGACCCCGCTTGTAAGCATGCTTAGAGCGAACATCCGCTCCCAGCGGATCTCGCGCCGCAGAGAAGCGAGCACCAAAAAAAACGCGAAAACGTGGTAAACGGCTACGACCCCGAATGTCCGCGCCTCGTTCGACCAGAAACTTTGCCGCGGATCAATGCCGAATATCCCTGAAATGGTCATCGCGAGGATAAGCGCGAAGAACGCCCAAAGGATTGGTGTTGACCGCGGCCGATACTCCGCGTGGTACGCCGCAAGTCCGATCCAAAACGCGAACATTACCTCCACGAGGATCTGAAAAAGAACCGTCCTCGTTATCTGGAACGGATACATCGTGAATTTCCAGTACGCGAGAGGAATAAGCGCAACGATCGCGTACGCGATGAACCGGATCGCTTTCAGGAAAAACTCTGGCTTCATAATGCGTATAGATTCTACAAGAAAACCCGTGAAACACAAAACCCCCGGGAAGGGGGTTTTGCGGTGTTCCGCGAGAAGGACGGAGTCCTTACTCGTAGCTCACAGACGAGATCACGATTCCCGTGCCCACGTCGACCGAATCAAGAGACAAGCCGGTCGTGGTTGAGCCGTCACCCCAATCAACGTCTGTGTTGTTCTTGATGGTGATGCTCACGCTGTCGCTAACCGTGCCTGCGTTGAAGAAGTTCGACGAGTTCACCTGGAGCCGGAGGGCCTTTGAGGTCCCTGCGCCGATCGAATTCGCGCTCGAGAACGAGAAGCTGGCTGTGCACGAGTTGCCTGGACCAGTGGTACAGGTGCTCGCCGCTCCAGCCCCACCCCATCGGGTGTTCGTGCTCGGGTCAATGAGATCAACGCTGATCGCGGTGCCGTTCGAGACCGCCTGGCCTTCAAACTTCAGGGTGATCGTGTTCACGGTCACCTGATAGCTTGACGCCGCGGACATCGTCAGATTGCCGATGTAGTCGTTCGACTGCCGCGTTCGGCCGCTCGTAGAACCCTGCGAAGCTCCGGTAATCGTAAGCTTCGACCGGAGAATGGTGAAGGCGTTCGAAATAGGCGTGCCGCTCGAATGAGTGGCTGCCGCGTTCGAATCCGCGCCCAAGGCAACGGTCGAGGCAGTGCTCGACGCCCCTACCTGGAACGTGCTGGTCGTGTTCTCAAGACCAGTACAGGTCGAGGAGCCGCCGCAGCCGTCTGCAAAAGACGGCACGTCGCCCTTAAGCGTAAGGGTCGTAATGCCTCCCTGCGGAACGACGATGGTGGTCCCCATTCCAGAGAAGACTGCCGAGTAGCTCGGCGCTGCGGACGAAAGGCTGATCGGACCAGCGATCTGCGCCGCGCCATTCCACAGGGTCAAGTTCCTGAACTGCTGGTTCACGCTTGCGCCCGTGTTCTGGGTGATCGTAAGATCGGTGATCTTGATCGGCTCGATGTTCGCAGAATCCGTGAAGTCAAAGGACGCGAGGCTCACCCCGGTCGTTCCCATGACAAGCTGCTTGGTCGGCGAAGTGTTGGAGTTGAGCGCGATCGTGAAGGTCGGGCCGGTTGAAACCGTAACCGTCTGCCCGTTCGGGAAGCTGGTTATGCTGAAGCCAGTTGCCGCCGCACACGATATCGAGGAGTTCGTCATGACACCGGTTCCGGTGCACGACTTGAACGAGGCCACGCCCGCCATCGCGCCGGTATTGGTCGAGAGGATGTCTGCATACGCATCAACCGTGATCGAACCGCCCGCCGGAACCGTAAGGTTGCCGGAGAACGTGTAGTCGGTGTCATTGCTGAGCGTCCCCTGCGTAATGCCGTACTGCGTGGAGCCGACCCGCAACTTCAGGTTCTGGAAGTTGGTGGACGACGTGTTGGACCTGACCGTCATGTTCGCAACATTCACGCCTTCTGCCGAAGAAGCCCGCAGGACGAACGAAGCGATCTTCGCGTTCTGCTTGCCCTTGGCATAGGTCTGGTTGCCGAATGACGATTCTTTGGCGACCGTCAAGGCGTTCGCCGCGAGCGTAAGCGCGCTTCCATTCACCGCGCCGCTTGACCCGGTCTGACTCGAGATCTGTCCCTGCAAGTTCAAGGAATTACCCAAGAGCAATGCCTGGATAGTCGAGAAAGTTGCCGTGCTCTGTATGTCTGCGCGGAGCGAGAGCACGCGGGTCGTGTTCGCCGGAACAATGTAGTTGATGTTCGACGCGTTTGTCCCGAAACAGTTGGTGTAGAGCATATTGCTAACACCAGCTGTGTTCGCGCAAGCAGTGCTGTCGGTGTTGGTCGGCGTGTTCATCGTCGTACCAACTTGCACGCCTGCATCGTCAACCAGGGTGATGTTCTTCACCTGGTTCGCGATGACCGCGATCGTCGAGCTCGCATCTGCCGCAGTTCCCGTGAAGGTCAGCCGATAGTCAAGGAATTTCACCTTGACCGGCTCGCCTGCCGCATACACGGTGAACTTGCCGAGCGCAGTCCCTGAACCGCCCTTCGCAACGTTCCCCGTGGGGGTGTCCGATGCCAAAGAAACCGTGATGGTTCCCTGAAGGATGGTTACGAGGGCGCCGCTCCCGCCGGTCACGGTTACCGAGACCGGAACATTGTACTGCGTGTCAACCGCGTACACATCGTACGAGTTCAAGAGCTCAAACCGGAAGTCAAAGCTCGGAGAACCCATGATGTCTGCGTAGACCTGGAGGTTGCTCGTTCCGGTGTTTAATCTCGCCGGAGAACCAGTAAGATCAAAGTATGCGGAGCCGTCCGCTCCCACCTGCGCTAACGTCGAGCCCACCTGACTGCCGTTTATGAAGAGCTTGACATTTTTGATGTCGCCCTTGTTCGCGGAGCCGATGACCTTGAAGTTCAGCGAGGCCAGGTTCACGGGACTGTTGCCTACGGAGGTTGACCACTGCGAGACCAATACGTTCTGCGTTCCCGCATAGACCGATCCGCCAACCGAAGATGACGAGATGGTGAGGACCGCAATGCTCGGGTTCGAGACCGTGGTCACCGTAAAGATGCTGCCCGATACCGGGAACATGCCGTTTTCGGTGATGGTGTTGTTCGCCGCGTCAACCGCGGTGATGTCATCCGCTGATCGGATGTAGAAGCTCACCGTATTCCCTGCAGAAAGATTCGCTGCGGGGTCGATCGCAAGAGCGAACGTTCTTCGCTGTCCAGCTGCAATGCTCAAGTTCAGACCGTTGAAAGAGATCACGCCGCTCGAAAGCGAGCTGTATTGCGCGACGACTTTCCCGCTCTCAATCAGATATGCTGACGAGACGGCGGTGTCCGAAAGGACACCCTGTTTCGTGAACTTCAGTGTCTGCACGGTCACTCCGCTCGCAGTTCCCGCGGTCAGATCCACGGCAAATACCGGGATCCGAGCTGCGGTGGTCGCGCCGGAGATGATCGAGCCCGCCACAGGATTCGATGCTGAAAGCGTCACAGAGAGGCCCGATGCGGGCGCCACTACTGGGCCGCCGCCTGATGGCGGAGGCGTTACGCCTCCAACCGAAGCGATTGCCGCGCGCGTCTTCGGACCAAAGTAGCCGGCTGTGGGCGAAACGCCCTTTGCCGCCTGCCACTTCGCGAGAGCGGCTTGCGTCAGCGAACCGAAATATCCGGTTGGCGCTGAAACTGCCGTCAGATAGCCCCCGCTAATCAAAATCTGCTGCAAGGCTGACACGTCATCGCCCCTGCTGCCCACGGTGAGGTCGCGGGTAAAGCTGTAGGATGACGTACCGCCCTGAGAAGCATTTAATTGCGCCTGGAGCTGCTGAATTTGCGCGAGAAGCGCAGCGATCTGTGCCTGAAGGTCGGCCGTTGACTGTGCATGAGCAACTGGCACAAGGAGCATCGCTCCCGACATCCACACCGAGGTGGTCAGCGTGAGCGCTGCTGAAACGAATTTCTTGTTGAGTTTACTCATTTGTTTTCGTTACTGAATTATCTGTCTTTTCGTTTGTGTTTGTGTTTCGACTAAGTTTCTTTCCAAAAGCTATCCGTCTTGCTATCGACCAAGACCCTTGGTTATGAGGAGACCAAGGAAACAGCAAGTAAATAACCTTTAATATCAATATTTTTGATTAAAAAACTCGCTTGTGCGGAGCGAGGCTTGTGGCTCTTGTGATGGTTATCACAAGAAGAGCCGATTCAGCCTCACTCTGAATCGTTTGCGTCCCTATTATGGTATCGCGTGAGTCCGAAAGCGCCAGTGTGGACAAAAGGTCTTTACCGTACGAACGCGCTTGTTCGAACTAAGCATTATTTAGAACGACACGCCCTGGGAAAGGTTACGGAATCCGGCAACCTACAGTATTGGGTCATTTCGGAAATCTCTGTCGTCTAAAGGCAGGTCATTGCTGTTTGCACTATCAGATTTCCCACCGGCAACAGCAACTGGCTGCTCTTGCCGAATCTTTATCCGGTAATATGTTGACGGACCGCTACTGCCAACTCGCTCTATAAGTCCGCTATTAGTAAGAGTTTGAAGATCATAACGTATAGTTCTCTCGCTGGCATTCGGCAAGATCGTCTGAATATCTTTTAATTTTGAGTTCCCCTGCTGTAATATCTTCTCAAGAATTGCCGATTGCCGAATACTTGCTTCGCGCGTAAGCGACCCGCTTTCAGAAATGCTGTCTTGCGCTTTTGGTTTGACTGCTTTTTCAATGATTGTCTTTTTTGGTTTCTTTTTCGCCGCATAAGGGGCTGTTTTTTGCCGCTCTGGCACTGTTTGCTTATTATCCGGCAACGGCATATCAGAGAAAATGTGCTGCAGTTGAAGGTCTTGCGGTTTGATTGCCGAACCTTCGAAATTACGTATCACTGCTTCCAGATTCTTTGCCTCATGGATAATCAGCTCAATGTTGTCAGGATGAATAAGATTTGCACCGCCGCCTAAGCGAAGAAGATACTCAAGCGCAGATATTGTTGTTTTTGTCCTGTGATACTCTCCTCCTGTTGTAACATCTAAAAGCTTAAGAGCCTCTTTTTCAAGGTATTCGCTAAAACTTCCGCGCTCAAGGCCTCCGGCAACCCTAAATAGCGCGTAGCTTATTTCAAAGGCTTTTTTCGAGCAAAATAATGAAAAGTCGCTCTGAGGGAAAGAATCCATACGGCATTAGTATAGAGAGGAATCCGGCAACGAGTCAACCCCGCAGCCCCCTCTGCGCCAACGGCAAAACACCAGGAGTTCGGCAAAGAAAATTACCTTTAACTTAATCCCCACTGGTTGCTTACCAAGAGAAACGTCAAAAACACGAAAAAAGCCGAGAAATAGACCATGAGCCTTGCGGGAACGAGCTCCCGGGTAAAGTAATCTACGAGCAATTCGGTAAGCATCGCCATAACAAGGAACGCGATCGCGGTCTGATACAAAAAATTAAGCGGCAAGAAAAGAAGCGCCGCGCTGATCTGCCACAGCAATAATCCTGCCAGGGCGAGCGCAAAAAACTTTTGCTTCCGGTTCGCGCCGCCGAGGCCGCTATAATTCACGAACCCGCCGAGCAGAATAGATGAGAGCAGGCTGAGCGCGAACGCGACAAAGAGAGCCGATTGATCCACGAACCTCGTGAAATGGGAAAAGAAATTAAGAAATATCACAAAAAGCAGTATGAATAAGAACGTTTCGTACGCCGCCCGGCGATTAATAAAAACAAGCTCCTTGATGCCCAGCAAAAGGAAGAAGAGGGTCGCGAGAAACAGGGCGGAGAACGCGGTTTCTGGAAGGAACGCGGCGATCACGAGGACGACCGCGAACTGCAAGAACAGCCGAAGCGGGTCAAACAGAGGAACAAAAAAGAGCCAGGCCGCGACCAGCAGGAACAACGGGAAAGGGGTCGAGAACCACGCCGCCCCGAATATCCCGGCCTTAACTACTAAAGACCAGTGAATTCGCTTTGAAATTGACTTTAATTTTCCCGCCATCTTTAAGCTCGCCCCGGATTATCTTATCCGCGAGCGCGTCCAAAATGAGTTTCTGCATGAGGCGCCTCAGTGGTCGCGCGCCGAATTCCGGATCAAAACCCTCTTTGGCAAGATGCTTCCTCGCCGCGGGGTCAATGACGATGGTGATGCGGTGGTCCGCGAGGCGCTTCTGTATGATGCCGAGCTGTATGTCCACGATCTTCTCGATGTCCTTTGGACGCAGCGGGTTGAATACGATCACCTCGTCGATCCGGTTCAAGAACTCCGGCCTGAAGCTCTTCCGAAGGGCGTCCATAATCTTTCCCCGATAATCGGCGGCTTCCCCTTGTTTTTCCTCCTCGGTCCCCGTGCTGAATCCCAAGCTCGACATGGCGCGCAAATACTGGCTTCCTACATTGGACGTCATAATGATGATGCAATTTTTGAAATTCACTACCTTGCCTTTGCCGTCGGTAAGCCGGCCGTTGTCAAGGATTTGAAGCAGCAGGTTGAAAACTTCCGGGTGCGCCTTTTCTATCTCGTCAAAGAGAATAAGGCTGTACGGCCGATGCCGCACCACCTCGGTGAGCTGCCCGCCTTCCTCGTACCCGACGTAGCCCGGCGGAGAACCGATGAGACGGCTCGCCGTATGCCGCTCCATATACTCCGACATATCAATGCGCACGAGCGCCTTCTCGTCGTTGAACATGAATTCTGCAAGCGCCCGCGCGAGCTCTGTTTTCCCCACGCCGGTCGGCCCGAGAAGCATAAACGAACCCAATGGCCTCTGAGGGTCCGAAAGGCCAGCGCGCGCGCGGCGCAATGCGTTCGCCACCGCATGGATCGCCTCTTCCTGGCCTACCACCCGGCCTCCCAGTACGTCATCGATCTTCAGAAGTTTTTCGCTTTCTGACTCAAGCATCTGGTGAAGAGGGATGCCTGTCCACGTGGCGACGATCGCCGCCACATCCTCTTTGTCAACCGACTCTTTGAGAAATTTTTGCTCTTCTTTCGCGCGTCTTCCCTTCTGGACGGGTTTGCCGAAATTCTTCCTCTCAAACACCTCGAAGTCTTTCTGCGCCTGCGGCAGCTCGCCGTAGATGATCTGCGCCACCCGTTCAAGATTGCCTTCCCGCTCGGCCACTTCCACTTCTCGCTTTAAGTTGTCGGTCTTCTGGCGGAGCTGGTGGAGCGTCTCGAACTTGATCTTCTCGCCGTGCCAGCGCGCCGAGAGTTCGTCGTTTTCGTCTTTGAATTTCTTGAGGGCCTGGTCGATCTCTTTGATGCGCGCGGCGACCTTGTCTTTGGCCTCCTTCTGGAGCGCCTGCTTCTCTACCTCGAGGCGCGTGATCTCGCGCCGCACGCGGTTGATCTCGGCAGGCAGGCTCTCGCTCTCGAGCCGCCGTGCGGCTGCCGCTTCGTCGATCAGGTCAACCGCCTTGTCGGGAAGGAATCTGTCGGTGATGTAGCGAGCGGAGAGGTTCACCGCTTCCACGATCGCCTCGTCGCTGATGCGGAGCCCGTGGTGGATCTCGTATTTCTCCTTGAGCCCCCGCAGGATGGCGATCGAATCCTCGATCGACGGCTCCTCGACCACGATGGGCTGGAAGCGGCGTTCGAGCGCCGGATCTTTCTCGATATACCGCTGGTATTCGCGGGTCGTCGTCGCCCCGATCGCATGCAGCTCTCCGCGCGCGAGCGCCGGCTTCAAAAGATTTGACGCGTCCACGGCGCCCTCCGCCGCTCCCGCGCCTACGATCGTATGGATCTCGTCTATGAAAAGGATGAGGCGGCCGCTCGCCTGCTTGATCTCCTTGATGAACGCCTTGAGGCGGTCTTCGAATTCTCCGCGAAATTTCGTGCCCGCGATAAGCGCGCCGAGGTCGAGCATGAGAATTTCCTTCCCTTTTAGGGGTTCTGGGATCTCGCCGTGAACAATCCTCTGCGCGAGCCCCTCTACGATCGCGGTTTTACCGACGCCTGACTCTCCGATAAGCACGGGGTTGTTCTTGGTCCTCCGGGAAAGGATTTGGATCAGCCGGCGCAGCTCTTCCTCGCGGCCGATCACGGGGTCCAACCCTCCTGCTTTCGCTTTATCGGTGATGTTAATCGCATATTTTTCGAGAACCTGGAATTTGCTCTCCGGCGTCTCGTCCGTAATCCGGACAGACCCTCGGAGCTGCGCGAGGGCCCGAAACGCCCCCTCGCGCCGCACACCGAATTGCTGGAGAATGCCCTGGGCCGCCGACGGAACCTCGATGAGCGCGAGGAGGAGATGCTCGCATGAAATAAATTCGTCTTTTTGCTGCGCCGCCACCCTTGCCGCCTGGTCGAGCACCTTCATGAGCTCTTGTGAAAGATACAGCTGCCCCACCGAAGAACCGGTGATGATCTTGGGAAGCTGCTCCGCGTGCCGCTCGATTTCTCCGTGGAGCTTCTCCAGGTTCACCCCGCTTCGGAGCAGTACGGGCTGCACAAGCGATTGCTGATCTTCGAGGAGGGCGGCCAAGAGATGAAGCGCTTTAAGTTCGCCGTGGTTTTTTTGCGCGGCAAACTCTTGCGCGTTCTGGAGCGCCTCTTGGGCTCTTATCGTAAAACGATGAAAGTTCGACATGGCCGTTGTGTGCAGGAAAAATTTTAGCAGGATTTTTAAGGGAAATCAACTTGACACGGACGCGGCGGCCGCAGGTCCCATGCGAACGCACGCCCCCTACTCGGGACGTTTCGCAAGGACGACCTCCAGCGTAAGTTCGGTGCCGTTCCGCCGCACGGTGAGCGTAACCGTATCGCCGACATTGTACTGCGCGATCAGGCCCGCGAGCGTATGGTCTCCGTCGATCCGCGTACCGCTCATTTTGAGGATAATATCTTCTGCTCTGACTCCGGATTTTTCGGCCGGAGAATTCGGCATGACCGCGGGTCCGTCGCTTGATCCGCGGACGAGCGCGCCGTATTCAACGGGAAGCTTCTGTTTTTTCGCGACGTCGGGCGTGATCAAAATATACCGGACGCCCAAGAACGGCGCCTGAATTTCTCCTGTCGCTTTTACGGATTGGATAGCCCGCTTCGCCCTGTTGATGGGTATGGCGAAACCGATGTTCTGCGCGTCTGAAGCGATCGCGGTGTTTATCCCCACTACTTCTCCGCGAAGGTTCAGCAGGGGGCCGCCGGAGTTCCCGGGGTTGATCGCTGCATCGGTCTGCACCACGCCTTCGATCGTCTCCGAGAGGCCGCCGCCTGCAGCAGTCACTGTCCGTGAGAGCCCGGAGATCACGCCGACCGATACGGTGTTACGGAACTCTCCCAAGGCGTTCCCTATGGCGATCGCGGTTTGGCCAAGCTCCAGGCTGTCGGAGTCGCCGAGGTCAACCGTGGGAAACCCCGTCGCATCCACCTTTAAGACCGCGAGGTCTTGGCTCGGATCCCGCGCAAGGACTTTTGCCTCATATTTCTTTCCGTCGTTGGTAAAGACCGTATACGACGCCTGTTTATCGAGCACGACATGCTTGTTCGTAAGGATCAGGCCGTCAGAAGAAATAATGAAACCGCTCCCTCCTCCCACTTCCCGAAGCTCGCTCCCCCGCTCGCACGGCGCGTAAAACTGCGGGAAATCGCTGTCCCCGAAGAACCGCCGAAATTCAGGCGAGAGATCGGGAAAAGGGTTATAAGGACACTGTTCGATGATGGGTACGTTCTTTGAGATCGTGATGGATACGACGGCAGGAGAGGCCTTTTTTACTGCCGCCACCACCGCTTTTTCATAATCCAGCGCCGGTTGATAGAGCGATACCTCGGCCTGCGGAGACGCGAGAGAAGAGGTCGCCGCCTGCGGGGCGAACGGCGCAATAAAATTTTTCAGGAAGTCCCCTATCGGATTTGCCCGTGCAACCGTCGGCGCGATCCATGCGCCGAGAAAGACGAGGCAAAACATTCCACCTGCAGCCGCGAAAAAGGTTTTTTTATTAAACTGCAGTTTCATGTTTTATGCGACGCGTCCTTCAGTGCCATTTTAATAATCGCGAGCGCGCTGTCAATCTCGCGGCGCGACGTGGGACGGCCAAAGCTGAATCGGATGGCGCCCCGCACGCGCTCATCCGGCGCCCCGAGCGCGCGGAGCACGTGCGAGGGCTGCGCCTGCCGCGCGCGGCACGCTGACCCTGCTCCTGCGGCAAGCCCTCGGAGGTCGAATTCTTGAAGAAGCGTTGCCGCATCGTAGCCCATGAATGAAACGCTGAGAATGCTCGGTACGCACGCTAATCCTTCAGGCGGGGAACCGCCGCCTACCTTATATATACGCGGGGGTGGACCATTTTGTTTCACGAAAGGGCATATTTTCCGGAGTCTTTCCCAAAAATACTTCTTGAGACCGCTCTGCCGTTTGCATTCGCGCACGCGCACGCGCAGGGCAAGCTCGACCGCTTTTGCAAATCCGGCAATAAGCGGCACGTTTTCCGTGCCTGACCTCCACCCGAATTCCTGGCCCCCGCCGGTCGTCGCGGGAAGAAAGGGGGTGTGGTTGCGAATATAGAGCGCCCCCACCCCTTTCGGCCCATAGATCTTATGCGCCGAGAGCGTCATCATATCCACTCCCAGCCGATCCGCCGCGCAGTCCAAGAACTGAAATGCTTGGGCTGCGTCAGTGTGGAGGAGCGGATATTTCCGGCCGCGACGCGCCTCTTCGACGGCCCGTCGCACCTTAAGGAGCGGCTGAACAGTGCCGATCTCGTTGTTCGCGTACATCACGGATACGACCGCGGTCTGCTCGTGAAGCGCCGCGGCAAGCTTCCCGAGGTCAACCACGCCCTCGCCGTCGACCGGCACGCACACCACCTCTGCTCCCGCACGGGCAAGATCTGCCGCGGTCTCAAGGATCGATTCGTGCTCGATCGCGGAAACCACTATGCGGGGCCTTAAACATTCCGGCCGTTCATTCTGAAACGCCCCGAGGGCCCCGCGGAGCGCCATATTGTTCGCCTCGGTTGCCGAACCCGTAAACACGACCTCGCGGAACCCGGCGCCGACAGCCCTGGCGGCCACCTCCCGAGACCGGTCAAGTGCTAATATGGCCGCCTGCCCGAAGGAATGAAGCGACCCGGGGTTGCCAAAGCGCGCCGTAAAGTACGGCTGCATTTCACGCTCGACTCGCGGATCGACAGGGGTCGAGGCGGCGTAGTCAAAATAAACGCGTGTGTTTCGCATCGTGCCGTTTTCTCGTGAGGCCAGATCCGCTGCCTTGAAAATGGGCCCTGACCAGCTCTCCGGTCCGCTGATTAGGCACAAAGAGATAGCCGCGGTCGCGAGAGAGGTCGTAGAGCTGTTTCGTGAGCTCGACGTCCCTCAGGCAGTACTGCTTGAGCTCTTCGATCTTCCCCTCTCTCCAGAGCGCGATCGCTTCTGCGCCTGTCCGCTCTTTTCCTGCGCCAAGATTGGCCTCGGAGAGCTTGTGGAGGCTTATGCGTCCGCCTGTCGCGACCTCAATCTCTTCCAATAGGTCAACGCGGTCCTTCTCAAGAAGATCAAGGCGTAGCGGCGCTCCTAGTTTCGCAAAATAGCAGTTGAGCACCGGCACGTCGTACCGGTTGATGCTGAAGCCGACAAGGAGCCGGCTCGCGCGGAAAAGATCGGCGAGCTTCTCGATCTCCGACTCTTCAAAGCACGCGTACTCGTCCTTCGCGTACGAGTACACGCCTACTGCGGAAATTTTGAGCGCTTCGAAATTATCCCAGCCAACGCCTGGGTCGGTAAAAAAATTTTGCGTCTCGATATCAAACACCAGGGTGTCCATACCGCTATACGTGCCGGTCTGCCACGTTCGACGCGGCATAGCTCCCCGGCTTCGTGATGGCTTCAAAATTGTTCGCGCGGATCATCCCCACCACTTCCTGGATCATGGCTCGGGTGGGCCCCCGCTCGCCTACGTCGGCGTGAATTTCAAAATCCCATTTCAGAACCGGCTCCCCGGTGCCTGCAAGCGCGCTGTTCTTGAGCTCCAGAAGAATTTCCTTGGAAAGCTCGAGGGAGATGAGCACTTCCTTAATAATGCGGTCGCGGAGCGTATGGAATTTCCCCATCTCGAGCCGCCGCCAGAAGTAGCGGCCGCCGTTCCCCACGCGGTGCACCACGACCGCGGTCACGAAATCCGCGCGGCCGCCCGCGAGGCGCTCCGAATCGGTGCCGATCGTCACTTTATACCGCCGCTCCGGCTCGGCGTGCATGAAACGAATGATCTCTTCGACCACCTGCGGGGCGGTAAGTTTCAGCCCGAATGAACTGTTCAAAAATTCCGGCATGATAATGCACGAGTACTCTAACGCGACAAAGAAGAAGTTGTCAATCAAAAGAGCTTGGGGGAAAATTGAGAGCGCCCGCACGGATCCATCCGCTTGGGCGCTCACTGCGCTATATGCGCCATACATCCCCCTCTCCTGTTTATGAAGTCCGTGAAATATCCGCAAGGGGGCTGCCTGTGTTGTTTGTCCCGTCCTCCTCCGGGTCATCTGCCTGCCCACGCCACGCCTCCTCTACTTCTTCAACTAGAGAGTGAAGTTTGCGCAGCGCGTACACGCACGCCAGGAAACGATCCGGCGTTCCGCTCTGCTCATTAAATACTGCGAGGTCCGGCTTCAGGGACGCGGCAGCATCTACGCACTGACCGAATGCAGCGCGAAGCCCGGGACTCTGCAATATCCCCGAGGGGTCGAGGATGCGCTTCCGCAACGCGCCAAGCAGAGATTCCACTTCACGGGACCTCTCAAGGAGCATTTCGCTTGCTTCTCCGCCGCGCGGGCTACGCATCAATCTCTTAAACGCCGCGATCCGCTCCCTGAGCCGTCCTACCGCCGCGACGAAAGGCGGCACGACTTTCCGGTCCTTGACTGGCATTGCTCTTCACCTCTTTTCTCGTGTGAAAATCCGCCAAATAACTGCTTTCACCTTACCGAGAGAAGTGAGCCCTGTCAACGCTTCCCTTCAGCAATTACAGCAAAGATCTGACAAGCTTTTTGGTTTGTTTCGGCCCTGACACGGAAACACAGGTCACGCCGGTGCGCCTCGCAGCATAATCGTTCCCGCCGGGGAAGAGCGCGTCGCCCACAAAAAGCATTTTTCGGCGCGGGATACGGAGGTGCTTTTCGATCTCGCGGATGCCGTACGCCTTATCAATGCCTTTATGGGTCACGTCAATCGATGTAAATCCAGAAGCCCTCACCTCGAACCCTGGCAGACGTTTTTGAAGCGTCTGCGCCAATTTCAGTTTGAGTGCGGCGTGTTGCTTTTTCCATTGTGTCTTCAGCGCGACGCCCTTCTTCTCGCCCAATATTTTCACCACGTCCTGCCCCAAGGCCGAGAAGGTGATCTGCGCCCCGCGATCTTCGATGACCTTCCCGTACGTTTTCCGGGGAGGGACGTAGCGGATCTCGCGAAGAGCCGCTCTGAATGCATGCTTGATCGCTCTTTTTTCGCGAGGCGAGAACCGTTTCGCGTACACCTTCCTCCATCCGCGCGCATAACGATAGAACGAGGTTGAAGTCGTAGGGAACAGAAAGAGATTTTTAAAGCGCTCTTTTGGGCACGGCAGGTGGGCTAAAAATTGCGCCCTGAACTGCTGGTAGGCCCCTCCGCCGATCACCGCGACGCGCTTGTCCCGAAGCAGCCCGCAGAGCAGACGCGCCGTCTCTCGGTCCATATTGGACTTGGTCTCCGTGAGCGTGCCGTCGAGATCGAAGACAATGAGTGTTTTGTCCCTGAAGCGCGCGGGCATTGCCGTTCATTATACGCCCCTTCCCGCTCCTTTTCTATTTGAACTTTCCCCTCGCTTGTAGCACAATGGTGTTGAATGGCGCGCAAACGAAACGGGAGAAAAGACGAGGAAGAACGCGAGAGAGAAGA
The DNA here is from genome assembly GCA_001818655.1 of Candidatus Liptonbacteria bacterium RIFCSPLOWO2_01_FULL_56_20. Taxonomy (GTDB): domain Bacteria; phylum Patescibacteriota; class Minisyncoccia; order UBA6257; family 2-01-FULL-56-20; genus 2-01-FULL-56-20. Next base: position 18,802 of record MHLC01000030.1, read on the forward strand.
GAGACGCCGGCTCCACCCGGAGACCAAGAAAAGCATCTGGGCGACGCTGTTTGTTTTTCTCGCGATCCTCTTGGTGCTCGCGGGCTTTGATAAAGCGGGGCCCGCCGGCATGACGCTCCACCAGCTGCTCGCGGCGCTTTTTGGATGGGGCTATTTCATCCTCCCGCTCATCCTCTTTACGGTCGCAGGCGTATTCTTTTTCTCGGAGCGCGAAAAATTGATCGGCGTCACGCTTTTCGGCGCAACGCTCCTGGTCCTCTCGGTGCTCGGCCTTATTGACCTTACGGCCCCTCACGAAGGCGGCTGGCTCGGCCTTGTGTTTGGCTCGCTCGCGCTTCCTTTCGGAACCGCCACCGCGACAATAATGGTCGTAGGCATCCTGCTTATCGCGATCCTCGTCACGCTGAACTCGCCGCTCCGCATACCGCTCCCGTGGAAACAGAGGGATGAGGACGAAGAGCCGCTCGTCGCTCCCTCCGCGCTCGACGGGGGCGAGACAGAAGAACCTGAAGACGCAGACGCACCCGAAGAAGACGAGGGAGCGCAGCCAACAGAAAGAGCCGCCGCAAAACCTTCTTTCCTTAAAAAATTAAGGCGGGCCGCGCTTCCAAAATTTCAAGATTATGTGCCGCCGCCCCTTGACCTCCTTGTCTCCGCGACCGAAAAACCGACGACCGGCGACCTTCGCGCGAACGCCAACATCATCAAGCGCACGCTGGAGAGCTTCGGCATCGTCGTTGAAATGGGCGAGGTGCATATCGGCCCGACCGTCACCCGCTATACCCTGAAACCCGCAGAGGGAATGAAACTCACCCGCATCACCGCGCTCCATCAGGACCTTGCCCTTGCCTTGGCCGCGCATCCCATCCGCATTGAAGCGCCCATCCCGGGAAAATCGCTTGTGGGGATCGAGGTGCCGAATCGCGCCGCCGCGGTCGTACGCCTCGGGAACCTCATGAGCTATCCTGATTTTCAGGGTTCGGGGATGCTCGGATTTGCGCTCGGCAGGGACGTAACGGGCTCTCCCGCGTTCGCCGACATCGAACGGATGCCGCACCTGCTTATCGCGGGCGCGACCGGATCAGGAAAATCGGTCATGATCCACTCGCTCCTGGTGTCGCTCCTCTACAAGCATTCGCCGAGCACGTTGAAGCTCATCCTCATAGACCCCAAGCGGGTCGAGCTCTCTGTGTACGAACACCTGCCGCACCTGGTGAGCCCGGTGATCACGGAAAGCAAAAAAGCGGTCGGCGTATTCCGCTGGGCGATCCAGGAAATGGAACGGCGCTATGACCTCCTCCAAGCCGCGGGGAGTCGGGACATCAAAAGCTACAACGCGAACGGCGGCCGCGATAACCCCCTGCCATTTCTCGTCATCGTCGTGGACGAGCTCGCGGACCTCATGACCTCGTACGGCCGCGAGGTCGAAGGGTCCATCGTGCGCCTCGCGCAGATGGCGCGAGCAACCGGCCTTCACTTGGTGCTCTCGACGCAACGGCCGTCGGTCGAGATCATCACCGGCCTCATCAAAGCGAACATCACGAGCCGCATCGCGCTCCAGGTCGCGAGCCAGATCGACTCGCGCACGATCTTGGACATGGCGGGCGCGGAAAAACTCCTGGGCGGCGGCGACCTTCTTTTTACCGCCGCAGAGCTCTCAAAGCCGCGGCGCATCCAGGGCGCCTATATTTCCGAGAAAGAGATCGACGCGGTCGCGGATTTCATCCGCGAGCACAACCCGGCTGTTTTCGAAGCCGAGGAAGAAGTTGATTTTGCGGAAAGAAACGGCGCGGCGCCGGCGTATGAGGATTTCAGTGGCGGCCTTGATGGGGACGGGGACGAACTCTATGATGAAGCCATTCGCGTGGTGGGGGAAGCGAAAAAAGCGTCTGCCTCGCTCCTCCAGAGGCGGCTCAAAGTAGGATACGCGCGCGCCGCCCGCCTCCTCGATCTTATGGAAGAAGCGGGCATCATCGGCCCGGGAGAAGGCGCGAAGCCGCGCGAAGTATTTTTAGAAAAAATTCGGCAGGCCTGAACCCCTGCCCCGCCCATGCCTCACGACAAAAGCTTTGCAACGTTCTTAGATGAGCGGCTGCGGGAACGCGACCTGAACCTGAAGAAGCTCTCGGAGCTTTCCGGAATCACGTTCCGCCACCTGGAATGCCTGCGCGAAGGAAGCTTCGCGCATCTCCCTGCGGCGCCGTACGTGCGCGGATACCTCAAGAAGCTGGCGGGCATCCTGGATTTTGACGCGGACGCGTGGTGGCACGAACTGGAATACGAAAGTACGATTCAGCGCTCTGGACGGGGCGACGAGCTCCCCAAGAATCGCTTCGCGCTGCAGTCGCTCTCCGGCTACGGCTGGATGGCGCTTATTGCCCTCCTCGCCGTCCTCTATATCGGGTTCCGCTTCTCTGTGGTGTTCGGCACGCCCCAGCTTACGCTCGCCTATCCCAAGGACGCGATCACGCGCGTCGCGACCGCGACCATCGTTATCGCGGGAAAGCTCGGCGGAGGCGATTCTCTCTTGGTGAACGAGGAGGTTGTGCGGACCCTGCCCGACGGCGCATGGGAAAAATCCCTTTCGCTCCAGCCCGGACTGAACACCATCGAAGTCACTGCGAAAAAATTCCTGGGCGGGGAAACGCGCGTGATCCGGCAAGTGATCTACGAACCGCCGCTTCTGCCCGCCTCCACTTCCTCGCCGTTCTAAACCGCGGTAGAATTAGCCTATGCCAAAAAAGGATAAGGAAGAAAAGAAAGAGGGCAAGAACGAGCTCGGCGACCTGCTCTCCTCGCTTCAGGAGAAATTCGGCGAAGGCGCGGTCATGACCCTGGGAGAGGCGCGGCGCGTGGATGTCGCGGTCATACCCACCGGTTCGTTTTCGCTGGACATCGCGCTCGGCGTGGGAGGCCTGCCCCGCGGAAGGATCGTAGAAATTTTCGGCCCCGAGGGAAGCGGAAAAACCACGCTCGCCCTGAACGTCGTCGCGCAAGCGCAAAAGCAGGGCGGAAAAGCCGCGTTCATTGATGCGGAGCACGCGCTCGACCCGGAGTATGCGGGCCGCTTAGGCGTGAAAACGAACGAGCTCCTTATTTCCCAGCCGGATAACGGCGAAGAGGCCTTGAACATCCTCGAGAGCCTGGTGCGCTCCAATATGATCTCCGTGGTGGTCGTGGATTCGGTCGCGGCGCTCACGCCCAAAGCAGAGATCGAGGGCGAGATGGGCGCGCAGTTCATCGGGCTCCAGGCGCGGATGATGTCGCAGGCGCTGCGCAAGCTCACCGCGATCGCCGCGAAATCGCAGACGCTCATTATTTTCATAAACCAGATCCGCATGCAGATCGGCGTCTTTTTCGGCAACCCCGAGACCACCCCCGGCGGAAAAGCGCTCAAGTTTTACGCGTCCGTGCGCATCGACGTGCGCCGGATCGCGCAAGTCAAAAAAGGCGAGGATGTCGTGGGAAGCCGCGTCAAAGCAAAAGTCGTGAAAAACAAGGTGGCGCCGCCGTTCAAGAACGCGGAATTCGACATCATGTACGGGAAAGGGATCTCTTACGAAGCCGACGTGCTAAACGCCGCGGCCCGCTACGGCGTCGTAACAAAATCAGGCGCGAGCTACACATTCGAAGGCGAGAAACTCGGCTCGGGGTTTGACAATGTAAGAGAAAAACTCCGTGAAGACAAAAAATTATTGAACTCCATTAAAGCGAAAACCGTGCAGAGCATCAAGAAACTGGACGCGGAGCCGAAGCGCGAAGAAGAGTAGCGCTACGTTACGGGGAAAAGAAGCGGAAGAAGGTAGTAGCCGACAGCAAAGAGGACGAAGGCGCCCACGACGACCACGATCGTCCATACGATCCTCAAGGACCGTTTCCGAGAGGTCGTGTCGAGGCCGGGAACAGGCGGCGTTGTTTCCCCTGCCATGGAATCGGGCTTGGCGATATGCACCGTGGAGGTCACGCCATTCCCTTGGGCAAGACCTCCGCCGCGTGATATCGCGTCTATATCGGTCTCCATGGTACGGATCGAGACCTCAACTGTTTCGGCTGGGGGAGGAGGCGGAATAGATCTCTGCGGCTGCGGCGTATCGGTGCGAAATGTATCCCGGGTAAAAGGAGCCTGCGGAAATGCTTCGTCCATTACGGACATTCTAACACGCACGGCACCCGCCGGGCTATGCGGGGGAACGGGTTCTTTATGAAACGGGTTCTCCTGCTTGCTTGAGCGACAGCCCGATCCTGCCTCCCTCTTCCACGCGGATCACTTTCGCCCGCACCACATCTCCCACCTTTACCACCTCGTCCACGGTTTTTACAAAGCCGCTCTTGAGCTCTGAAATGTGGATCATGCCGTCTTGTCCTCCGCCAAGGTCCACGATCGCCCCGAAATCCAGCGCTTTTATGACGGGACCCTCGACGATGTCTCCCGCTTGAAATTCGCGCGTGAGGAGCTGGATCTCGCGAACCGCCGCTTCTGCCCGCTTCGGGTCCGGTGCGGAGACGAACACACTGCCGTCTTCTTCGATGTCAATCGAGGTGAGCTCCAGCCGCTTGATTAAGCCGTTGATCATCTTCCCGCCCGGCCCGATCACGGTGCCGATCTTTTGCGGATTGATCTTGAGCTGGAGAATGGTCGGCACGTAGCGAGAAAGCTCTTTGCGCGGCGCGGGCAGCACGGTATTCATGAACGTGAGGATCTCGAGACGGGCCTGCTTGGCCTGCGCAAGCGTTTTCTCGATCATCTCGAAGGTCAGCCCCTGCACTTTGACGTCAAGCTGGATCGCGGTAAGCCCTTCG